>NZ_JAHFRY010000008.1:0-43316 GCF_023266035.1 Nevskia sp.
CAGCGCGGCCCCGAGAATGATCAGGTTGTAAGTCGCCCAACCCATGTTCAGCCAGACCGTGTTGGTCATATCGAGGTCGGCGTAAAACAGCCGCACACAACCGATGACGATGCCGATGACGTTCAGCAGGTAGAGGAAGAAATACGGTCTGGCGATGTCGCCGTCGAAGTAGTCGCGGTCGACGATGCCGCCCTTGGCGGTGACGTTGAACTTGCCGAGCTTCGGATTGATCAGCGCCAGGGTGGTCGGCAGGATGATGAAGGTGGCCAGCACCGTCTCGTAGACTTCCGCCCACCAGGAATGGCGGTGCTTGCCCTGGACCCGCGAATTGGTCAGCACCGCGAGCGCCAGATGCGGCAGCGCGTAGACGACTATCATCAACGCCTCGGCCTTGATGATCTGGGCACCGAACATCAGGAAGGCCAGCGGGCTGGTCAGGAACACCAGCCGCGGAATGCCGTAGAAGAAATGCGCCATCGCGTTCGAGTAGCACAGCCGCTGGCCGAAGCTGAGGCCCTTGGCGAGCAGCGGATTGTCGAGCCGGAAGATCTGCGCCATGCCGCGCGCCCAGCGAATGCGCTGACCGATGTGGGCGGACAGCGATTCGGTGGCCAGACCGGCCGCCTGCGGGATATTGATGTAGGCCGAATTCCAGCCACGTTGATGCAGACGGAGCGCGGTGTGAGCGTCCTCGGTGACGGTTTCCACCGCGATGCCACCGATCTCGGCCAGCGCGGTGCGCCGGATCACCGCGCAGGAGCCGCAAAAGAAGGTCGCGTTCCACAGGTCGTTGCCGTCCTGCAGCAGGCCGTAGAACAGTTCGCCCTCGTTCGGCACCTTGCGGAAGGTACGCAGGTTGCGCTCGAACGGGTCTGGCGAGAAGAAGTGATGCGGCGTCTGCACCAGCGCCATGCGCGGATCGCTGAGCAGGGTGCCCAGGGTCAGCTGCAGGAAGGAGCGGGTCGGAATGTGGTCGCAATCGAAGATCGCGATGAACTCGCCCTTGGTCTTGAGCAGCGCGTGATTGATGTTGCCGGCCTTGGCGTGGTTGTTGTCGGGCCGGGTCATGTGGATCGCGCCGACCTGCTTGGCAAAGGTCGCGAACTCCGGCCGCCGGCCGTCGTCGAGCAGGTAGATGCTGATCCGGTCCTGCGGCCAGTCGATTTCCAGCGCGGCGAGCACCGTCGGCTTCACCACCGACAGCGGTTCGTTGTAGGTCGGAATGTAGACATCGACCATCGGCCACAGATCGCTGTTTTCCGGCAGCGGAATCGGCCGCCGCTGCAGCGGCCACATGACCTGGAAGTAGCCGAGCACCAGGATCAGATAGGCATAGGTTTCCGCCGCCAGCAGGCCGCTGGCCAGGAACAGATCGAAGCCGGTATGGCCTTCACCGATCGGCAAGGTTTCGGTGTAGCGCCAGTACAGGTAGCGAGTCGAGAACGCGACCGACAGGCCCATCATCACCAGCAGCACCGCATGGGAGCGGCTGCGCAGCATCAGCGCCACCAGCACCGCCAGCGTGCCGGCGATCAGTTGCCAGTACAGCGTCATCGGCGTCGCAGCAAAACCCCAGAGCGCAGCCGCGATGACCGGCAGACACAGCATCAGGATCGCGGTGCGGAGCAGGCTGCCGGCGTCGCGATCGTGCTTCGCTGAGGTCACGCATCACCCCGCTGGCGGATCAGGCTGACCTTCGAGGAGGCCCCCAGGCGATAGAGACGGTTCAGCACATCGGCCAGCAGCAGTTCGCCGCTGGCTACCGGCGTCAATTCCGCGATCCGTGGCAGCACCGGCAGATCGAGCCGGAACATCGGCGCGCGCTTGGCGCGCGGCTCTGTCTGGCGGATCAGACGACCGAAGGCTTCATCGACGGGCGCCGCATCACGCACCTGCTGCTGCGTGACGGTTGGGCGAGCCACCTTCGCCGGAGCAGCCGCCGCTACCAGAGGCGGCGACGGAACCGGCGGCTGGCGCGGTGCCACGGGTGCTTCGATCGCTTCGGCCGGAGCAGTGGCATCGTAGGCAGAGCCATCTTCCGGATCGTCAGTGCGATCGAAGCTCTTGAAGCGGAACGCCGCCATGTTCATCTGCTTCAGCAAGCGCTGGACATCGTCTTCGGGCGGGGTATTCGGGGCTGAGCTCATGATCTGTATTTCTCGGACACAGTTCTTTCAGGCGCGCTTACTGGAAGCGGCTTTCGTGGGTCAGTCGGTAGCGCAACTCGCCCGCCGGGCGATCGGCGAGACGGATCTGGCGCAGCTGCAGGCGATCGTCGGCGCCGAGCTGGCGGATCCAGGTCGCGTACAGACCTTCGAACAGCGACGAGGACCAGGCCAGGCCGGCTTTGCCGAACCAGGCTTCGAGCGGCGAATCGCCATGGATGAAGTCGACGGCATCGTCGTGATGCTCGATCTTCAACCAGCCCCAGTCGTTGACCGCCAGCCACTCGCGCGCCAACTGTTCAAGTTCGCCGAGACGTTCGATCTTCTCGACCGGATAGGTCTCGCCGAGGCGTACCCCGGCGGCATGGAACAGCGAGCGCAGCTGCTCTTCACCGACATGTCCGTGCAGCTCCAGAGCGATCGCCTTGAGCACCGGCAGCACCGCCGTGATCCGCGGCCGGGTCTGGCCGAAGAACTGTTCGGCTTCCTGAATATTTTGCATTTCCATTCAACTGGCTTCCTGTGCGCGCGCGTCAAAATCCAAGCCGCGTCGGTCAATAGCGCGCTGAAGAAATGGATGGAGATTTCCACAGCGGCCTGCGCCAAATGACGACTGGGTCACACAATAAGAATGCCAGCCGTGGTCTTGCTTGTATTCCAGCTTGGGGGGAATAACCGCGAGCATCGGGGACAGCCTCGAGACTGACAGGTGGTATCGGTCGGCACCGATGACACGGGCGCTCGACCGTGCCTCGACAAGATTCATGGCTCTGCATCAATCATCGACAATGTGATGCTTCAGACGAGCCGCGCCCGGGGAAACGGACAAGGAGCTTTTCCGTATCAACAGTTTGCCGTAGTACACAACTGTTCCGAAACTCGCGAAAACTCAACCTTGCCACCCTCGAACGTGGACGGAAACCTTTGAAAATTTTGATGACAATCTGATCCTGCGCCGCTCTCGCCTGCCCTGCCGGGAATTGATTCAGGCCGCCGAGGGGCGCTTTCTAGGGTCGTTTTTACTACTCAGATTTACTGTGTTTTCAGCCTGTTCCCGGATCTGACGCGCAACTTCAAATCTTCATCGCTGCCAACAGCCTCAAACGACCCGATTGAATGAATTATCGGGAATGACTACGGCAGTCCAGTGCAAACAGATGCACGCTTTCAAAGCCGTGAAAAAAAATCTGAACTCCCGGGAAAGTATCGTTGCTCGCGCTGACCAGAGATCGCCGTTCATCCCCGTTCAACATGCCTCCTGACGGCGCCAGCCCAGCAAGGCCTGAAGCGCTGCCGATTTTTTCGTCCCACCGCACAGACCCTCCCATGCCCAGGGGTCCCGATTCCATACCGACATGACTGGCCATTGAACAACCGACCGCATCGAAGGCGAAAGCCTGTCGTCGCCGAACGCGCCGTGCGCCGAGACTGGGAAAGAGCCCGCACCCTGATGCGTCTGCTGCTCACCGCGCGGTTGCAGGTGCTCGATGCGGAATCCGCCGCCCACGAAAAAGGCCCGGTCGCAGGACCGGGCCTTGATGCCCTGCGAAGAAACTAGTGCTTGACCTTCGCCTGATTGGCCACCGCTTCGGCAGCGCGCTTCGCCGCTTCCGGATCGCCGAGGTAACGATGGCTGACCACCTTCAGCTGGTCGTCCAGCTCGACCAGTAACGGGATGCCGGTCGGGATGTTCACTTCGAGGATTTCGGCTTCGCCGAGGCCCATCAGGTACTTCCACAGCGCCCGCAGGCTGTTGCCGTGCGCGGCAACCAGCACGGTCTGGCCGGCCAGCAGTTGCGGGGCGATCTGGTCATGCCAGTAGGGCAGCACGCGGTCGAGCGTGGTGGCCAGCGATTCGGTGCCCGGCAGCGCGTTGATGTCGAGCTTCTTGTAGCGCGCATCGTTGGCCGGATGGCCGGCGTCGCTGAGTTCCATCGCCGGCGGCGGGATGTCGTAGCTGCGGCGCCAGATCTTGACCTGCGCCTCGCCGTGCTTGGCGGTGGTCTCGGCCTTGTCCAGACCCTGCAGCGCGCCGTAGTGGCGCTCGTTCAGGCGCCAGGACTTGGTCACCGGAATCCACTGCTGGTCCATCGCGTCGAGCGCGATGTTCAGGGTGCGCAGCGCGCGCTTCAGCACCGAGGTGTGGGCGCAGTCGAACTTCAGGCCTTCGGCGAGCATCAGTTCGCCGCCAGCTTTCGCTTCGGCGCGGCCCTGCTCGGTGAGGTCGACATCGACCCAGCCGGTGAAGCGGTTTTCGAGGTTCCACTGGCTCTGGCCGTGGCGCAGCAGCACTAGCTTGCGAGTCATGTCTGACGGGGCTCTTGGGTTGGGTTGCGATCGATGCGGGCCGAGCTTCAGCCCTGCAGGTAGTTGTTCTTGACTCTGACGTAATGGGCGGCCGAATAGGCCAGGTTCGACAGTTCCTGCTCACTCAGCCGGCGCGCCTGCACCGCCGGGCTGCCGCGATACAGCCAGCCGGATTCCAGACGCTTGCCGGGGCCGACCAGCGCACCGGCGGCGATGAAGACATCGTCCTCGATCACCGCGCGGTCGAGGACCTTGGCGCCCATGCCGATCAGGCAGCGGTTGCCGACCGTACAGCCGTGCAGGATCGCCTGATGGCCGATGGTGACGTCGTCGCCGACGATCAGGCCCATGCCGCCCGGCAGCAGCGGACCGTCGTGGGTGACATGCAGCACGGCGCCGTCCTGGACGTTGCTGCGCGCGCCGATGCGGATGAAGTTGACGTCGCCGCGGATCACCGCCATCGGCCAGACCGAGGCATCGTCGCCGAGTTCGACATCGCCGATCACGCAGGACTGCTCGTCGATATAGACGTTCTGGCCCAGCCGCGGCAGTGCGCCGCGATACGCACGGATCATGGGCGGATCACGGCGAAGATCATGGTGTCGGGACGATCGTCTGCAGGCCGCCCGGTGCTTCCTGGCGCGGCTTCGGCGCGTTGGCGCCGGTGTTGCGCTTGATGAAATCGTTGACGTAGAACATCACGTCGCTCTGGCCGACGGCGAGCTTGATCAGCGAAGAGGTCGCCAGGGTCGCGATGATCTTGCGATGGCTCATCTCCGGATAGATCACCGTCTCCACCGGCCCATTGGCCCTCTGGATGCGCGCCGCCAGATGTTCGGTGTTGGTCGAGAACACCGTCTTGTCGTCCTGGCCGTGCATCAGCAGCATCGGCGGATTGCTGCCGTCGGCGTACATCATCGGCTGGGTCCGGTCGTAGTTCTCCGGCGCGCCGAACAGATCGCGCAGATCCGGATCGGTGAGCGGCAGGAAATCGTAGGGGCCGGCGAGGCCGATCATCGCGCGGATCCAGGCGCGATCACCGCCCACCGATTTCATCAGCGCCGGATTCAGGGTCAGCATCGCCGCGTTGTAGGCACCGGAGGAATGGCCCATTACCACGATCTTGGCCGGGTCGCCGCCGTACTGGGCGATCTGGCTGTGCACCCACTTCACGGCCTTGGCGTTGTCGGTCAGGAAGCTCGGGTAACGCACCTGCGGATACAGGCGGTAGTTCGGCAGCACGGCGACGAAGCCGCGCGCCGCCAGCGCCTGGCCGACGAACTTGTAGGCTTCCTTGCTGCCTTCCTGCCAGCGGCCGCCGAAGAAGAACACCACCACCGGCGCATTGGCGACGCCGTTCGGGCTGTAGACATCGAGCTGCAGGCCGGAGGCGGCATCGAAGCCGACGTTCGACGACAGTCGATAGCCCTTGTCGGAGGTCAGGTCATTGGTCAGCTGCTGGCCGCTACAGGCGCTCAGCAACAGCAGGGCAGCGAAGAAGCTCAGGATCAGACTTGAGATAGGGCGCACGGAAACGGGTCTCTCGATGGGCAGCGGGAACCGGCCTGCATGATACCGCGACCGCTTCACTGCTCTCGCAGGAAGCGGGCCCGCTCGATCATCGCGATCAGCATTTTCGATTGTCGTAGCAGCGCCCGGCCGTGCGACGATCCTCGCTCCCAGCTTCGAACCTCGCCCTTGAACCAGGCGCCTGCAGCCTGCATCTCTTCAACTGATCAGAATTTTTCCGGCATTCCCCATGACCAATCCGCTGCTCGCCCCCGTCGCTCCCAACACCCTGCCCGCGTTCGACGCGATCCAGCCCGAGCACGCCGAACCGGCGATCGATGGCGTGCTGACCGACAATCGCGCCGCGCTCTAAGCGCTGCTGGCTGGCGGCAAGGCCACGAGCTGGGAAGGTCTGATCGAACCGCTGGAAGACTTGAGCGATCGCATGAGCCGCGCCTGGGGGCCGATCCAGCATCTGTTCGGTGTCACCTCGACCAGCGCCTGGCGCAAGGCCTTCAATGCGGTGCAGCCGAAGATCACCGAATACGGCCTGGAGCTGTCGCAGAACGAAGCGCTGTTCCAGGCTTACGAGCAACTCGCCGCTAGCCCGGCGGCCGCCTCGTTCTCACCAACCCGCAAGAAGGTGCTCACGGACGCGATCCGCGACTTCAAGCTGTCCGGCATTGCGCTGCCAGCCGAGCAGAAGGCGCGCTACAAGGTGATCGCGCTGCGCCTGTCCGAGCTGCAGACCAAGTTCGAGGAAAACCTGCTCGACGCGGTGCAGGCCTGGTCGAAGCACGTCACTGACGAAGCGCTGCTGGTCGGCATGACCGAGGAAGGCAAGGCTCAGGCCGCCGAGAAGGCGAAAGCCAAGGAACTCGACGGCTGGCTGCTGACTCTGGACTTTCCGAGCTACGACGCCGTCATCTCCTACGCCGACAACCGCGAGCTGCGCCACGAGCTGTACGAGGCCTATGCGACCCGCGCCTCGGAACTCGGCCCGCAGGGTGGCCAGTTCGACAACACGCCGCTGATGCAGGAAATCATCGCGCTGCGCGACGAGGAAGCGCGCCTGCTCGGCTTCAACAACTTCGCCGAGCTGTCGCTGGCGACCAAGATGGCCGAATCGCCGGATGCCGTCGAAGCCTTCCTGCTTGATCTGGCGGTCAAGGCCAAGCCGTTCGCGCTTGCCGAACTCGATGAGCTGCGCGCCTTCGCCAAGGCCCGCGACGGCCTGAGCGATCTCGCGCCCTGGGATATGGCCTATTACTCCGAGAAGCTGAAAGAACAGAAGCTCGGCTATTCCGAAGAAGAACTGCGCCCGTACTTCCCGGCGCAGCAGGTGATCGCCGGCATGTTCGAAGTCGTCGAGCGCATGTACGGCGTGCGCATCGAAGCGGCGGCCGATATCAAGACCTGGCACAAGGACGTCACTACCTGGCGCCTCGCGGAAGCCGATGGCAGCGAAATCGGACTGTTCTATCTCGATCCCTACGCCCGCCAGGACAAGCGCGGCGGTGCCTGGATGGACGAATGCCTGGTGCGTCGCCAGACCGCGACCGGCCTGCAGCGTCCGGTCGCCTACCTGACCTGCAACTTCACGCCGCCACTCGGTGGTGCGCCGGCACTGCTGACCCACGACGAAGTGGTGACCCTGTTCCATGAATTCGGCCACGGCCTGCATCACCTGCTGACCCGGGTCGATGAAGCTTCGGTGTCCGGCATCCGCGGGGTCGCCTGGGATGCCGTGGAGCTGCCCAGCCAGTTCATGGAGAACTGGTGCTACGACCGCGCCACACTCAATGGCTTCGCCCGCCATTACAAGACCGGCGAAACCATCCCCGACGCGCTGCTCGCCAAGCTGCAGGCCGGCCGCGGCTATCAGGCCGGACTGATGACCCTGCGCCAGGTCGAGTTCTCGCTGTTCGATCTGCGCCTGCATCGCGATACTGCCAAGGGCGTCGGCATTCTCGACACCCTCAACGCGGCGCGCGCCGAGGTCAGCGTGTTCCCGCCGCCGGCCTGGAACCGCATGCCGAACTCCTTCGGCCACATCTTTGCTGGCGGCTACGCGGCCGGCTACTACAGCTACAAGTGGGCCGAAGTGCTGTCCGCCGATGCCTTCGCGGCGTTCGAGGAATCGAACTTCTCGCCGGACACCGGCCGCCGCTTCCGCGACACCGTGCTGGCCAACGGCGGCTCGCAGGACGCGATGGATCTGTTCGTCGCCTTCCGCGGCCGCAAGCCGGAAGTGGAAGCGCTGCTGCGGCATTCGGGCCTGGTGCCGAACGCAGTCTGAAACCTGCCTCGCCGCCGAGCATCGGCGGCGAGGTCAGCTCCATCAGTCGAGGCGACGAATGCGGCCGAGCTTCGGTGACGGCACCGGCTGCGCGGCCAGATAGTCGATCAGCACGTCGCGATCGACGCCGAACTCGACCCGCTCGGTGCCTTCCAGCAGCACCCGGAACCCGTCACCACCATTGGCCAGAAAGGCATTGACGTTGACCCGGTAGCGGCCGGTCGGCGACAGCGGCTTGCCGCGCAAGCGGATGCTGGCGGGATCGATGCGCGCCCCGAGCGGCGCGCTCGCCTTCCACGCGTACTCGAAACCCTGGGACGGCAGCAGGATCGCGTAGCGGCCATCGGCACGCCATTGCTGTTCGAGCAGGGCGTCGATCTGCGCGCCGGTCAGCGTCATCGTCATCAACGCGCCGCCGAACGGCTGCACCGTGTAGACCTGCCCGTAAGTGACCGTGCCGGCCGTATCGAGCGGCGCCAGTTCGGCGCGCACGCCGCCGGGATTCATCAGCGCGAAATCGGCGCGGCGATCGCCCTGTTTCACTGCCGCCGCGAGTTGGGCATCGGCGATCACATAGCCGAGCGGCATTTCGCCAGCCGTGTCCTGTTGCCGTGACAGCGCGCTGGCGATGCGTCCCACCGGCTGCAAGCTGCGCTCGCGGGAACGGCGATCGAACTCGGCGACGATCGCCGCAACTTGTCGCGACGGCGCCAGCGGCGGATAGCGATCGGGTCGCGCGTTCGCGGCGCTGTCGTTGACGATCGGCACATTGCGCGCCGCCGTACTCAGCACGTCGCCGGTGTCGGCAGCGAGCTGGAGATCGATATCGGTGAGGTAACGGCCGGCCGAACCGGCGCTGGTCACCAGGATGCTGCGCGCCGGGTCCGACGTCGGCAGCCGGCAGCGATAGACGCGATGGGTATGGCCGCTGATCACCAGATCGATCGCCGGATCGAGCTTGGCAACGATACCGGTGATCGCGCCGGCAAAACCGGGGCAGCTTTCGTCTTCGAGATCCGCGCCCACCGGCGGTTCGCCGCCTTCGTGGATCAGCACCACGATCGCCCGCACGCCTTGCTTGGTGAGTGCCGCCGCTTCGCGATTGATCGTCTCGGCTTCGTCGAGAAAGCGCAGGCCGGCAATGCCGGTGCGGTTGACCAGTTCCGGCGTGCCTTCCAGTGTCAAACCAATGAAGCCAATGCTCAACGGCATGCGGCCGTCGACGAGGAAGGTCTTGACGCCCACCGCCGGCAGCAGCGGCACGCCGGCCTCGTCGACGACATTGGCCGCCATGTAACGGAAAGCGGCGCCCGGGAATGGCCCGTTGACGCAGGTGTCCTGACCTGGCTTGCCATCCGGCGCGCAGCCGCCGTGTTGCATCCGCAGCAGCGCGGCACGGCCGCGATCGAACTCGTGATTGCCGACGGCGCTGAATTCCAGGCCGATGTCGTTCATCACCGCGATCGCCGGCTCGTCGTGAAATAGCGAGCTTTGCAGCGGGCTGGCGCTGATCAGGTCCCCGGCGGCGACCACGACATTGCGCGGGTTCGCCGCCTTGAGCTGGGCGACCTCTGTCGAGATATAAGACGCACCACCGAGTGGCACCGGAATATCCGGCTGGCCGGGCCGATCGGGCAACAGGGTCGGATCGCGCGGCGGCAGCAGATTGCCGTGAAAATCGTTCAGCGCGATCAGCTTGACCGCAATGGTCGGCGCGGGCTGAGCGGCTGCATCCGGCAGTGTTGCGGGCGACTGGCAGGCGGCCAGCAGCAGCGCCGCGGCGAGCGTGCTCAGGCTGCGGCCCGGCTTGAGACCGGGCTTGGGGAATGAACGGGCGCTGACGGTTGGATTTCGCATCGCATCGGGCCTCGCAAGCAATGGACCAGAGCATGGCCGGCGCCGATGAAATCGGCTTGACGACGAGGCGCGAACGGTTGCTTGTCGCCAACCTTCACGAAATCGTCATGAAAATAAGGCCTTCCGGGCTCAGGAAACGGCATTAGACGGTTCGGGAGGCTGCGCGATAAACTCGGACCCACTCTCCTGGCACCGATCCTGCTCAGCGTAGCCCCACTACGCCCCGCGGCGTGCCCATTCCGAATCAGGACTCAAGACAAGATGGCCAAGAAGCGTGTCCACGCAGAAGCCGACCTTTCACCGGTCGCCGAGATCAACATCACCCCGATGGTCGACGTGATGCTGGTGCTGTTGATCATTTTCATGGTCACCGCGCCGCTGATGATGTCGCAGCTGCCGGTGACGCTGCCGAAAGCCAGCTCGGCGCAGAGCGACAAGCCCAAGGAGCCGACCGTGGTGTCGATCGATTCCAACGGCAACTATTTCATCGACGCCGGCGACGGCCTCGGCCCGCTGGCCACCGCGCCGGACGCACTGCAGCCGCGGCTGATCGAACTGTCCCGCCAGGACCCGGACACCTTGGTGTTCGTGCAGGGCGATTCGAAGATCCCTTACGGCCGCGTGGTCGATCTGATCGGCCTGGTCAGCCTGTCCGGCTTCAGCAAGGTCAGCCTGAAATCGAGCAAGGTCGATGGCGGCTTCGGTGGTGACGGCGCCGGACTGACGCCGGTTCCCTGATTCCGCTTCGGCGGGTCCGGCCAAAGGCTAGACCCGCTTTCAGTCCTGGGAAACTCAGGGTCTGACGGCAGGCAGCACGCCCTGTTGCAGCAGGAACTCCGCCACCTGATTGTCGTTCTGCGCGAACGATTCCGGCACGTCGCTGAAGCTGTGGCTGGCGCCGGCCACATTGTGGAATTCGCAGACGTTGTTGCCGGCCACCAGGGCATTGCACAGTGCCACCGAGCGCGACTGGGCAACGGTCACGTCGAGATCACCGTGGTGCACGATCACCGGTGGCATGCGGACATCGAGATGAGAAACCGGTGACAGCGCCTCGGCATTGACGCCGAAGCGGTCCGGCCGATAGCCGAGCGCCGGGGAGCTATCGGACACCGGACTCGACAAGGTCAGCGCCGCCGGCGGATACAGCGGCGCAGTCGCCGCTTCCGAGCCGACGGGCGTCATGCCGATGGCCGTCCACAAGGCCAGATGTCCGCCGGCCGACGAGCCACTGACGACGATCCTGGCCGGGTCGATGCCGAACTCGTCGGCGTGATCCTGCACCCAGCGCAGCGCAGCGCGGGCATCGGCCACCGCTTCCAGCGGCGTGGTACCGAAGCGCTGATTGGTGCGGTAGTCGATCGCGAAGCCGACCATGCCTTGATCGGTCGCGAAGCTCATCCGCGACGTCGACGGCGTACCGGTCACCCAGCCGCCACCGAAGAAGAACAGATAGGCCGGACGCTTGATCTCGGCTCGCCAGCCCACCGGCTTGAACACGTGGATGCGCAACGGCACGTCCGGCAGGTTCGAGTTCCGGTAGATATAGGTTTCGGCACCGGACAAGGTGGTGGGCGTGGTGCTGAGCGCGTTCGAGGTGGCCTTTTCGCTCAGGGTCGAGCTGACGTTGCCGACCACCAGACGGGCCGTCGTCGTGGCATTGAACAGCGGCCCCAGGACCATCTGCACGGTGACTCGCGCACCGTTGCCGACGGTGCCGGAGGCCGAGGTGTAGGGTCCGCCGTCGATGCTGTAGGTGCCGCCGGTGATCGAGATCGGGACCGGCGCATCGACGTTGGACAAGGTCACGGTGTTGCTGGTGATCACGGTGCCGGGCAGCGAATAGCTCAGATCGACGTTGTTGTCCGGCGACGAAACCCGCGTCAGCGCGAAAGGCGCGGGACGGGTTGTCGGACTCGGCACGGTGGTCACCGAGAACGCGGCACTGACGCCGCTGACCGTCAGGGTTGCCGTTGCGCGGGCGTTGAAGTTCCGCGAAGCGATGACTTTCACGCTGAGCTGGTCGCCGGCAAGAATGCTGCCGGCATCGGCCACGTACGGACCGCCGTTGATGCTGTACTGGCCGCCGACGATCGATACCGGGCTGGGGCTGCTGTTGCCGAACAGCGTGATCGGCGCGCTGACCTGCTCGCTCTGCAGGGCGACGCCGAACAATGCGGTGAAAGCGAACGGATCGGGCACCGTATCGACCGGCGCGGCGGCGGTCACGCTGTACGCCGCCGAGACCGAGGACGCGCCGGCACCGACCACGATCGTCACCGTTGCGGACCGCCCGACGATCGCCGGGGCCTTCACCTGCACTGCCAGCGTGTCGCCGCTGTTGATCATGCCGCCAGCCGTCGTGAACGGCGCCCCGTTGCGGCTATAGCTGCCGCCGGATATCGACACCGGCACTGCCGTGTTGATGCCGCTGACCACCATCGTGTTGCTGGTCTGGGCCAGCACCGGGAACGTCGTTGCCGGCCCGAAAAGGACCAGCGGGTCCGGCATTGCATCGGCGGCTTCCGTCGAAACGACGAAGCTGGCGCTGAGGCTGCCGACCGTCAGCGTCGCCTGGGTCTGGGCATCGGCATCGGGCGCCGCGACCACTTGCACGACGACGCTGGCCCCGTTCGACACCAGCCCCGCCACGCTGGTGAACGGCGCGCCATTGATGCTGTAAAGGCCGCCGACAATGCTGATCGCGGCAGGGGTGTTGATGCCGCTGATGGTCACCGCGTTGCTGGTCTGGATCGAGCCGCGAACCACGCCGGCCAGGCTGTTGAACAGCAAAGCATCCGGTGTCGTATCCGGCGTCAGCGTGGCGACGAAGAACGAGGCGCGCGTTGCCCCGGCGCTGAACTTGGCCGATATCGTGGTCGACGGACTGGCCGAGGCCTGCACCCGCAGCCTAATCACATCACCCGATATCGCCGTGCCCTTGGCGCTGGTGAACGCGCCGCCGTTGACGCTGTACTGCGCGGAAGCGTCGCCGCTGATCGAGATCGTGACCGCGGCGGCAATGCCGCTGATGGTGATCGGGTTGCTGATCTGCAAGCTCGATGGCAGCGCGCCGTCGATGGCAGCGAACGCGAACGGATCCGGCGCGGTGCCCGGTGCCGACGAACTGGTGGCCACCGTGAACGCGGCGCTGACGCCGCCGATCGTCAGGCTCATCGAAGTGCCGCTCGCGGCCGTTGCCGGTGCCCGCAGCCGGACATCGACGGTATCGCCGTTGCGCACGGTGCCGGGGCTGATCGTGTAGGCACCGCCGTTGATGCGATAGGCAGCCGAAGAATCGCCGCTCAACGAAATCGCCGCCGGCGCCTCGATGCCGCTGACGACGATCACGTTGCTGAGCTGTACCGCTCCTGCGACCGCGTTGACCACCGGCGCGAAGCTGAACGGATCGGGCACCGTGTCGGCACTGCGGGTGATCACCGTGAACGCGCCGCTGCGGTTGGCCACGGTCACGGTCGCCGTGCGGCTGGCGCCGAAGTCCGGTGCCGCCGTCAGCCTGACGACGATCGCATCGCCGGGATTGACGGTGCCGGCGTCGCTGCGGAAATCACCGCCGTTGATGCTGTAACTGCCACTGACGATGCTGATCGGCGATTGCACGGTGATGCCGGTCAGCATCACCGACTGGCTGGACTGGACACTGCCCGGCGCCACAGCGGAGACGACGCCGAAAGTGAATGGGTCCGGCTGACTGTCGGCGGCGACGGTCACCACGGTGAAGCTCGCCGAAGCATCGCCGATGGTCAGCGTCGTGGCGCTGCTGGAGCTGTAGGCGGTCGAGGCGATCACCGCGACGCGGACGCTGTCGCCGGCCCTGACCTGGCCCGCCACCGACGTGAACTCGCCGCCGTTGATGCTGTAGCTGCCGCTCAGCACCGAGATCGGCGTCGGAATATTGATGCGCATCACCACGATGGCGTCGCTGACCTGGGTCCTGCCCGGCTCGACGTTGTAGCGGCTGGCGAACGAGAACGGGCTCGGCGTCGAATCGGCCGCCTCGGTGGTCACCGTGAAGGTGCCGGGCACACCGCCGATGGTCACCGTGGCAATGGTCATCGTGCTCGGCTGGTCCGAGGCCAGGGCCCGGACGCCGACCGTATCCCCGGGCATCAGCGTGCCCGGCTCGGTGGTGTAGCCGCTGTCGTCGTGCACGCCATCGACCGGCGGCGGCGCGTTGATGCGATAGCTGCCGCCGACGATGGAAATCGGTGTCGGCACGTTGTAGCCGGTGATCAGAGTCGGGCCGCTGAACCGCACGGAACCTAACAAAGCCTTGTTCGCGGAACGGAAGGAGAATGGGTCCGGGCTGCTGTCCGATCCGGCAGCCGTCACCGTGAAGGCACCAACGACATCGCCGATGGTCAGACTGGCGACGCGGCTTTCGCCGCCCACCGAAGACGCCTGCACTTGCACGGCCACGGTATCCCCGGCGTAAACGGTGCCGGCTGCTGCCGTGAACAGGCTGCCGTTGATGCTGTAGGTCGCCGTCGGATCGCCGGAGATCGAGATGGCGGCAGGTGCATTGATGCCGGTGACGGAGATGCTGTTGCTGGTCTGGGTGGATCCTGGCGCGGCGTTGGTGACCGGCGTGAAGCTGAAGGCATCCGGTGTGGTGTCGACGGCCGTGGCGACGGTGGTCACCGTGTAGCCGGCGCTGATACCGCCGACCGTCACCGTCACCGTGGTGCTAGTGCCGTTGGTGGCTGAGGCCGTCTGCCGCACTTTGAGCGTCTGGCCAGCGCTGATCGTGCCCGGCTGGTCGGTGTAGACGCCGTCGTTGATGCTGTAGCTGCCGCCGGCGGTGATCGACACCGGGCTGGCGCTGTTGATGCCGCTGATGGTCACCGCGTTGCTGGTCTGGATCGAGCTCAGCGGCGCATCGGTGACGGGCGTGAAGCTGAAGGCATCCGGGGTGGTGTCCGCGGCCTGGGTGGTGACGGCATAAGCAGCGCTGACGCCGCCGATGCTCAGCATCGCCGTGGTCGTGGTGCCATAGCTGGCCGAGGCGGTCTGCCGCACGGTGACGCTCTGGCCGACGGTGACCGTGCCGGCCAGGGTCGTGTAGGCGCCGCCGTTGATGTTGTAGCTGCCACCGGTGACGCTGATCGGGCTGGCGGCGTTGATGCCGGCAACGGTGATCGCGTTGCTGGTCTGCACGCTGTTCGGGGCGACGTCGGTCACCGGCGTGAAGCTGAACGGATCCGGGGTGGTGTCGCTGGCGGCATCGTCGTTGACGATGGTGCCCGTCGCCTGGGCGCGGCCGATCACGGCGCCGCCGGTCGGAGCGGTGAGATTGACGAAGAAGGTTTCGTCCGGTTCGACGACGGTGTCGCCGCGAATGCTGATGCTGGCGCTCTTGCTGGTTTCGCCCGGCGCAAACGTCAGGGTCAGGGCACCCCCGGTGTAGTCGCTGCCGCTGGTCGCGGTACCGTTGGCGGTGGTGGCGCGGACGGTGACGGGGGTCGTGGCGGCCGGGCTCAGGGTGGCGGTGAAGGTGAGGGCCTTGGTACCGCTGTTGCCTTCGGTGGTCGAGGCGTCGCTGATGCTCAGGGTCGGACCGGCGAGGTCGTCGCTGACGATGGTGCCCACGCCTTGCGGGTCGGCCAGGCTGGCGCCGACCGGGTTGCTCAGGTTGACGAGGACGGTTTCGCTGGGCTCGACGACGGTGTCACCGAGCACCGCAACGGTGATCGTCTGGCTGGTGGTGCCGGCCGGGAAGCTCAAGCTGCCGCTGCCGGCGGTGTAGTCGCTGCCCGCCTGGGCGGTGCCGTCAGCGGTGGCGTAGTCGACCGTGACCAGCGTCGGGGCGGCACCGTTCAGGCTGACCGTGAACACCATGTTGGTGATGCCGCTATTGCCTTCGGCGATCGAGACGTCGTCGATCGACAAAGCAGGCAGCTGGGTGGTGACGTTGAACGGGGCGCTGACGCCGCCGATGGTCAGGGTGGCCGTGGTGGTGGTGGCCAGACTGGTCGACGCGGTCTGCTGGATGCGGACGGTCTGGCCGGCCAGCACGGTGCCGGCGGCGGTCGTGTAGTCGCCGCTGTTGAGGCTGTAGCTACCGCCGACGATCGAGATCGGGCTGCCGGTGTTGATGCCGCTGACGGTGATCGCTTCGCTGGTCTGCACGCTGCCGGCGGCCACACCGGTCAGGGCACCGAAGCTGAAGGCGTCCGGTGTCGTGTCGGCAGCCAGTGTCGTCACGGCATACGGGGCGCTGACGCCGCCGATGGTGACCGTTGCCGTGGTCGTGGTGCCGAAGCTCGCCGAGGCGGTCTGCTGCACGGTCACCGTCTGGCCCACCGTCACCGTGCCCGCTGCCGTCGTGTACGCCCCGCCGTTGAGGCTGTAGCTGCCACCCGCCACGCTGATCGGGCTCGCCGCATTGATCCCGCTCACCGTGATCGCGTTGCTCGTCTGCACGCTGCTCAGCCCAACGCCATTCGCCGCCGTGAAGCTGAACGCGTCCGGTGTCGTGTCCGTCACAACACCGTCGTCGTTGAGGATCGTCCCCACCGCCTGTGCACGGCCAATCACCGCCCCACCCGTCGGACTCGACAGATTCACGTAAAACACTTCGTCAGCCTCCGAAACCGTGTCCCCGCGAATGCCGATGCCGACCATCTTGGTGGTTTCGCCGGCCAGGAACGTCAGGGTCTGACTGCCGCCATTGAAATCTGATCCGCTGGTCGCGGTGCCGTTCACGGTTGCCGCCCGCACCGTCACGGTCACCGTTGCCGCCGGGCTCAAGGTAGCGGTGAAGACCAGATTCTTGGTGCCACTGTTGCCTTCGGTGATCGATACATCGCCGACGCTCAAGGTCGGCGTTTCCGCCGCCGTGGTGGCGTCGCTGCTTCTGCTCTTCGAGATGCTGCGTCCGTCACCGGCGTCCGGCGCCGTGGTCACCGCGTACACGCCAAGCTTGCCGTCGATGTCGATCAAGCTACGCGTCGTGGTCGACGCCGCCGATGCGGCGACCACCTGCAGGCGCAGCGAATCGCCGGGCATCACCGAGCCGGTTCGCGCGGTGAACGCGCCACCATTGATGCTGTAGCGGCCACCGGTCACGGCAATCGTTGCGGGGCCAGCCAGCTTGCCGACGGACAGGGTGCGGGAAACCTTGCTGCTGCCCTGGGTAGCACCGGCGACGCTACCGAACTCGTAAGCCGGACGATCGACGGTACAGCCCAGCGGCAGGCGGCCGGCATCGCGCTCGGCAGCCGGCCAGCTCAAGGCGTCATAGGGGCAGAGATATTCGATCTCGGTCACATCAGCCTTCCAGCCGCCGCCCGGCTGCAGCAGCACGATGGAGCTGCGGTTGGTCGAGGTCGCGAGATCGCTGCGGACGTTGAGCAGCGCGTCGGCGGTGGACAGCGGATCGCGAATCACCAGCAGGCCGCGGCCGCTACCGTCGTCATTGGCAAACCAGCGACCGTTCCAGTCCACCTGCTCGCAGTCGTAACCGCAGGCGCGCGCGTCGACGGCATTGACGGCCGAGCCGGCCGCATTGGGAATCAGCACCTTGCCGTACGGCACCAGCGGCATCGCCGGCACATAGGCGCGCAGGCCGTGGCCGTTGAAGACCGGCGTGCTCGCCGAGAAATGGAAAGAGCGGATGATCCGCAGGATGTCGCCCTTGCCGACGATGCCGGGGAAAGTCCGGTAATCGGTCTGTGCCGTGGTGTCGTTGGCGGTCTGGCAACCGGATTGAGATCCGGTCTGGGAGCCGATCGAACGCAGCGTGCTGCCGGTGACATCGGCGGCGATACTGGCGGCGCCAGGGCCGACGGCGAGCGGCGCCGTGCCCTCGGGCTCGCCATAGGCCTGGCCGAAGAAGATTCGGGCGTCACCACAGGCCGAACCGCTGTTGGCAACGAACCCGGAGACGACGTTGCCGTTGCTGTCGACCCACTCCAGCCGGTCGAGACGATCGGTATTGCCGGCCGACCAGCCTGTCGATGAATCTCCAAACTCCGCCCGAAGATTCGAACCCGACAGCAGTTGTCCGCCGCCGTGAGCGACGAATGCCGTCAGACCACATAGCAGCGCGCCGGCAAGGCTCGGTTTGATCGTGCTCATCTGTCGTGCGGCCGAATGCGAAAAGAAGTCAAGCATCATCGGCCCTGCGATGATCAGCGTCTTGTCGTCAAACAACGACAGACTGACGGCCTGGTGACAGAAACTTGCTGCCTCGAAGCGCTGAATCCATGAGCGCACAGAAGCGGCTCCAGACCTGTTTGGCGGCACTTGCTTAGAATTTCTGGAATGAACTTTGCAGCGAGACTGCAAGAATCAGTCACTACGCTGTTTAAAATGGACTAGCAGCAGGCCTCGGATGGGTCGGCAAAGATTGATCAGGGGATGGTTGCAATGGGCAAGGGAATCATTGGACGCGAAGGGATTCGCGACCTTCGACGTGGACTGGGAAAGACCTGGGCAGGGGCAATCCTGGGCTTGCTGGCTTACGTCATTCCTCCACAACTGCAGGCTGCTGGCGAGAATTTCGTTGCCTTCGAATCCGGCCAGGTGCGTCCGCTGGTGCTGGCGCCAGACGGCAAGCGCCTGTTTGCGCTGAACACGCCGGACAACCGGGTTGAGATCTACACGGTCGACAACGATGGTCTGCGCTTGCAGTCGTCGGTTCCGGTAGGCCTGGAACCGGTCGCACTCGCGCTACGCGACGACAGCGAACTGTGGGTCGTCAACCACCTTTCGGATTCGATCAGCATCATCGATCTGGCCAGCGAGCCAGCACGCGTGATCCGCACGCTGTGGGTCGGCGATGAACCCCGAGACATCGTGTTCGCCGGCAGCCGCCGCGAGCGGGCTTTCATCACCACTGCGCATCGCGGCCAGAACAGCCCCTGGAACAATGCCGACAATCCCGGCCAGCTGACCACGCCCGGCATCGGCCGCGCCGATGTCTGGGTGTTCGACGCCGACAAGCTCGGCGCCAGACCCGGCGGTACCACGCTGTCGGTGCTGAGCCTGTTCACCGATACGCCACGTGCGCTGGCAGTCAGCGCCGATGGCCGCACCGTCTATGCCGCCGGTTTCTTCACCGGCAACCGGACCACCGTGGTTCCGGAAAGCAATGTCTGTCTCGGCGGCTCGACGGCGCGCGCCTGCACGGTCGATCGCCTGGGCGGCGCGCCGGGCGGCCTGCCGGCGCCCAATGTCGACGCCGCCGGCGTCCGCGGCCCGGAAACCGGCTTAATCGTGAAGTTCGACGGCAGCCGCTGGGTCGATCAGCTGGCCAGAGTCTGGGACGGCGTGATCCGCTTCCGGCTGCCCGATACCGACGTCTTCGCGATCGATGCCACGGCAACGCCGCCGCGACAGACGCGGACCTGGGCCGGCGTCGGCACCGTGCTGTTCAACATGGCGGTCAACCCGGTCAACGGCAAGATCTACGTCTCCAATTCCGAGGCCCGCAACGAAGTGCGGCTCGAAGGGCCGCGCGATCCCGGCTCGCCGGTCGCGACCGTCCAGGGGCGCCTGCATCAGTCGCGCATCACCGTGCTCGATGGCGCCTCGGTGCTGCCTCGCCATCTGAACAAGCACATCGACTACAACCAGCGCCCGGCGCCGGCCGGTGTTGCCGAGCGCAGCCTGGCGCAGCCGCTGGATATGGCGGTTTCCGATAACGGCCGGACGCTCTATGTCGCAGCCTATGGCTCCTCGAAGATCGGCGTGTTCGATACCGCCAGCCTCGAGGACAACAGCTTCGTGCCAAGTGCGGCCAGCCACATCGAAGTCGATGGCGGCGGCCCCTCCGGCCTGGCGCTGGACGAAGCCCGCAACCGGCTCTACGTGCTGACCCGTTTCGACAACAGCGTCAAGGTGATCAACCTCGGCAGCCGACAGGTCGTGCAAGAACAGGCGATGCCGAATCCCGAGCCGGCAGAGATCATCAACGGCCGGCGCTTCCTCTACGACGCCCGCTTCAGTTCCAGCAATGGCGAGGCGGCCTGCGGCAGCTGCCACATCTTTGGTGATCTCGATGCGCTGGCCTGGGATCTCGGCAATCCAACCGAAATCTCGACCAACAATCCGGGGCCGTTCAAGAACGTCTCCGCAGCCCCTCGTTTCCATCCGCTCAAGGGGCCGATGACCACCCAGTCGCTGCGTGGCATGGCCAATCACGGGCCGATGCACTGGCGTGGCGACCGCACCGGTGGCAACGAGGCGTCGAGCAGCCAGCCCGACTCCGGCTCCTTCAACGAGCGAGTTGCGTTCTCGAAGTTTTCCGGAGCTTTCGTCGGCCTGCTCGGCCGGGCGGCCGAGCCAACCAGCGCCGAGATGACGGCGTTCACCGATTTCATCCTGAAAGTCACCTACCCGCCGAACCCGATCCGCAATCTCGACAACTCGCTGACGCCGCGCCAGCAGGCCGGCCGCAACGTCTACTTCGGCGCCAAGAGCGATTCCGTAGGCAACTGCAATAGCTGCCACCGTCTGGACCCGGCAGCCGGCTTTTTCGGCACCGACGGGCAGAGTGCCAACGACGGCTTCCCGCAGCTTTTCAAGGTTGCGCAGCTACGCAATCTCTACGAAAAGGTTGGCAAGTTCGGCTCGGCGAGCCTGCTTGGCTTCAACACCAGCGATATCGGCCCGACCGGCGACCAGATCCGCGGTTACGGGTTTTTGCACAACGGCGGGCTGGACACATTGTTCCGGTTCTTCCATTTCCAGGTCTTCACTTTCCCTGGCGAATCGACGATGCGCGATGTCGAGCAATTCCTGTTCGCCTACGAATCGAATCTGAGCCCGGCGGTCGGCCAGCAGATCACCGCCACCAGCAGCAATCTCGGCGAGGCTGGCGCCCGCATCGATCTGCTCGAAGCACGTGCCGCCGCCGGTCAATGCGAAGTCTTCGTCAAGGGCGTGGTCAATGGCCGCGCCCGCGGTTACCAGCGGCTGAGCACCGGCAATTATCGCAGCGACATCGCCGGCGAGGCTCTCCTGACCGCCGGCGCGCTGCGCGGCCTGATTGTCACGCCGGGCGCCGATCTGACCTATTCCTGCGCCCCGGTCGGCAGTGGCCGGCGCATGGGCATCGACCGCGATTGCGACGATGTGCTCGACGGTGATGACCTCCGTGCGGCCAGTCCCGATCGCGGCGTCGGCTGCATCACGGGCTCGGCGCCACCGTCAGTGCCGGCACCCGATTTCACGCTGAGAGCCAATCCCAGCGTGATCACCGCAGGGAGTTTCACCACGCTGACCTGGACCGCGGCGAGCAATGCCAACAGTTGTGCCGCGGTGAACGGCTGGGTCAACAACCCGGGGACCGCGGGCAGCAGCCAGATCGTCACCCCGACGGCAACCACCACCTACACGCTCATTTGCACCGGCCCCGGCGGCAGTACTTCGCGTTCCGCGACGGTGACCGTGAATGCGAGCGCCCCTTCGACAACGGTCAGCGTCTCGGCCACTCCTTCGACGATCCCCCTCGGACAGTCGTCGACGCTGCGCTGGTCCTCGACCAACGCCAGCAACTGTGCCGTCAGCGGCGCCAGCAGCGGGCCGGCGCCGGTGTCCGGCAGCCTTGTGCTGCGGCCCATTCGGGCCGGGGTCTTCACCTACACGTTGACCTGCTCCGGAGTGAACGGCTCCGCCAGTCAGTCGGCGATGCTGAGAGTCAACGCAAGCTGATCCCCTTGCTGGCGCGGCGGCTGGTGCCTTTGAAGCGGCACAAGCCGCCGCCGCGCACGCCATCCCTAGGTGCCAATATCGCTGCGGGCGATCAGCGACTCGTCCTTGTGCTTCACCACGCCCGGCAGTTCAGCAACTCGTTCGTGGGATTCAGGGCGACTTTCGTTGCCGTCGGCGACTGGTGGCCAGCTAGCGTCATCGGCTCGGCACACTAGCGAGCTCTGTCAGCCGAATCGCTATCGCCAGGAATAACCGGCAGGGCGACAGCCCGACTTTGCCCGGCTTCACCACCGCCGTCGCGATGTTCACGAGCACCCGCTACGTCCGCTTGCCTCCGCTCGGACAGCGGTAGCAAGGCTGCCACTTTGCGATCCGTTCACGACTCAGTTGTCAGCGCCTGAAACGTGAAAAGCCGGGGTTTCCCCCGGCTTTTCATCAACGGCTCGCCGAACCCTGGGTTAAGGCTTGACCGAAGGCAGAATGCCGATGGAGGTCAGGAAATCGACTTCGATCGTCTGGGACTCAGCGTTGTTGGCAGGTTCCCTGTACCAATCATGACCAAGCCCCGGCTCATTCTGGAACCTGCAGTTTCGGCCGAAGCGAAGGATGTCCGAACACATCTTGACGTTCACCGTCTGGGCAAAGGTCGTGTCTTCATCGGCGTGGAAGATCATGGTCGGCGGCATCTTGTCATCCAGATGCCGGGCACCGCCGATGTCATTCGCGTAATCACCGAAGCGGGCACGCTGACCATCCGAAATCGCCGATTCCTCGGAGGTGTCGGTAACGCCAGAGCGCAATACCAAGGCACCTGGACGGAACAATGGCGTGCTCGCCGGATCCGAAGTCACCGGCGGATCGAGGATCGCCGCCCAGGTTGCCGCACCGCCACCGGAGCTGGTTCCGTGGACGACGATGCGGGTCGGATCGATGCCGAGCATTGCCGCGTTCTCCTGAACCCATTTGACCACCGCCCGCGCGTCGGTCGGAGCCACCCAGGCAAAGGTGCCGAAGCGATCGGTAACCCGGTAATCCGGCGCGATCGCAACCATGCCCTGGTTGTTCGACCAGTACTGGACGCGGCCGCCGACATTGCCCGCAGTACCGGTCAGGAAAGCACCACCGAAAAAGTCGATATAGGCCGAGCGCTTGTCGTTCGGACTCCAGCCCGCCGGGTTGAAGACGAATACCAGCAATGGCACCGGTGTGACTGCGCTATTGAAGGTGTAGGTGGTGGCGCCACTCATGACGGTCGGTGTGACCGCCACCGGATCTCTCGTCGTGGAGACCGAGAAGCTGGCACTCAGCGTACCGATGGTCAGCGTAGCGCCCTTGGTCGTTTCGAATGGCATCGCGGCCGTGAACTGCACCCGCACTCGATCACCGTTGTTGACCGTACCGGCAACCGCCGTGTAAGGCCCGTCGTTGACACTGTAGCGGCCGCCAACCACCGAAATCGCAGGTGGCGTCGAGAAGCCCGCAACCACGATCGGCTTGGACTGCTGGACCGTCCCCGGACGCACCTGGCCGGTGTTGAAGATCGTTTCGAAATTGAGCGCGAACGGCTTGGGCAAGGCGGGGTTGTCCAGCGTCTTGACGGTCCAGGAACTGTTGACGACGCCGATGTACAGGGTCGTCGACGCGGTCCTGGCATAGCGACTATCGGTGACCACCCGGATCCGCACGACGTCTTCGGCCCGAACCGTGCCCGTCACATTGGTGTAGGCGCCGCCGTTGATGTTGTAGGTGGCACCGGAGCCGACACGGACGGAAGTCGGGATATTGAAGCCGCGCACGATGATCGGCTCGCTGGTGATCGTGCTGTTGAGCGGCACGTCCAGACTAGCCGGAATTCTCGGCACATCGGGGAAATCGTCGGCCGGCGACTGGGTAGTGACCGTGTATGTCGACACCACAGTGCCGACCGTCACGCTGACCGTCGTCACGTCGCCATTGCTCGGTCCCGGGCTTGCTGCCAGCCGCACCACATCGCCGGCCACGACGACGCCCAGGTCGCTCGTGTAGCCGCCGCCGTTGATGCTGTAAGCACCGCCGGAAACCGTGATCGGCACCGGCGCGTCGATGCCGGTGACCGTGACCGGATTGCTGTTCACGCCGAGACGTGGATAGCCGGTCGCCAGGCTGTCAAAGATCATCACGTCCGGCACGGTATCACCGCCGGCGGTGACGGTGATGAACTTGGCGCTGATGCCACCAATGGTCAGGGTGACCAGCGAGGCGGCGCCCGGTTCGTCGCGCGCAACATCCATGACCCGCACCCGGCTGCCCGTCGACACGGTGCCCGGCGTGGTGACGAACGGACCGGAGTCGATGCTGTAGAAGCCGCCGTCAACCGAGATCGGAGCAGGCGCATTGATGCCGGTAACGACGACTTCGTTGCTGGTCCGCTCCCGCGGCCCGGCTAGCGGTACATTGAAGAGCGGCGTGAATACGAAAGGATCGGGCTTGGTGTCGATCAGCAACGTATCGACGGAGAACGTGGCGCTGACGCCGCCGATGGTCAGGACCGCGCTGGTCGTGGTGCCGAATGATGCAGACGCCGACAGCCTAACCGTGATGACATCCAGTGCGTTCACGGTGCCGGTGGCCGTCGTGTAGCTGCCGCCATTGACGTTGTACTGACCGCCGGTGATCGAGATCGTGCTTGGAATGTTGATGCCGCGCACTTCCAGCGGCCAGCTCACCTGGCTGCTGTTCAGCGGCACGCCATGAGTCACGCTGACCGGGAATTCGAACGGATCCGGCACCGCATCAGGGGCGTAGCTTTCGGTCGTGACGCTGTAGGTTGCCGACACGGTACCGACGGTCAGAACCGCATCCGTCCGGGTGCTGTAGCTCGCCGAAGCCGTTTGTTGGACCTCGACCGTCTGGCCGGACGAAACCGTGCCGGCAGCAGACGTATACGAGCCCTTATTGATGCGATAGCTGCCGCCGCTGACCGAGATCGGCGTAGCGGTGTTGATGCCGGTAACGGTGATCGCGTTGCTGGTCTGGATCGATCCAACCTCGACGCTGGTCGCTGCCGTGAAGCTGAACGCATCCGGCGTGGTATCGGCAACGAATGCTGCGGTGGTGACGCTGAATGAGCCGGGTACGCCACCGATAGTCAGCGTGGCGGTGGTGGTGGTTGAGTTCTGAGCGGAAGCAGTGACTCGCACCGACACCAGATCACCGTTGCGGACGACGCCGGAAGCGGCACCGAACGGCCCATTGTTGATGTTGTATTCGCCGCCGCTGACCATAATCGAGGTATCGGCATTGATGCCGCTCACCGTGATCGTGTTCGAGGTCTGGAGGCTGTTGACCGGCGCGTTGTTCACCGACGTGAAGCTGAACGGATCGGGGGTCGTGTCGTTGGCCACCGGAATCGTGGTCACCGAGAACGTGCCCTGAACGCCGCCGATGGTCAGCGTCGCCGAGGTCGTCGTCGAATTGGTGAACGCGGCCAGCACCTGAACGGTGATCGTGTCACCGACATTCGCGAAGCCGGACGCGCTGGTGTAGCCCTGACCATTCAGGCTGTACATGCCGCCGGAGATCGAGATGGCGGCAGGTGCATTGATGCCGGTGACGGAGATGCTGTTGCTGGTCTGGGTGGATCCTGGCGCGGCGTTGGTGACCGGCGTGAAGCTGAAGGCATCCGGTGTGGTGTCGACGGCCGTGGCGACGGTGGTCACCGTGTAGCCGGCGCTGATACCGCCGACCGTCACCGTCACCGTGGTGCTAGTGCCGTTGGTGGCTGAGGCCGTCTGCCGCACTTTGAGCGTCTGGCCAGCGCTGATCGTGCCCGGCTGGTCGGTGTAGACGCCGTCGTTGATGCTGTAGCTGCCGCCGGCGGTGATCGACACCGGGCTGGCGCTGTTGATGCCGCTGATGGTCACCGCGTTGCTGGTCTGGATCGAGCTCAGCGGCGCATCGGTGACGGGCGTGAAGCTGAAGGCATCCGGGGTGGTGTCCGCGGCCTGGGTGGTGACGGCATAAGCAGCGCTGACGCCGCCGATGCTCAGCATCGCCGTGGTCGTGGTGCCATAGCTGGCCGAGGCGGTCTGCCGCACGGTGACGCTCTGGCCGACGGTGACCGTGCCGGCCAGGGTCGTGTAGGCGCCGCCGTTGATGTTGTAGCTGCCACCGGTGACGCTGATCGGGCTGGCGGCGTTGATGCCGGCAACGGTGATCGCGTTGCTGGTCTGCACGCTGTTCGGGGCGACGTCGGTCACCGGCGTGAAGCTGAACGGATCCGGGGTGGTGTCGCTGGCGGCATCGTCGTTGACGATGGTGCCCGTCGCCTGGGCGCGGCCGATCACGGCGCCGCCGGTCGGAGCGGTGAGATTGACGAAGAAGGTTTCGTCCGGTTCGACGACGGTGTCGCCGCGAATGCTGATGCTGGCGCTCTTGCTGGTTTCGCCCGGCGCAAACGTCAGGGTCAGGGCACCCCCGGTGTAGTCGCTGCCGCTGGTCGCGGTACCGTTGGCGGTGGTGGCGCGGACGGTGACGGGGGTCGTGGCGGCCGGGCTCAGGGTGGCGGTGAAGGTGAGGGCCTTGGTACCGCTGTTGCCTTCGGTGGTCGAGGCGTCGCTGATGCTCAGGGTCGGACCGGCGAGGTCGTCGCTGACGATGGTGCCCACGCCTTGCGGGTCGGCCAGGCTGGCGCCGACCGGGTTGCTCAGGTTGACGAGGACGGTTTCGCTGGGCTCGACGACGGTGTCACCGAGCACCGCAACGGTGATCGTCTGGCTGGTGGTGCCGGCCGGGAAGCTCAAGCTGCCGCTGCCGGCGGTGTAGTCGCTGCCCGCCTGGGCGGTGCCGTCAGCGGTGGCGTAGTCGACCGTGACCAGCGTCGGGGCGGCACCGTTCAGGCTGACCGTGAACACCATGTTGGTGATGCCGCTATTGCCTTCGGCGATCGAGACGTCGTCGATCGACAAAGCAGGCAGCTGGGTGGTGACGTTGAACGGGGCGCTGACGCCGCCGATGGTCAGGGTGGCCGTGGTGGTGGTGGCCAGACTGGTCGACGCGGTCTGCTGGATGCGGACGGTCTGGCCGGCCAGCACGGTGCCGGCGGCGGTCGTGTAGTCGCCGCTGTTGAGGCTGTAGCTACCGCCGACGATCGAGATCGGGCTGCCGGTGTTGATGCCGCTGACGGTGATCGCTTCGCTGGTCTGCACGCTGCCGGCGGCCACACCGGTCAGGGCACCGAAGCTGAAGGCGTCCGGTGTCGTGTCGGCAGCCAGTGTCGTCACGGCATACGGGGCGCTGACGCCGCCGATGGTGACCGTTGCCGTGGTCGTGGTGCCGAAGCTCGCCGAGGCGGTCTGCTGCACGGTCACCGTCTGGCCCACCGTCACCGTGCCCGCTGCCGTCGTGTACGCCCCGCCGTTGAGGCTGTAGCTGCCACCCGCCACGCTGATCGGGCTCGCCGCATTGATCCCGCTCACCGTGATCGCGTTGCTCGTCTGCACGCTGCTCAGCCCAACGCCATTCGCCGCCGTGAAGCTGAACGCGTCCGGTGTCGTGTCCGTCACAACACCGTCGTCGTTGAGGATCGTCCCCACCGCCTGTGCACGGCCAATCACCGCCCCACCCGTCGGACTCGACAGATTCACGTAAAACACTTCGTCAGCCTCCGAAACCGTGTCCCCGCGAATGCTGACAGCGCCAACCTTCGACGTCTGACCCGCCGTGAAAGTCACCGTCTGGCTGCCGCCGTTGTAGTCAGAACCGGTGATTGCCGTACCGTCTGCCGTCGTTGCCCGGACCGTCACGGTGCCTGTTGCAGCCGGCGACAAAGTGATCGTGAAATTCAGATTCTTGGTGCCGCTGTTGCCTTCGGTGATCGAGGCGTCGCTGATGCTCAAGGTCGGCGTGGTTTGAGCGACCGCCATTGACGGCCCACTCAGACCGGCGATCAGCAGGCAGGTCATCAACGTCCGAACTGCTGCAGTGGCGATCGAACCATGGAACGGGCGCGACGTTGCGCAGCCCAAAAGCGAAACTTTGGCGATGACTCGATTCACGAAGTGAAGCTCCTGCAGGACATGAGGCGCTGATTGCCCCACTACGAACGCGATGGTAAAGGACAGGTGAAATTGCAGGATCGGAATAGGCAATCTTGTCGCAAATACAAGAAAGCGCGATCGATTCAGCCGAAATCGGACAATAAGCTGCGCCTAAAGACCATTGCTTGATGTGCTGTCGATCACTTAGGAACCAGTTTCCGCAGCAGTCGTTCGCTCTCGGCATCTGCCGGATAGAGCGTTTCCACCCGCAGATCTTCAGCGGTCAGGTCGCGCGGCATGTCGAAGCGAGACAGCATCGCGAACAGACGCAGATCTTGGCCGGCGATGTGGAAATGAGTCGCCAATACCGGCGATAGCCGCGCTGAAATATCGACGTTGCGCGCGGCAGTGGCGATGCCGGGATAGGCCATCACGACCTCGCGCAACCACGCCGACGGTGGATGATCGAGCGCTTCCTGAGATAGCCGCGACAGCAGCGCAGCAACCACTTCATCGGCGTTGACGACATGCGGCAGCAGACCTTCCGGGTGCAGGCTCATCTGGACCATGTTGCGTGATCCGGTGCCGCAGACTTTCTGCCACAGCGCATCGGGGCTGGCGTGGCCGCCGACCATACTGACCATCGCGATCATCCGTTCGGTCGCCTCGTTGGTCATCACCAGATTCCAGGCGCGGTCGATGACCATCGCCGGGAACGGCTCGTGGTGGCGCAGCATCCGGGCCAGCGCTTCGCGCACCGGCGTCATGTCCGGCGCTTCGATCGCACGCTGCGGGTAGATCGGCGCGAAGCCGGCCGCGATCAGCCAGTGATTGCGGTCGGCCAGACCCAGGTCCAACGCTTCGGCGAGGCGCAACAGCATCGCCCGGCTCGGCTGCGATCGGCCGGATTCGAGAAAGCTCAGATGCCGCTGCGACAAGCCGGCCGACAGCGCCAGATCAAGCTGGCTGCGGCGACGGGTATTGCGCGTGCGGCGCAGCGTGTCGCCGAAACGGGACGAGGCAGCGGACGTCGGATGGATCGCGTTCATGGCAGCGATTGTGGCGATGCGCCCACCTCAAAGCGATGACCTGCGAGGTAATTGCAGCGCTGCAGCCAGACGCGGATTCTGCGCTCGCCGTCCAAACCCACTCGTCCGGAGATTCGCCATGAACCTGCCCCGCCCCATCCTGTTCGCCATCCTGCTGCCGTTCTCGATCCTGTCCGCCTACGCCTTGAAGGAAGTCGGCTACCTCGGCATCTTCACCGCCCATTTCCATCCCGCCGGCCTGCAGGTGCTGACCGATCTGGTCATCGCCCTGACCCTGGTCATGGTCTGGATGGTTGGCGATGCCCGCGCCCGCGGCGTCACCGTCTGGCCGTACATCGTTGCGACTCTGGCGCTCGGCTCGTTCGGCCCGCTGGCTTATCTGCTGGTACGTGGCAGCGCAAGCAACGCCTTGCCGGTGAAAAGCTGGGCCTGATCTATGCCAGGAGGCGGTCCGGCCACTAAGGCCGGATCGCCGGCAACACGCCAACCTTGGTCAGGAACGCGGCGACATGGTCATCGTTGTCGCGCGTGGCGTTCGGCACCTCGCTGTAGCTGTGCGTGGCGCCGGCAACGTTGTGGAACTCGCAGACGTTCTGTCCCGCCAGCAAACGGTTGCAGAGCGAGATCGAGGTCGCTTCCGCCACCGTGACATCGCCGTCGCCGTGGTGAACGATGGTCGGCGGCATGCGCGCATCGAGTTGCAGCTGCGGAGACAGCGCCTCGGCATTGCTGCCGAAGCGATCCGGCCGGTAGCCGAACGGCTCTGTCGTATCGGAAACCGGGCTGGTCAGCGATACCGCCGCCGGCTGCATCAACGGCGCAGTCGCGGGATCGGAACCGACCGGCGTCTCGACGATCGCCTCCCACAAGGCGAGATGCCCGCCAGCCGATGAGCCGCTGACGACGATTCGAGTCGGATCGACGCCCAGTTCCGCTGCATGGTCCTGAACCCAGCGCAGCGCCGCCCGGCCGTCGGATACCGATTCCAGCGGCGTGGTGCCGAAGCGCTGGTTGGTGCGGTAATCCATCGCGATGCCGACCATGCCCTGGCCTCGGGCCCAGATCATCCGGTTGCTGTTCGGCTCGCCGCTGACCCAGCCGCCACCGAAGAAATGGATGAAGGCCGGGCGTCGGTCCGAGGAGCGCCAAGTCGTGGGCTTGTACACAAAGGCCCTTAATGGCACTGCCGGAAGACCGGTGTTGCTGTAGATGAAAGTCTCGGCACCGTTGAGCGCCGCCGGCGTGTTCTTGACCGCATCCGACGTGGTCGTGGCGTTCATCGACGTACTGGTGTTGCCGACCTTGATCGTCGCGCTGGTGGTGGTGTCGAACGCCGACGACAGGACCAAGTTCACGGTCAGCTTGTCGCCGTTCGCGGCGGTACCCGCGGCTGCTGTGTAAGGCCGGCCATTGAGGCTGTAGGTACCGCCGGTGATCGAGATCGGAACCGGCGCCTGGATATTGCTCAAGGTCACCGTGTCGCTGGTCGCGACCGTGCCCGGCAGCGAGTAGGTCAGCGAGATCGGATTGCCGGGCGACAGCGCCCGCTTCAGCTTGAACGGCGTGGGATGAATCGAGGGGCTGGGCTTGGTGGTGACCGTGAAGCTGCCGTTGACGCCGCCTATGGTCAGCGTCGCCGAGGCACTGGCGCCAGGATTGCCGGACGCCGTCACCTGCATCCTGACCACGTCTCCGGCGAGCACCGTCCGCGTCGTCGTCGTGAATGCGCCGCCATTGATGCTGTAGCTGCCGCCGGAAACGGAAATCGCCGTGGCTCGGCTGTTGCCGATCACCGAAATCTCGGCACTGGTCTGCTCGCTGCGCGGCTCCACGTCCGTCAGCGAAACGAATCCAAACGGATCGGGAATGATGTCGGACGGGGCGTCGGCACTGAGGCGGTAGGCGCTGCTGATGCGGCCGACGGTGAGCGTCACCGTCGCGCTGTTGCCGACGGTGGCTGGTGCGATCACCTGAACCGCCAGCCGGTCGCCGTTGTTGACGGTGCCGGCAGCGTCCGTGAACGGCGCGCCATTGCGGCTGTAAGTGCCACCGGTGACCGAGACCGGCGCCGCCGCATTGATGCCGCTGATCACCACCGTATCGCTGTTCTGCGCCAGGGCCGGGAAGCCGGTGGCAGGGCCGCTCAGCGTGAACGAATCCGGCGTCGTATCGAGATTGCCGGTCGAGACGCTGAAGTCGGCGCTGATGCCGCCGATGGTCAGGCGAGCGGTGTTGACGGCGCCATTGACCGTTGGCGCCACGACTCGCAGCTGCACCCGATCGCCGCTGAGCACAGCACCCGGATCGGTGGTGTAGCGCCCACCGTTGATGCTGTAGCGCCCCCCCGTGATCGAGACCGGCGCCGCGGCATTGATGCCGCTGACGGTGATCGTGTTGCTGGTCTGCTCGCTGCCAGGGGCGGCGCCCGAGATCGCGGCGAAACTGAACGGATCCGGTGTCGTATCCACGCCCTGGGTGGTCACTGCATAACTGCCGCTGACGCCGCCGATGGTCAGCGTCGCCGTGGTTGTGGTCGCTGCGCTGCTTGACGCCGTCTGCCGCAGGCGCAGGCTCTGGCCGGAAACGACGCTGCCGTTGCTGGTCGTGAACGGCCCGCCGTCGATGCTGTAGCTGCCGCCGACCACCGAAACCGGGCTGGCGGCGTTGATGCCGGCCACGGTGATGGCGGCGCTGGTCTGCACGCTGCCGGGTGCCGCGTCCCTGGTTGGCGCGAAGCTGAAGCTGTCCGGCACCGGGTCGACGGCGGCACCGCCGTCGTCATTGACGACGGTGATCAGCGCCTGGCCACGGCCCAGCAAGGCACCGCCGCCCGGGCTGCTCAGGTTGATGAAAAAGGTCTCGTCAGCTTCGACGGCGGTATCGCCACGGACAACGATGCCGAGGTTCTTGCTGGTTTCCCCGGCCGCGAAGCTCAAGGTCTGCGAAACGCTGTTGTAGTCCGATCCGCTGACCGCCGCGCCGTTGGCACTGGTCACCTTGACCGTCACCTTCTTGCTCGCTGCCGGGCTCAGCGTCACCGGAACCACCAGCGTCGTGGTGCCGGTATTGCCTTCGACGATCGAGGCATCGGCGATCGACAGCGTCGGGCCGAGCGTAGTCACCCGATAGTCGGCGCTGACGCCACCGATGGTCAGGGTTGCCGTGGTCGTGCGGTTGCCGCTGGTCGCGGCCGTCTGCCGCAACCGCACGGTCTGGCCGGCGGTGACGGTCTGCTTGCTGGTCGTATAGCTGCCGTTGTTGATGCTGAAGCTGCCGCCGGCCACGGAGATCGGGCTGGCGGCATTGATGCCGGAGACGGTGATCGCTTCGCTGGTCTGCACGCTGCCGGGTTCGGCCCCGGTCACAGCCGGGAAACTGAAGCTGTCCGGCGTGGTGTCGATCGCCGCGCCATCATCATTGACGATGGTGCCGGTCGCCCGACCTCGGCCGATCGTGGCGCCGCCGTTGGCGCTGCCGAGATCGACGAAGAAGGTTTCGTCGGGTTCGGCCACGGTATCGCCGCGAATCTTGAAGGACACCACTTTCGAGGTTTCGCCCGGCGAGAAGCTCAGGCTGGGGCCGCCGCCGTCATAGTCCGAACCGCTCTTCGCCGTGCCGTTGGCGGTCTCGGCACGAACCGTCACCCGCGAGCTGGCCGCCGGGCTGAGCGTCACCGTGAAGATCAGGGTCTTGGTGCCGCTGTTGCCTTCGGTGATCGAGGCATCGGCGATGCTGAATGTCGGTGTCGCTACCGCCTCAGTCTGGGCCGGAGTCTTGCCGGTCGCAGCATCGGCGGCGACGTCGTGACTGGAGCTGGGCTCAGCGGTGACGACGCTGAACACTGCAAGCTGGCCATCGATATCGAGGTAACTGCGAGCAAGCCGCGCAGCCGCCACCGTCCGCAAGCGCACCGCATCGCCAGGCTGGACCCTGCCGCTCTGCGCCGTAAAAGCCTGGCCGTTGATGCTGTAGCTACCGTTGGTCACGGCGATAGTCGATGGCCCGACCAGCTTGCCGAGGGTGACTGCGCGCGAGGTCTGAGTACTGCCAGCCTTGGCGCTAATGACACTGCCGAAATCGTAGGCTGCCCGGCTGATCGTGCAACCCGAGGGCAGCCGGCCCGATGCGCGGTCTTCCGCCGGCCAGCTCAGGCTGTCGTAAGGACACAGATATTCGATCTCGGTGACCACCGTCTTCCAGCCGCTCTCCGGTTGCAGCAGCACGATCGAACTGCGGTTGGTCGCGGACAGCCGATCGCTGCGGACATTGAGCAGCGCAGCTTCGGTCGACAACGGATCGCGGATCACCAGCAGGCCGCGGCCGCGGCCGTCATCGGCGGCGAACCAGCGACCGTTCCAGTCGCTCTGTTCGCAGTCGTAGCTGCAGGTCCGGGCATCGACTGGATTGACGGCGGTGTTCGCCGCGTTCGGCACCAGCACGGTACGGTAGACGTTCAGCGGCAGCGCCGGCACATAGGCGCGCAGGCCGCGGCCGCTGAACATCGGCGTGGCGCCGGTGAACTGGAAGCTGCGCATGATCCGCAGCATGTCGCCCTTGCCAGTAACGCCGGGGAAAGTGCGGTAATCGGTCTGCGCAGTGACATCCGAACTGCCCGGACAACCCGCTGTCGAGCCGATCGAGCGCAGGCTGCTGCCGCTGGTATCGCTCACTGTGGCAATGGCGCCTGGCCCTATCGCCAGCGGTGCCGTACCTTCCGGCTCGCCGTAGGCCTGACCGAAAAACAGCCGGGCATCACCGCAGGCGCGGCCACTGTTGGCGACGAAGTCGGCGATCGTTACGCCGGTGCTGTCGACCCACTGCAGCCGGTCCAGACGATCGGCGTTGCCGGCCGGCAGTCCGCCCGATGAATCGCCGAATTCGGCTTCGAGATTCGATCCCGACAGCAGGTGGCCGTTACCGGCTTCGGCGTCCGAAACCAGCCCGCCAGCCATCAGAACGACTACACAAGCGGTAGGCACCCGCCATCTGGCGACCAGTCGCCCCCTCGCCTTTCGGCTTGTCGCTGCCATCGATACCACTCCCTAACCCGCCCCTTCGAGCATTGCGGCGTCTTGCGCGCCGCGATTGCCTTGAAGTCCCCCGAATCCGAACTGCTCGGTGCCCCATGCCGGCGACTCCGTACCGGCTCCCCGCAGCGCCGCCGTGGCAGCACTGCTTGTAGTTAGGGAAGAGTCGCCTGTTTCAGGAACATAAACATTCCCGATGGGCAACAATCGCCCGCCGATTCTGTTGGCCGTATCACTGCAAGCTGGAATGCGGCGGCACAGACCGGCCGCGGGCGAATCGGAAACAAGGGAATGCCACCGTGATGCCAGGGTTCAGGGGGCTGGCTTGCTGGCAGCGATAAGCCAGGTGCAAAGCCTCAGAAGTTGTACCGCGCCGAAAACTGCAGGCGGCTCAGGTCGCCAGACAGATTGCCGACAGTGTCACGCCGCGCGTAACGGTATTCGGCGCCGAAGGTGATCTTCGGGATCGGCGAATACAGCAGGTTGGCGGTGACGCTGCGGACGTTGCGGGAAACGCCGGGGCCGAAGATCGAGCCTTCGTCGATCTGCCCGGTGTTGGCGTGCAGGGCGGACAGCGCCAGGTTCGAGCGCCATTGTTCGTTCCAGGGGTGACGCCAGGCGACGAAGCCGTTGTAGACCTCGACGGTGCGCAACTTGCCGCTGGCGTCGACCACGGCATCGCCGACCGTGTTCAGCGCCAGGTAGCGGCCGAAGCCGTCGCCGCCGCTGAAGGTGAAACGCAGATCGTCGTGGCCCCAGAGCGGAATCTTGCCGGCGAAGCTCAGGCCGTAGCCGACCGAGGTGTCGTTGCCACCGACCACGGTGCCGCGATCGGCGATCTGGCGGACCACGCCGGACAAGGTGTAGTCGCCCCAGGCCGCCGTCTTCAGCGTGTAGCGCCAGACCAGGTCCGGCACCGTGTTGTCGTCGGTCACCGTGAAGGCATTGCCGCCGAGGGTGGCGACTGTCGATTCGCTGTTTTCGAGCGCGATGGCCAGCGGGCCATAGGTGTAACGGATCATCGGCTGACGCGAGAACACCGTGCCTTCGGATGGCCAGTTGACCAGATCGACGATGTCCGGCAGCGCCACCATGTTCTGCAAGGTGGACCAGTCCTGGCCGATGCGGAAGTTGTCGAAATCCAGATAGCCGAGGCGGAACGCCGGGTTGTACGGATTGGTCACCGCTTCGTTCGGCGCCCCGGCGATGCCCTGGCCGAGCTGGCCGCTGATGAAATCGAACTCGGCATTGATTGCCACCTTGTGGCCGTACATCAGGCCCGAGCCGCGCAGGTACAGCCGGGTTTCCTTGGCGTGCAGATCGGTATAGGTGCGGGCGTTCTCGGCGCCGGTCGCGGCTACCGGAATCGAGTTCGGGATGTAGGCATCGCGGCCCAGGCTCTGCGCCACCGCGCCATCGCTGTAGCGGGAAGTGATGAAGTCGCTCTTGATGTAGCCGCCCCAGGCCAGCTTGAAGTCGCCGCCATTGGTGACGGCGGCCGGCGCTGGTACTGGTGCTGCCGCAGCAACGACTGGCGCAACAGCTGCGACGGCTGCCGGCGCGGCGACCTCGGCCGCAGGCTGCGCCGCCTTGGCGGAGAGCTGCTGTTCCAGCGCCTCGATGCGCCGCTTCAGATCCTGGATCACTGCGGCGGTGTCTTCATCCACCGGGGCGGCGAACACAGGCAGCGTCGCCATGCCGAATCCGGCGGCGCACAGGGCGGCGGCAAAGCGGCTGCGGGCAGGCATCATCTCCTCACTCCTCGTCATCGTTCGTTGCCCGGACAGGTGATCCGGGAGCGGCATCGAAGGCCGCAGACGCAGAGTGGCGATCAGAGGAAGGCGCGACCATTCACCTTAGGTCGTATCGCGACCAAGGTCGTAGGGTGTTGCAATGCCCGTACTGAATGCGCTGCCCGAGGCCGCCATGTATCGCTTGCTCATCGCTGATGACCATCCGCTGTTCCGCGCCGCGCTGACCGCCGCCGTGGCCGATGCCGTGCCCGAAGCGATCGTCGAAGCCACCGCGTCGCTGATCGAACTGCTGGCCAAGCTCGATGCCCAGCCGGATTGCGATCTGGTGCTGCTCGATCTGCGGATGCCCGGCAGCAGCGGCTTTTCCTCGCTGATCCAGCTGCGCGGCCTGCGCCCGGACCTGCCGGTGGCGATCGTCTCCGGCGAGGAAAACCCGCTGGTGATCCGCCGCGCGATCGATTTCGGCGCCTGCGGCTACATCCCGAAATCGGCGTCGCTGGCCGTCATCGGTGTAGCCGTGCGGGCGATGCTCGATGGCAACGAATGGCTGCCGGAAGGCCTGGCCGATGGCGTCGATCAGGATGCCGCCGAACAGGCGCTGACCCGGCAGATCGCCACGCTGACGCCGCAGCAGTTCAAGGTGCTGATGGCACTCGCCGATGGCCGCCTGAACAAGCAGATCGGCTACGAGCTGAGCATCACCGAAGCGACCGTGAAGGCCCATGTCACCGCCGTGCTGCGCAAGCTCGGCTTGTATCGGCGCACCCAGGCGGCGCTGCTGGCAAGACGCCTGCTCGATGCCAGCGCCGGCAGCCTGACGCCGCCGATGGACGAGCTTCAGTCCGACGTTGCCGACGAAGACTAAGCGTCGCCGTCCGCTTCGATGACATCCGCACTCTGAATGCGGATCATCCGACTCATCAAGGCCCTGAGCGCCGCAGGCTTCACCGGCTTCGGCAGCCGCGCATGGCCGGCGGCGCTGGCGGCGTTGCGCGCCGCTTCGGTGGGATCGGCGGTCAGCACGATCGCCGGCACGGCAACACCCCAGCGCCGGCGCAGCTCGGCCATCACCGCGATGCCGCTGGCGCCTTCGCCGAGATGGAAATCGATCAGCGCCAGATCGGGCACTTCCGCACCCGGCCCGAAGCAGGCGTAAGCCTCGCTGGCATTGCGGGCGACGATCACCCGACAGCCCCAGCGCGTCAGCAGCGCACCGAGCGCATCGAGCGTCGACTCCTCGTTGTCGAGACAGAACACCAGCCGGCCATGCAGGCGATCGGTCGAACGGGTCACCGGTGCCGGTCGCAGCGGCGCGATCGAACTGCGATCACCGAACGGCACCACGATCGAGAAGCAGCTGCCGCGGCCGACCGTCGACCGCAGCCTCAGCCGGTGGTGCAGCAGCTTCGAAAGACGATCGGCGATCGACAGCCCGAGCCCCAGGCCCTGATCGAAATCCTGGCCGGCTTCGAGCCGGCGAAACTCCTCGAAGATTTCCGGCTGGCGCCCGGCCGGAATGCCCGGCCCGGTATCCCAGACGCCGATCTCGATGCCGCCGGGCAAGCGCCGGCAGCCGAGCAGCACGCAGCCGCTGCGGGTGTAGCGCACGGCGTTGGACAGGAAGTTCTGCAGGATGCGGCGCAGCAGCGAAGGATCGGTCTCGACGATCGCCGACGAGGCCACGTAGCGAAACTCCAGACCACGCGCCTGGGCCAACGCCGAGAACTCGTTGGCCAGCGGCGCCAGCACCCGATCGACCGGGAAATGCTCGCGGCGCACCGGCTGGGCGGCGGCATCGAGCCGGGAAATATCGAGCAACGCGCCGATCAGGTTCTCGGCCGCATGCAGCGAGCTTTCCACCTGGCCGACGATGCGTGCGGTCTCGGCCGGCACCGCATCGCGGTCGATCGACGTCACGAACAAGCGCGCGGCGTTCAGCGGCTGGACCAGATCGTGGGTGACGGTGGCCAGAAAGCGGGACTTCGCCCGGTTGGCGCGCTCGGCCACGCCGCGCGCTTCCTCGAGCGCGGCGGTGCGTTCCGAGACTCGCTCCTCCAATTGCTCGTTGACCACTTCCAGCGCCTGCTGCGCCTGCTTGTAGGCGGTGACATCCGAATAGCTGGTGACATAGCCGCCGCCGGACATCGGGCTGCCGCGCACTTCGATGACCCGGCCATCCGGCATCAGGCGCTCATGGCTGTTCGGGGTGCCGGCGCGCAGGTGAGCCAGTCGCCGCTCGACCTGGGACTCGACATCGCCAGGCCCGAGCAGACCCCTCTCGGCGTTGTAGCGGAACACCTCGGCGATCGGCCGGCCGACCCGGATCAGGTCGTCCGGGTAGTCGAGCATTTCCAGATAGCGGCGGTTCCAGCCGACCAGGCAGAGATCCTTGTCGACCACCGACACGCCCTGCGACAGATGCTCCAGCGAAGCGCGCAGCAGTTCGCGGTTGAACTGGATCTCGTGCGCGGTTTCGTCGAGCAGGCTGATCACGTCTTCCAGCTGCATGTCGCGGCCGCCGAGTGCCGAGCCGAGCACCAGCCGTGCGCTCGACGCGCCGAGCGCACCGGACAGCAGATGCTCGATGTGGCGCGCCTGCTCGGACGACACCCGGTCGTCCGGCTTCGGCTCCGGCCGACCGAGCCGGCGGGCGTGCAGTTCCAGTTCGCTGCGCGCGCGTTCGGCCCCGAAGAAGCGTTCCAGCAGTGCCACGAGATCGCCGACCGTAGCGGCGATCTTGGTTGCAGGTGCGCGCGCCGCGCGTCCGGCGGACGGTTCTTCGAGGAACCGCCCGGCCTGCAGGCGTTCGCGCAGACCGGGCTTGAACAGCAGCGGCGTCAGCAGATAGGCCAGCGTGTTGCCGCCGAGACTCCATAGCGTGCCGTGGGTGATGTCGTCGAGCCCGGTCAGCCCGAACAGCGCCTGCGGCCGCAGCCAGCCGATGCCGAGCGGGCCGTCGCTCAACAGGCTGCTGTCGCCACCGGCCAGCAGCGCCGGCAGCAGCAAGGTGTACAGCCACAGACCGAAACCGATGCTCAAGCCGGCCAGCGCACCGGCGTGACTGCCGCCGCGCCAGAGCACGCCGCCGACGATCGCCGGCGCAAACTGGGCCACAGCGGCGAATGACAAGAGGCCGATCGCGGTCAGCGAGCCGGGCCCGCTGTAGATCCGGTAATACAGGTAGGCGGCGGCAATGATCGCGACGATCGCCGCGCGGCGGATGTTCTTCAGCAGGCCGCTCAAGTCACTGCGTTCGGCGAGCCGGAAGCGCCGCGAACGCAGCAGCACCGGTAGCACCAGCTCGTTGGAAATCATCGTCGACAGCGCGATGGTTTCGACGATGACCATGCTGGTGGCCGCCGAGAAGCCGCCGAGATAGGCGATCAGCGCCAGCCAGCCCTGCCCCTCGGACAAGGGCAGCGCCAGCATGTAGGTATCGCCCGAAGCATCGGCCGACAGACGATCGAGCCCGGCGCTGGCGATCGGCAGCACGAACACGCTGATCGCCAGCAGGAACAGCGGAAACACCCAGCGCGCGCGTTTGAGATCGCGGGTGTCGGCGTTCTCCACCACCGTGACGTGGAACTGCCGCGGAAGACACAGCACCGCTGCCGCCGCGAGCAGGGTCTGGGCGACGAAGCCGGCCTGCCAGCGGCCATCGCGCTCGTGCGCCTGAGTGCCGAGGCGGGTCAGCGCGTGGCTCCAGGCATCACCGAAGCCGTCGTACAGGTGGTAGCAGACGAACAGGCCGACGGCGAGAAAGGCCAGCAGCTTGACCGTCGACTCGAAGGCGATGGCCAGCACCATGCCGTGATGGTTTTCGCTGGCAACCACCTGGCGCGTGCCGAACAGGATCGCGAACGCGCCCAGCAGCACGGCGACGAACAGCGCGCCGTTGTCGAACAGATGGTCATCGGCACCGACTTCGCCCTGCGAGTGCGCCAGCAGCTCGAAACCGAAAGCCACCGCTTTCAGCTGCAGCGCGATGTACGGCACCACGCCAAGCACCGCGACGGCGGTGACGAACATCGCCAGCCGCTGGTTGCGGCCGTAGCGGGCGCCGATGAAGTCGGCAATGGACGTGATGTTGTAGCGCTTGCTGATCCGGATCAGCCGCTCCAGCAGGCCGCCGGCAAACAGGAACACCAGCATCGGCCCGAGATAGATCGGCAGGAAATCCCAGCCGCTGGTCGCGGCCCGGCCGACCGCGCCGTAGAACGTCCAGGAGGTGGCGTAGACGCCAAGGGCGAGGCTGTAGGTCCAGGGCTTGCGCGAGGAGCCGGCCACTGCCCGACGATCACCGTGCGCCGCAATCGCGAACAGCACCGCGACATAGATCGCCGAGATCAGGAATAGCGACCAGACCTCGAGCATCCCGGCGTCCCCTGCCGGACGGCGGCCGGCTGCTGAGGCTCAGCATAGATCACGAGGCGATCTCCGCCGTCGGGCCTGAGACCAAAGTCGCAGACCCGGGCCACCCCGCTTAGACCAACGTCGCATGGAGTGCGGACCCCATCGCCGATAGGCTCAGCCATCAGCATCGCCGTACCCATGACGCAGGTGTTAGGAGCATCCATGACAACAAAACAGCATTCCGGCGACGGCAGCACGGCGTCGACCGAGGTCCACGTGGCGCCGGAGATCCTGCGCATCCTTGAAAGTCCGGCGTTCACCGAGCTGCGCGCACGCCGCGGCCGCTACTCGGCGATCCTGACCACGCTGATGCTGCTGATCTACTACGGCTTCATCCTGGCGATCGCCTTTGCCCCGCAATGGCTGGCGATCCGCATCGACGGCGTCATCACGCTGGGCATTCCGCTGGGGCTGGGCGTCATCCTGTCGGCGATCGTGCTGACCGGCATCTACGTGCGCCGCGCCAACGGCGAGTTCGATGCACTGACGGTCAAGGCTGTCCGGAGCGCCCAGGGATGAATCCGATGAACCGCATGATTCTCAAGACGCTGACCGCCACGGCCCTGCTCGCACCGCTCGCCAGCTTCGCCGCCGCCCTCGAAGGCCAGGCGGAGAAGCAGCCGCTGAACCTCACCGCCATCCTGATGTTCGTCGCCTTCGTGGCGCTGACGCTGGGCATCACCTACTGGGCGAGCCGGCGCACCCAGTCGCGCGCTGATTTCTACACCGCAGGCGGCGGCATCACCGGCTTCCAGAACGGGCTCGCCATCGCTGGCGACTACATGAGCGCGGCTTCGTTCCTCGGCATTTCGGCGCTGGTGTTCGGCTCCGGCTTCGATGGCCTGATCTATTCGATCGGCTTCCTGGTCGGCTGGCCGGTGATCATGTTCCTGATCGCCGAGCGGCTGCGCAATCTCGGCAAGTTCACCTTCGCCGATGTCGCCAGCTACCGGCTGGACCAGACCTCGATCCGCATCCTCGCCGCCGCCGGCACCTTGACCACGGTGGCGTTCTATCTGATCGCGCAGATGGTCGGCGCCGGTCAGTTGATCAAGCTGCTGTTCGGGCTGGACTACAACATCGCGGTGGTGCTGGTCGGCGTGCTGATGATCGTCTACGTCACCTTCGGCGGCATGCTGGCGACCACCTGGGTGCAGATCATCAAGGCGATGCTGCTGCTCGGTGGCGCCAGCTTCATGGCCTTCATGGTCATGCGCCACGTCGGCTTCTCGGTGGAAGCGCTGTTCGAGCAGGCGATCGCCGTGCACAAGGACGGTCAGGCGATCATGGCGCCGGGCAAGCTGGTCAAGGACCCGGTATCGGCGATCTCGCTCGGCCTGGCGCTGATGTTCGGCACCGCCGGCCTGCCGCACATCCTGATGCGCTTCTTCACCGTGAAGAACGCCGCCGAAGCCCGCAAGAGCGTGTTCTACGCGACCGGCTTCATCGGCTACTTCTACATCCTGACCTTCATCATCGGCTTCGGCGCCATCGTGCTGGTCGGCACCGACACCTTCTATCTCGATGACAAGGGCCTGCGCGGCGGCACCAACATGGCGGCGATCCACCTCGCTCATGCGGTGGGCGGCGATGTCTTCCTCGGCTTCATCTCGGCAGTCGCCTTCGCCACCATCCTCGCGGTCGTCGCCGGCCTGACGCTCTCCGGGGCCACGGCGGTCTCGCATGACCTGTACGCCCATGTGCTGCGCAAGGGCAAGGTCAACGACAAGGATGAAATCCGCGTCTCGAAGTTCGCCACCATCGGCCTCGGCATTCTGGCGATCGTCCTCGGCGTCGTCTTCGAAAAGCAGAACGTCGCCTTCATGGTCGGCCTGGCTTTCGCGATCGCGGCCAGCGCCAACTTCCCGATCCTGCTGCTGTCGATCGTCTGGCGCGGGCTCACCACCCGTGGTGCACTGCTCGGCGGCGGGCTGGGCCTTGTGTCAGCCGTGACACTGACCGTCCTCGGCCCGGCCGTCTGGGTGAAGGTGCTCGGCCATGCCACGCCGATCTTCCCTTACGACGCACCGGCGCTGTTTTCGATGACCCTGGCCTTCCTCGGCTGCTGGTTCGGTTCGGTGACCGATCGCAGCGCGAGGGCCAAGATCGAGTCGGCACGCTATATCGAGCAGCTGGTTCGGGCCGAAACCGGCTACGGCGCCACCGGCGCGTCGAATCACTGAGGGGTCATTGATGGAGCTGCCGACAATCCACTGAATCGGGTAGCCCGTCAGGAAGCTGGCGGGCTTACTGTATCGGGCGCGATGTTTGCTTTAGCGCGGCACCGGCGCAAACCGCTGCGCCGCGGCTGGCACACTCCGGCCCGAGGAGACGCTCCGCCACGGAGCCCGACGACAACACTCGAACAACGAGGATCAACAATGAGCAGTGACAACTTCCAATCCGTGCTGACCGAGACCCGGGTGTTCCCGCCCTCGGCCGAGTTCGCCGCCGCCGCCCGTGTCAACGCCGCGAAGATGGCCGAGCTGCGCGCCGCCGCGGCTGCCGATTTCACCGGCTTCTGGGGCGCTTACGCCAGGAGCGAGCTGAGCTGGGCCACGCCGTTCAGGACCGTGCTCGATGACAGCGCCGCACCCAACTACCGCTGGTTCCACGATGGCACCCTGAACGCCTCGTACAACTGCCTGGACCGCCATCTGGCGACCAAGGGCGACAAGATCGCCATCCGCTACGAAGGCGAGAAGGGCGACACCCGCAACTACAGCTACCGGGAACTGCACGCCGAAGTCTGCAAGCTGGCCAATGCGATCAAGGCCCGTGGCATCGTCAAGGGCGATCGCGTGGTGCTGTATCTGCCGCACTCGCCGGAAGCGGTGATCGCGATGCAGGCCTGCGCCCGCATCGGCGCCATCCACTCGGTGGTGTTCGGCGGCTTCTCGGCGACTGCGCTGCGTGATCGCATCGAAGACACCGGCGCCAAGCTGGTCATCACCGCCGACGGCAACCAGCGCGGCGGCAACATCGTCGATCTGAAGAAGGCCTGCGATGAAGCGCTGGCGCTCGGCTGCCCAACCGTGCAAGGCGTGATCGTCGCCAAGCGCACCGGCCACGCGATCACCATGAAGGACGGTCGCGACGCCTGGTGGCATGAAGCCACGGCGAAAGTTGCCGCGGATTGCGAGCCGGTGAACGTCGACGCCGAACACCCGCTGTTCCTGCTCTACACATCCGGCTCCACCGGCAAGCCCAAGGGCATCCAGCATTGCACCGGCGGCTATC
>NZ_JAHFRY010000008.1:43326-61433 GCF_023266035.1 Nevskia sp.
GCCCAGTGGGTATTCGATCTCAAGGATGACGATCTGTTCTGGTGTACGGCGGACGTCGGCTGGGTGACCGGCCACAGCTACGTCGTCTACGGCCCGCTGGCCAATGGCGCCACCGTGATGATCTACGAAGGCGTGCCTACCGTCCCGGACGCCGGCCGCTTCTGGAAGATCTGCCAGGACCACGGCGTGACCATCTTCTACACCGCGCCCACCGCGATCCGCGCGCTGATGAAGTCCGGCGAGGAAATCCCCAACCAGTACGACCTGAGCAAGCTGCGCCTGCTCGGCAGCGTCGGCGAACCGATCAATCCAGAAGCCTGGATGTGGTACCACCGGGTGATCGGCAAGGAGCGTCTGCCGATCGTCGATACCTGGTGGCAGACCGAAACCGGCAGCATCATGATGAGCCCGCTGCCCGGTGCCACACCGACCAAGCCGGGTTCCTGCACCCAGCCGCTGCCCGGCCTGTTCGCCGATGTTGTCGACGAGATGGGCGAGCCCGTGGTCGGCAAGACTGCCGGCGGTTATCTGGTCATCACCAAGCCCTGGCCGTCGATGCTGCGCACCATCTGGGGCGACAACGAGCGCTACAAGAAAACCTATTACGGCCAGTTCCCGGTCCGCCCGGATGGCACCCATCTCTACGTCGCCGGCGATTCCACTCATCGCGACGAAGACGGCTACTACTGGATTCTCGGCCGCACCGACGACGTGCTGAATGTCTCCGGCCATCGCCTGGGCACGATGGAAGTGGAGTCCGCCCTGGTCTCGCATCCCCGCGTTGCCGAAGCCGCCGTCGTCGGCCGTCCGCACGAGGTCAAGGGCGAAGCGGTCTGCGCCTTCGTCATCTGCAAGGGCGTGCGCCCGACCGGCGACGAAGCGCTGGCGCTGATCAAGGAACTCCGCGAACACGTGGCCAAGGAAATCGGCCCGATCGCCAAGCCGGACGACATCCGCCTCGCCGATGGCCTGCCGAAAACCCGCAGCGGCAAGATCATGCGGCGGCTGCTGCGCTCGATCGCCAAGGGCGAGGAGATCACGCAGGACGTGTCGACTTTGGAGAATCCGGGGATCGTGGCGCAGCTTGCGGGTAAAGCTTGAGCCTTGGCTGAACCGAAAAACGGCGCCGAAAGGCGCCGTTTTTTTTGGATACCCTAGAGGCTCATGTGGAGGCTCATGCCGACCGTCATGTCTGCGCAGGCAGGCACCCGGCCCGAGCGGGACAGGAGCAATCTCTTCTATTGCCGAACGCCAAAGCCATTCATCTCGGGAACGGCCTGTCGGCTGATAATTCCGATCACGGGAGTTCCATGAGCACGCAAGATGGGTTCGATGCGGCGATGGAGTGCGTGATAACGATAGAACGGCACGCGCGGGAACAAGTGATGCACTGAGTGCAGGTTCTGCCCCATCCAGAACCATTCCACGGGTTTCATCCACACCGGCATGATGAGACTGTTGGTCGTGCGATAGCGTGCCGACTCTTCGTACGGCAAGTGCGGCCGATAGGCGAACCAGTACACCGTGAAGAAAGCGCCGCTCAGATAGCCCAGAACGAGCAAGACCGGAGTGGAGTCCCGCGACACGAGCAGCAGTACGGCAACACGCCAACCGATGGCAAATGCCACTTCAGCGAAGAACGTCGCCTTCTCTTGCAGCGGTGCAGTCGCCCAGTAGCCGCGGAAGAGGAAGGCGTTCTGCACCCACAAGAACCGGAAGCCGCTGGCAAGGAAACCCAGCAGGCCGTGCCGCATTCCGTGCACCACATAGTCCGGATCCTTGTCCGGCTGATTGGTGTAGCGGTGATGGGTGAAGTGCTCGACGGTATGGGTGGAGTACGGCACCATGATGATCGGCGCGACGAGATACCCGCAGACATCATTTACCCATTTGAGCCGGTCGTTGCTGCCATGGATGTTGCCGTGCGCGGCCTCGTGCAGCGGCGTATACGATAAGTAGGTCAGCGCCGCATAGATCAGGGCAGCAGCCCAGAAAGGCGTGGCCCCTGCCGCGAACATCCAGAGGTTGGCGACGAAGGCCGTGAGCACCAACAGCACCAGCGCCACTGTCTGCCATGCAAATTGCCCGGTGAATTCCCTCGCTGTGGCGATGGCCTGCTTGTTCAGGGCGGTCAGGTCGTGTTGCATGCGTTACTCCAATGAGTAGGACGTCGTGCCAACAATTTTAGTGGCCGTTCACGGGGGCGGACAGCGCATTACCGGCCTGGTTCAATGCATTTCCGGCCTGCATGACGCCGGGCAGATCGATCTTGGAAGCCCGAGGACCTGAATGTTTGCGCAGACCACCATCCAGCATCCCGTCGCCATCGCTCAGGTTATGGTCAACTTTGCAGCGCGTCACGGCGTTGATGTCGAGACCTGCCTGCTGGGAACCGGCATCGCCGAGGCGCAACTGCATGACCCGGATGCCTTGATCGCCCGCGAGCAGGAGATGCGCCTGATCGAAAATCTCATCCTCGCGCTGCCCCAGTTGCCGGCGCTGGGATTCGAACTGGGACTTCAGTACACCGTTGCCACCTTCGGCGTCTTCGGATTCGTGATGCGCATCAGCCGGAATCTGCGCGAAGCCGTCGAGAGCGCGCTGCGCTATCTACCGCTCAGCACGGCGTACTGCGTGCTCGAGGCATTCGCCGATCAGGACGAATTCGGTGTCAGTGCAGATCCGAGCGCGATACCGCAGCACCTTCGGCAGTTCCTTCTGGAGCGGGATACTGCCACCGCCATGAACCTGCTTCGCGAACTGGGTTTGTCTGGTGTCCGCGTCCAGCGTCTGGAATATCAGGGACGGGCGCCGGACCACGCAGCGCGAATCCACAGCCTCTGCGGTATCGCGCCGCAATACGGAAGTGCGCGCAATGCGATCGTCATACATCGCCAGGATGCGGAGACGGTTCTGCCGATGTATGACGCTCACCTGGTGCGTCTGCTGGAGCACCAGTGTCGTGCTCAGCTGGAACGTCGCCAGGTCGCCGGCGTGGTCGGGCAAGTCCGGCAACTCCTCCTGGGTCCGCTGGGTCTGACGGCCTCGATCGAAGATGTCGCGCATGCGCTGGCGATGGCGCCGCGAAGCTTGCGGCGCAGGCTGGAAGAAGACGGCTCGAGCTTTCGCAATGTGGTTGAGGCGGAACGCAAGCAACTCGCCGCGCGGTTACTGGAAGGCACCGAGATGAAGATCGACGAGGTGGCACTGCAACTGGGCTATGGCGACACTGCCAGCTTCACCCGGGCTTTCCGACGATGGTTCGATCAGACCCCCGGCGATTATCGCCGACGAGGCAGCCAGTGACCCCCACCCTATCTATTCAGGAATGACGCCGGTTCCTGGGAAACGCCATACCTCAAGCCGCCACCCCAATCGCCTTCGCCGCCCGCTTCAGCGGCGTGACTTTCGGGCGTTCGTTGAGATGGTCGATCTCGACCCAGCGGATCACCGAGATCTTGCCGTTCATGTCTTCGGCCAGCGCGGTGCAGCTTTCCACCCAGTCGCCGCAGTTGTGGTACTCGACACCGTTGATGTCGCGAATCTCGGCGTGGTGGATGTGGCCGCAGACCACGCCATCGAGGCCGCGGCGCTTGCATTCGCGGGCCACGGCTTCTTCGAAGCTGGAGACGATGCTGACCGCGTTCTTGACCTTCTGCTTCGCGTACGCCGACAGCGACCAGTAGCGCAGCCCGGCCATCGAGCGCAGGCGGTTGAACCAGTAATTGGTGCTCATCATCGTTTCGTAGGCCATGTCGCCGGCCAGCGCCACCCAGCGGTGATAGCGGGTGATGACGTCGAAGTAATCGCCATGCAGCACCAGCAGCTTGCGGCCGTCGGCGGTCTCGTGGATCGCTTCGTTGACCAGCTTGATGTTGCCGATTTCCAGACGGTAGTCGACGAACTTGCGCAGGAACTCGTCGTGGTTGCCGGTCACATAGATGACCTGGGTATCGCGCTTGGCCTTGGTCAGGATGCGGCGGATGACATTGGTGTGTTCCTGCGGCCAGTACCAGCCGCTCTTCAGCTTCCAGCCGTCGATGATGTCGCCGACGAGATACAGCGTGTCGCAGTGGTTGCGCTTCAGGAAATCGGTCAGGAACTCGGCCTTGCAGCCGGGCGTGCCGAGGTGAATGTCGGACAGCCAGATGGTGCGGTAGTGATACGTGGCCTTCTCCGGCTTGTCCGGATGCGCGATCTTCGCCATTGCGCTTCTCCCATGGGGTCGTGGTTTTCGCGCGCAGTATCGGGGCCGATTGTGACAAGCCGGAGAAACGCCGGGCCAGACTCCGTTTCGAAAGTCGCCGATATGACAAACGTCATGCCGGCGCGATGACGATCGGGACTGTCTCGGGCCCGCCGGAATACCTAGTCTGAAGCCCCTGAAAGCCGGTTCTGCCGGCCGGTGGCGGAGCCGGTTTCCACTATGCTTGCGGCACCACTTTTACCTATTCCCTACAGGTCATGGACGACAAATCCGCGTTGCTCGATCAGCTCCGTATCGATCGCAGCAATGAGCCCGAGGACGGCGGCCGTGGCGGAAAGAAGTGGTGGATCGCCGTCGTGCTGCTGGTCGGCGCCGGCATCGCCTGGTTCCTGTTCGGCAAGCCTGCGGGCCTGCCGGTGACAGTCGCCACCGCGAAAGCTGCGGCGTCGAACGGCAGCGCCGGTGGCAGTTCGCTGCTCGATGCCGCCGGCTATGTCGTCGCCCGCCGCGCGGCGACCGTATCCGCCAAGATCACCGGCCTGGTCACCGAGGTGCTGATCGAGGAAGGCAGCCGGGTGGAAGCCAATCAGATCGTCGCCCGGCTCGATGACACCAATATCCGCGCCTCGCTGGAACAGGCGCGCGCGCAGCTGGAATCGTCCCGCGCCAGCGCGACCCAGGTGCGGGTCAACGTCGCCAATGCCGAGCGTGATGTGTCGCGCCGCAAGGGGCTGGTGGAGCAGAAGTTCATCAGCGTTGCCGAACTCGATACCGCACAGACCACGCTCGATGGCCTGCGCGCCAGCTACAACGTGGCGGAGCGCAATGTCGCGGTGGCCGCGCGCGCTGTCGACGTCGCCCAGCGCAGCTTCGACGACACCACGGTGCGCGCGCCGTTCGCCGGCGTGATCACCGTGAAGGCGGCGCAGGTCGGCGAAATCGTTTCGCCGCTGTCGGCCGGCGGCGGCTTCACGCGCACCGGCATCGGCACCGTCGTCGACATGGATTCGCTGGAAGTGGAAGTCGACGTCAACGAGAACTTCATCAACCGGGTCAGCGCCGCCCAGCCGGCGGTGATCAAGCTCAACGCCTATCCGGACTGGAGCATTCCCGCCGAAGTGATCGCGGTGATCCCGACCGCCGATCGCAGCAAGGCGACGGTGAAGGTTCGCGTCGCGTTCAAGGAGAAGGACGCCCGCGTGCTGCCGGAGATGGGTGCCCGCGTGTCCTTCCTCGGCGCCGCACCGAAAGCTGGCAGCCCGGAACCGGCGGGGGTCATCGTGCCGTCCACCGCGGTGCTTGGCAGCGGCGAAACGGGTGCAGTGTTCCTGATCCGCGGCAAGACCGTGGAGCGCCGCGCGGTGAAACTCGGCGCGAAATCCGGCACTGAACAGACCGTGATCGCCGGGCTCAGCACCGGTGATCAAGTGGCCATCGGCGATCTCGCCAAACTCAAGGACGGCGCGGCGATCGTCGTCCAGAAACCCAACTGACCCTCATCAGCAGCAACGGAGCAGCCCCATGACGACCCTGGTATCGATTCGCGGCGTGGCCAAGCGCTACACCCGTGGCAAGCAGACCGTCGACGTGCTGCAGGCGCTCGACCTCGACATCGCCAGCGGCGATTTCCTCGCGCTGATGGGCCCCAGCGGCTCGGGCAAGACCACCCTGCTGAACCTGATCGGCGGGCTCGACAAGCCCAGCGCTGGCGAGATCGTCGTCGACGGCAAGCGCATCGATCAGCTGTCCTCCGGCCAGCTCGCCAAGTGGCGCGCCCGCCACGTCGGCTTCGTGTTCCAGTTCTACAACCTGCTGCCGGTGCTCAGCGCCGAAGCCAATGTCGAACTGCCGCTGCTGCTCACTTCCTTGAGCAAGGCGCAGCGGAAGAAGAATGTGGCCGCTGCGCTCGCCGTCGTCGGTCTCGCCGATCGCGCCACCCACAAGCCGAGCGAACTGTCCGGCGGCCAGCAGCAGAGAGTCGCGATTGCCCGAGCTTTGGTTGCCGATCCGACATTGCTGGTCTGCGACGAACCCACCGGCGATCTCGACCGCAAGACCGCCGACGAAATCCTCACCCTGCTGCAGCAACTGAACCGCAACCACGGCAAGACCATCGTCATGGTCACGCATGATGCGAAGGCGGCGGAGTACGCAACGCATCGACTCGACATGGATAAGGGAGCGCTCGTCACCTCCGGTGACTCGCATTAACTTCCAGAACAGTCCGAGGTGACGCCATGAAATTCCTGCCATTGGTCTGGGCCAATCTGTTCCACAAGAAAACCCGGCTGATCCTGACCATGCTGAGCCTGATCGCCGCGTTCATGTTGTTCGGTCTGTTGCAGGCGGTCAGCGTGCTGTTCAGCTCGGGCGCCGATTTTGTCGGTGCCAATCGCCTGATCACGCAAGCCAAGGTCAGCTTCACGCAGCCCCTGCCGCTCTCGCTGTTGCAGCGGATCGAATCGGTGCCCGGGGTTGCCCGGGTCGCCTGGTCGCAGTTCTTCGGCGGCATCTACATCGACGAGCGCAACTTCTTCGCGCAGTTCGCGGTGGACCCGGAACGCCTGCTCGATGCCTATCCCGAGTGGATACTTCCGGCCGAGCAGCGCGAGGCCTTCACGCGCACCAGGACCGGTGCCATCGTCGGCCGCAAGCTCGCCGAGCAGTACGGCTTCAAGGTCGGCGACAAGGTACCGCTGAAGTCCTTCATCTTCACCCGCAAGGACGGCGGCAGTACCTGGGAATGGGACGTGGTCGGCATCTTCGACGGCAAGGACGATGACTGGGCAGGCCGCTCGAATCTGATGTATCTGAACTTCGGCCAGTTCGATGAAGCCCGCCAGTTCGGCCAGGGCTCGGCCGGCGTCTACATCGTGAGAGTCGACAACCCGGACGATTCCGAGCGCATCGCGCGGGACATCGACAAGCAGTTCGAGAACTCGCCGGATGAAACCAAGACCCAGACCGAGAAGGACTGGAACCTGAGCTTCGTACGCCAGATCGGCGACATCGGCCTGATCGTCACCGGCATTCTCGGCGCGGTGTTCTTCACCATCCTGCTGGTGATCGGCAACACCATGAGCCAGGCGGTGCGCGAGCGCATTCCCGAATTCGCGGTGCTGAAGACGCTCGGTTTCAGCGACGGCCAAGTCACCGGCCTGGTGCTCGCCGAAGCTTTGCTGCTGTGCTTCGTCGGCGCCGCACTCGGCATGGTGTTGGCGATCGGCGCGGCCAAGGGCGTCAGCGGCGCATTGAACGGCGCGCCGGTGAGCGTGCAGCCGATCGTCTGGGCGCAGGCATTCGTAACCATGCTGCTGCTGGCGTTTGCGGTGGGGATTTTCCCAGCACTGCGAGCAAGAAGATTGCAAATAGTTGATGCGCTGGCCGGGAGATAGGACATGAAATTTCTGGCCCAGATGTTCAAGCTGATCAGCATCAACCTGAAAAGTGTGCCGGCACGCTGGGGCGCGACCTTGGTGATCGTCGTCGGCCTTGCCGGTGTCGTCGGCGTGGTCACCGCACTGCAGTCGATGTCCGCCGGCATGGTCGCCACCTTGCGTGCTACGGGCAGCGCCGATCGCGCGATCGTGCTCAGAGGCGGCTCGAATTCGGAACTGTCGAGCTTCTTCACCCGCGATCAGGCCATCGTCATCGAACAGGCACCGGGTGTTGCCAAAGGCGAGGACGGCAAGCCGCTGGCCTCCGGCGAACTGAGCCTGATCGCCGAACGGCCGCTGCGCCGCTCGAATACCGACAGCAATGTCTCGCTGCGCGGCATCGGCCCCGCCGGCTTCACGATTCGTCCGGAGCTGCAGATCGTCGAAGGTCGCAGCTTCAAGCCGGGCCTGCAGGAACTGATCGTCGGCCTGAAAGCCCGCGAGCAGTTCATCGGGCTGGACATCGGCAGCGCCGTGCAGATTCGCGGCTCGCTATGGACCGTGGTCGGCGTCTTCGCATCGAACGGCGATGCCCATGAATCCGAGGTGCTGGTCGACATCGAAACCGCGCAATCGGCGTTCCGCCGCAACGGCTATTCCTCGCTGCTGGTCAAGCTTGACGACCCGTCCGCGTTCCAGGCCTTCAAGGACAGCCTGACCACCGACCCGCGCCTGCAGGTCGACGTGCAGAACGAAGTCGAATACTTCTCTTCGCAGTCGCGCAGCTTCACCAAGACCATCGGCGTGCTGGTCAGCGTCGTCGGCGTGATCATGGGCCTGGGCGCGATCTTCGCCGCGCTGAACACCATGTACTCGGCCGTCGCGGCGAGAACCGTCGAGATCGCCACGCTACGTGCCCTCGGCTTCGGTGGCGGCGTGGTCATCGCCGCAACGGTGATGGAAGCCATGGTGCTCGCCCTGATCGGCGGCCTGATCGGCGCCGTGGGTGCCTATGCCTTCTTCAACGGCTACACGGTGTCGACACTGGGCGCCGGCTTCACCCAGGTCGCCTTCAGCTTCCGCGTGACGCCGACCCTGCTGATCAATGGACTGGTGTTGAGCTTGTTCGTCGGCTTTCTGGGTGGATTCTTTCCAGCGCTGCGGGCGGCGCGGATGCAGATTGCGGTGGCTTTGCGGGCGGCTTGAAGAGGAGTGTTCACGACACGGCAAACACCATCGAAAATTCTTGCACCGTTCACGCTTTGTAAAGCCCGCGTGCGGAAAAGCCACAGGCGCATCCCGCCTTCCGCGACACGCTGACCACCACATATGGCGGGATGCGCGGCCATACCGCCGGCCGCTTTCCCGCCCTACCCCTCAATAGCGGATGCGGAGATTTCCCATGCCCGACATCGACAAGCTCTTCTCCGGCTCGATTCCGAAGCTCTACGAAACGCATCTCGTACCGCTGATCTTTGAACCGTATGCAGCGGACCTGAAGCAACGGCTGGCTTCGATGAAGCTGTCCCGGATACTGGAAGTCGCTGCCGGCACCGGCGTGGTGACTCGTGCACTGGCAAGCATCCCGAACGAACGCTTTTCCATCGTTGCCACAGACCTCAATCAGGCGATGCTCGATCAGGCCGCTGCGGTAGGAACGGCCCGTCCGGTCCAGTGGCAGCAGGCCGATGCCATGGCCCTGCCCTTCATCGATGGCGAATTTGATGCCGTCGTCTGCCAGTTCGGGGCGATGTTCTTTCCTGACAAGGCCCAAGCGTTTTCCGAAGCGCGCCGCGTGCTCAAGCCGGGCGGCGTGTTCATCTTCAATGTCTGGGACCGGATCGCGGACAACGAATTCGCCGACACCATCACGACGGCACTGGAAGCGGTGTTCCCTGAGGATCCACCGCGATTCCTGGCACGCACGCCGCACGGTTACCACGACCGGTCGACCATCGAGCGGGACCTTGCGAGCGCCGGATTCACCAAGCCGGCCCGGATCGTCACGCTCGCAGCGCGGAGCCGAGCCGCATCGGCCCGAGCGCTGGCCATCGCTTACTGCCAGGGCACCCCGCTCCGAAACGAGATCGAAGCGCGCGATGCTGAGCGACTCGGTGTCGCGACTGACCAGGCCGCCACCGCCGTCGCACAGCGGTTTGGGAAGGATGCCGTGGAGGGCAAGATCCAGGCGCTCGTGGTGACCATCGAGAAATAATGATGGCCGGCGGCCCTGCGGTGCGTAGCGGGCTGCACGGCCATGACACCGGCCGCTTTCCCGCCCTGCTCCAGGCATCGGCCAAGACTTCGAGCCAGCCCCCAAAACCTCGCGTGCTACGCTTGTTGCTCATCCGATATCCGTAGATATCGATGCCCGATATCAGGCAGACGCTGGCTCTACTCCTTGCCCCGGACGTTTTTCGTGGCTCGCGAGGCAGGCCGATACTCCGCGATATTCACCATCAGCGTCACCACGGAAGGAACGCCATGCAGCTGTTGACCCCCGCAGGACAGAACGTGGTTGATGAACTGGCGCGCCGTTATGGCCTGAGCCAGGAGGCTGTCGTGCACATGCTGGTGGCGGTCAGCAACGGCGGCGGCTCGATGGCGCAGTTCTACTGTCAGGAACTCGGTGGCGGCGGCCAGTGGATGCGCGGCGGCATGACCATGGTCGGCGACATGTTCAATTACGGCCTGAAGAACACGGTCGACAGTCTCTGCAACGAGTTGTCCAACGCGCTGGCAAACACCCAGATGTTTCCGCTGGCGCCAGCCGGCTCGCGCCACAGCAGCCAGTGGTGGCCCGGCGATCTCGGCAGCCCGTTCAGCAGCGGCGGCCAGAACAACATCCGCTATGCGGTGTTTCCACAGCGGCTGGCGGTGGAGCTCAACGGCCAGGTCACCGTGTACGACACGCTCAATCACAGCATCGGCGGGGTCAGCCAACAGCAGGGTGGTGACACCTCGCTGAGCTTCAGCAGCCAGTTCGGCACGGTGTCGGTCAGCAGCCTGCCGATCGTTTCCGGCCTGGGGCTTCCGCAAGCACCGCAGAACAATTTCGCGCAGCCAGCACCGGCGCCGGCATACGTCGCCCCCCCGCCGGCCTACGAACAGCCCGCGCCTGCGTACAGCCCGCAGCCGGTGATCGGCAGCGGTGGATCAGCCGACGAGCTGATCGGCCTGATCGAAAAGCTGGCCCGGCTGCGCGATGCCGGCGCGCTGACCGAGCAGGAATTCAACACCAAGAAGAGCGAGCTGCTGGGCCGTCTCTGAAGCAGCGGCAAGGGCGTCGTGGCGGGATGCGCGGTTACGCCGCTTTCCCGCCCTACAATCTGCGCTGATCTGCCGATTGCTCGCGAGGCACTAGCCATGAGCACCTTGTTGTCGCCACGCCAGTTGCGCGAACGCTTCGTCGACCGCGCCACCGCGAAGTTCGCGCGCAACGTGCCGGACTTCGTTCGGCTGCAGGCCTTGGTCGCTGCGCAAGGCGGGCGCTTCCTCAACGATCACGGCGCGATCCGCACGGCGGACCCGGCGGTGGCGGCGCTGTTCGTCCGTGCCGCGCGCGTGCTCGGCCTGCAGCGCGAGCGCAGCTATGCGTTCCCGGCCAAGAAGCTGATCAGCTTCGATCTGCAGGTGGTCGGCGATGACGCGCACCAGTTCAAGGTGTTCGTCAGCCAAGTCGATCTCGCCGCGTTTCCTCCAATGGTCGCGGCGCTGATTCGCGAGGATTGCGCGACGCAGGCTGCCGCCGTCGATCACGGCGCGTTCGTCACGCTGATCGCGAAAGCCGAAGCACAGGGCGGCTTGAACGAAACCGATGGCGACGCTTTCGTCGCCCATTTCGTCGACGTGCTGATGGCGCGCAGCGGCCCGCCGATGCCACGCACAACGCTCGATGCGGTGGCCGCCGTTTCCGGCGAAGCGGCCAGCGCGCTGGCGCTGGGCCCGGACTTCAATCACGTGACCATCGACGTGCCATCGGCGGGCTTCGGCGGCATCGAAGCGATGACGGCGGCGATGCTCGCGGCCGGCTTCACGATGCTGCCGGCGATCCAGGGCGCGCGGGCTACCCCGCTGCGCCAGACGGCGACGATGGCCGCGACCATGGCAACGCCGGTGCTGGAAGCCGATGGCAGCATCGGCAACGCGCAGAGCGAGAAGCAGTTCGTCGAGATCATCGAGCGCGCTCAGGCCGTTGATGCCGATGGCGCACGGCTCTGGGCCGACGATGGCTCGCCGCTGATCTTCCGCAACTTCCTCGCCGCGAATGCCGAGAAGATCTTCGATGCGGCATCGACGCGCGGCAGCAGCGCTGCGACGAGTTGCTAGCGATCATCAACGTCCGGTAATCGCTGCAATCGCCGGCGTCAGCGCCAGATCGACTCTCAGACCGACGACCAGCGCATCGGCGAGATCGCGGGTCCGGCTGGGCTCCGAGAAGCTGTCCGGGTTGATGATGTAGTGCAGGTTCGGCGCGACTCGCAGCAGCTTGCTCACCTGGATGCCGTAGCTCAGTTCCATCAGGTATTGGCTGTTGGCGGGCGTGTCGCCGCCGCCAGCCGCGTCGCGCGCCAGGCGCAGATTTTCCAGCGCCGCACCGCTGTAGCGCTGGCGGTTGATGACGAACGCCAGGCTGTCGCGATCGCGGCCGGTGAAGGTGCCTTTCTGCACGAAGCCAAGTTCGAAGAAGCGATCCTGCGTCAGTTGGCCGGCGGTGCCCCAGAGTGCTGCGCCGAACAGGATCAGGCCGCGCGGGCTGTTGCGATCCGGCCGGGGGACTTGCTGCTCGAAGCGCGCGAACACGCCGGAACGTTCGCTGCGTGAGGCATAGGGCTGGCCGCTGACCAGGGCCGCGTCGCCGTTCGCATCGCGCAGCGGATCGCTGTAGCGCGAGGTATCGCGCCAGCCGCCGATTTCATAGAACGCTGGCAGCCGCGCCTGGGCCGGCGAGCTGCGATAACCGAGCGCCACCGGTGCGATCACGCCGGTGGCATCGGCGATGCCCCAGTTCAGGCCGTGCTGGTTGTCGCGGGCCTGCAGCGGGTTGATCTCGAACACGCCGGCGTGGACGTAGATCTGCGGCGTCAGGAAGGTTTTCACGTAGCCGCCCCAGCTCGACACCGGCCAGTAGGTGAAGCCGCTGGTGCGGAACACGAAGGTCGGGTTGCCGCAGGCGGAGTTGGTCTGGAAGTAGTTGCACAGCTCGGAGCCGAGAAAATGGATGTTGGCGACGGTGCGCCCGGCCTCGATGATCACGCGGTCATCGAACAGCTTCTGCTCGATCGTCAGGTTCGCCAGCCGCTCGGTCTGCGCGCCCCAGATTTCCTGCACCGAGACGCTGTTGCCGATCTCGTCGATCGCCAGATTGTCGCCATGCCGGCTCGCCACATAGAGCTTGAACTTGGCACCCTGCCAGCCGATCAGCCGGCCGAAGTCGGCCTCCGCGCCAACGAAGAACTGGCCGGCGTAGGCGCTGCCGCGCTTCTTGCCGCCATCGACCAGCGCCGCCGATTCGCCGGTGTAGCTGGCGAGGAAGGCGTAGCCGTGGTCCTCGTAACTCCCGGCAAATGCGGACAGCGAGCACAGCAGGGCCAGCAGGGCGGCCAGTGGCCGCCCGAGGTGCATCGTCATGAGATTTCTCTTGGCGGGCGCAGCCCGCCGGTGCAGGGTCAGGCCACCGCGGCCAGGGGAGCAGGTTTCTTGAGGACACGCAGCGCAACCGCGGTCAGCACCGTGCCGACCACCAGCGCCAGCAGATAGCCGCCGAGCGAGGTCACCGCGTTCGGGATCGGCAGCACGAAGACGCCTCCGTGCGGCACTTTCAGTTCGGCGCCGAAGAACATCGAGATCGCCCCGGCCACGGCGGAGCCGAGCACCAGCGAGGGAATCACCCGCAGCGGATCACGCGCCGCGAACGGGATCGCGCCCTCGGTGACGAAGGCCAGGCCGAGCACCGCCGCTGCGCTGCCGGCTTCGCGTTCTTCGGCCGTGAAGCGATCGGCGAACAGGCGGGTGGCCAGTGCCACACCGAGCGGCGCGGTCATGCCGCCGACCATCGCCGCCGCCATCGGGCTGTAGACCTCGCTGGCCAGCAGGCCGGTCGAGAACGCATAGGCCGCCTTGTTGACCGGCCCGCCCATGTCGAAGGCCATCATCCCGCCGAGCAGCAGGCCGAGCAGGATCGCGCTCGAACCCTGCATGCCGCGCAGCCAGGTGGTGAGCGCGGCGAGCAGTTCGGCGACCGGCCCGCCGACGACGTAGATCATCGACAGGCCGGTAAGCAAGGTGCCGAGCACCGGCAGGATCAGGACCGGCTTCAGCCCTTCCAGATTGCGTGGCAGCTTGATGTGGCGGTTCAGCCAGTCCGTGCCATAGCCGGCGATGAACCCTGCGGCGATGCCGCCGAGAAAACCGGCACCGAGATTGGCCGCGACCAGGCCGCCGATCATGCCGGGCGCGATGCCGGGACGATCGGCGATCGAGTATGCGAGGTAGCCGGCCAGCGCCGGCACCATCAGCACCAGCGCCGCCTTGCCGCCGATCTGGAACAGTGCGTGAGCCAAGCTGCCGCGATGGGCATCGTCATAGGCGTAGATGCCACCGAACGCAAAGGCGAGCGCGATCAGCAGACCCCCGGCGACCACGAACGGCAGCATGAACGACACGCCGGTCATCAAGTGCTTGTAGGGGCCGCTGCGAGCGTTCGCTTCAGCCTTCTTCGCGTTCGATGCCGGCGCAGCGCCGCCGTGCACCGTGGCCTCGGCCAGCGCTCGGGTCAGCAGCGCCTTGCCATCGTTGATCGCCGGCTTGGTCGCCGACTTGAGCAGGCGCTTGCCAACGAAGCGGGCGAGATCGACTTCGCGATCGGCGGCGATGACCACGACATCGGCGGCGCGGATCTCGGCGTCGCTCAGCCCGTCCCGCGCGCCGACCGAACCCTGGGTTTCGACGCGGATCGCATGGCCCAGCGCTTTCGCGGCCTGCTGCAGGCCTTCGGCGGCCATGAAGGTGTGAGCGATGCCGGTCGGACAGGACGTGACGGCGACGATGCGCAGCTGGGTGGCGACGACCTTGGCCGGCAGCGGTTCCGGCAGCCTGGCGAGCACGGCTGCGGCATCGCTCAGCACGTCTTCGATGCTGACGGAGGTAGTCTGCAGGCTGGCGAAACGTTCGGCGTCGAGATCGTCATGGCCGACCAGCAGCACGCGGCCGGCGCTGGCGATCTGCGCATCGCCGAGCGCGTTGAGCACGCCGCGATCGCTGCGCACTTCAACCGCGAATACCGCGCCGATGGCCTGTGCCGCGCGGCGCAAGGCTTCGGCGGCGAGCAGCGCATGGGTGCTGCGCGCGCCGGCACCGATGACGGCGATGGTGGTGGTCATTGCTGGTCTCCGTACGGCTGGCTGCTTTTCGTTTTCTGATGGGACGGCGTTCCCTCAGCCCCTGCCCCTCTCCCGGGGGGAGAGGGGGGAGCGGCCAGGCTTCGTCGTCGATCAGTTACGCCATCCAGCCTTTGAATCTGTACCTGCTGCGCCAGCGCCAGCACCTGTTCGCGCGGCGGTAGATGGGCGCCGTCGCAGCCGAGCTTCGCGGCAGCAAACGCGGTGGCCAGACGTGCGAGCTCTTCGAGCGAGGCCTCGGCGAGCAGTGCGGCGGTCAGCCCGGCGACCATCGCGTCACCGGCGCCGACGGTGCTGCCGACCGCGACCGGCAACGGCCACGCCTGCACGATCTCGTCCCCACGCAGGAACAGCGCGCCGTCGGCGCCTTGCGAGATCGCGACCAGCGTGATGCCGCGCGTCTGCAGTTCGCGCGCAGCAGCGATCAGTTCGGCCTGCGTCGATAACGCGCGGCCGGCCCAGGCTTCGAGTTCATGGCGGTTCGGCTTCACCGCGTACGGCAATGCTTCGCGCGGCGCATCGAGCGCGGTCACCAGCGGCGCATCGCTGGTATCGAGCACGCAGCGCACGTCGCGCGCCGCCAGTTCGGCGATCAGCCGCGCATAGCTGTCATCGGCCAGACCGGCCGGCAGGCTGCCGGCGAGCACGACGATGCTGCCGGCCGTGCCGTGCTCCAGAAGCTTGGCGCGCACGGCATCGAAGGCAGCGGTATCGACGACCAGCCCCGGCAGGTTGATGTCCGTGGTGTCGGCGGCTTCGAGGTCGAGCAGCTTGACGTTGATGCGGGTGTCGCCGGGTCGGCGCACGAAACCATCGGCGATCCGCTTGGCCGCGAACAACGCATCGAAGGCCGTGGCGTTGCCGGCACCGAGCACGCCGGTGACGGCGGTGGCGACGCCCCAGTCGGCCAGACAGGAAGCGACGTTGACGCCCTTGCCGGCGGCGTCGATGCGCACCGAGCGGGCGCGATGCACTTCGCCCAGGCGCAGGCGATCGAGGGTGATGGTCTGGTCGAGTGCCGGATTCAGGGTGACGGTCAGCACGGCTGCGCTCATGACGCGGCTCCGTCCAGCGCCCGGACTTCGGCCGCGGTTTCGCAAGCCAGCGCGCTTGCGGCCAGCGTGCGCAGCGCATCGATGCGGCTGCCGCGCAGCCGTGATTTCACCGCGGCGATCTCGCGCGGCGTCATCGACAGTTCCTGCACGCCCAGGCCGGCGAGCAGCGCCGCGCCGAAGGGATCACCGGCCAGCCCACCGCAGACGCCGACCCAGCGGCCATGGCGTGCCGCGCCTTCGACGGTAAGCCGGATCAGGCGCAGCACCGCCGGGTGCAGGCTGTCGGCTTCGGCGGCGAGCTCCGGGTTCTGGCGATCGATCGCCAGCGTGTACTGGGTGAGGTCGTTGGTGCCGATCGAGAAGAAATCGGCATGGCGCGCCAGCACGTCGGCCTGGATCGCGGCGGCCGGCACTTCGATCATGATGCCGAGCGGCACGAACGGCGCCGCCAGCTCGATGCGGATGCGCTCGCAGATCGCTCGCAGCGCCAGGATTTCCGGCACCGAGGTGATCATCGGAAACATGATCTTCAGTTGCGCGCCGTCCTTCGCGGCGCGATACAGCGCGCGCAGCTGCGGCTCCAGCAGATCGGCACGGCGCAGCAGCAGGCGCGCGCCACGGACACCGAGGAACGGGTTTTCCTCGTGCGGCAGGTCGAGATGGGCGACCTGCTTGTCACCACCGATGTCGAGCGCGCGGACGATCAGCGGCCGGCCGCCGAGCGCCTCTGCCATCGCCACGTAGATCGTGTGCTGCTCGTCCTCGCTGGGCGTCGATGCCCGTTCCAGGAACAGGAATTCGGTGCGCATCAGGCCGACGCCTTCCGCGCCCTGCTCCAGCGCCATCGCCGCCTGCTCGGGCAGGTTGATGTTGGCGCCGATGTCGACCGCATGACCGTCGACGGTGATCGCCGGCTGGCTGCGGCTTTCCGCTTCGCGAGCGCGCACGGCGGCCTGCTCGGCGATCCAGGCCTGGGCCGAAGCGATCGCGACGGGCGACGGGTTCAGATACAGGCAGCCGCCGCTGCCATCGACGATCGCCGACGTGCCTTCGGCGACATCGAGCAGCGCCGCGCCGCCGCCGACCAGGGCCGGCAGGCCGAGCGTGCGGGCGAGGATCGCGGTGTGCGAAGTCGGCCCGCCCTGCCCGGTCGCCAGGCCGATGACCTTCAGCGGATCGAGCGTCGCGGTGTCCGATGGCGACAGATCGGCGGCGACCAGGATGCAGGCGTCCGGCAGTGCCGCCAGGGTGTCCCGCGCCAGCGTCGGATCGATGTTGGCGAGCACGCGGCGGCCGACGTCACGCAGGTCCGCCGCGCGGCCAGCAAGCACCGCGTTGCCGAGTGCCGACAGCTTCGCCGCCATCCGCTCGACGGCCGCGTTCCAGGACCAGGCCACGCCATGGCCTTCGACCATCAGCTGGCAGGTCAGGGTGATCAGGTCGGTGTCGTTGAGCAGCTCGCCGTGGGCCTTGAAGATGGCCGCGTCGGCGGCGCCGAGGCGGCGCGCGGTGTCGTCGGCCAGCGCCGTCAGTTGCTGGCGCGTCGCGCACAGCGCTTCGTGCAGACGGGTGCCGCCGTCGGCGAGCGGCGTCGGGTGATCGGCGATCGGCGCTGCATCGGCAGTCAGGCGATGGACGACGCCGATCGCCAGGCCCGGGCTGGCGGCAATGCCGGCGATGCAGACCAGCGCATCCGGCGGCGTCCAGCCCGGCGTTTTCGGCTGTGCGGCGCGGCGGGCGGCAAGCGCGGCGTCGGCCTTTTCCTGGGCGGCCAGGCTGTCGATCAGGCTGCGGAAACGAGCCAGTGCGGCGGCGGCATCGCGGCCTTCGGCGGAGATGTTGAGCTGATCGCCCGCCTTGGCGCCGAGCTGCAGCAGCGCCACCAGATTCTTGGCGTCGGCCACTTCATCGCCATTGCGCACCTGCACGCGGGCAGCATGGGCGCGCGCCGCTTCGACCCAGCGCGCCGCCGGCCGTGCGTGCAGGCCGGCCGGATAGCTGACCGTCCAGACGAAGGCTTCGACGAGATCGGCGGCCGGCGTGCTGTCCGCCACCACGATGCGGTCTT
>NZ_JAHFRY010000009.1:0-59416 GCF_023266035.1 Nevskia sp.
CAGTTCCGAGCCGAGAATCGCTTCTTCGGTATCGGTGGTCGCCCGCAGCTTGCCGGAAGCAACGCCCTTGGCGAGCAGTTCACCCAGACCTGGCTCGACGATCGGAGACTGGCCGGAATTGATCAGCTTGACTTTCAGTGCGGACACATCGACGCCAATCACTTCATGCCCGTAATCGCTAAGGCAAGCGGCACAAACGGCACCCACGTAACCCATCCCGAAAATACTGATTTGCACGGTTTGCTCCCTAAATTCTGATCGCGGACTCCGTAGCAAGAGCGCGCGACAAATGATCGAAGTACAACGATTTCGTGAATTTGAATCTAGCGTGCCGCGCCTAGCGCGCACCTTCAGAACCGATGAATCGCTTTCTGCACGTTTCGCGCCATCGGCGCGTTTTACGTCCGCAACTCATTGGTAAAACAGCATAATTTTTCTTTGCACAAATTTTTGACGAGACCTGCTGACCGAAAGTTTTGCGACAAGCGTTCAACGTTGCAGCGCAACAAGTATACGGGGTCGACATCGCCTGTCACAGGAACAAAAGTGCACTAACGGGTGGCAAATTCGTGCCACGTCACAAAACGGTAGTGCCGACAAGTTTTCTACATTTGACCCCGATTCCTCATGGGTCGAACTCGCCTCATTTCTACAGCCGCGGCTCGTACCTGCCTACTGTATCGGCGATATGCGTCAGAACCTTGAATTAATCTGAAGATGGCATTTCAACGGCATCGGACAACGCACCGCCGTCAGTTTCGAGATCATCGGCAGCACCACTTTCACCCACGAACGAGGTGGCCAGCATCGCGGCCTCGATCCCGCGTTCACGAAGGTGGGCGATCAGCGCATCGCCATGGCCATGGGTGACCAGCACGCGCTTCGCGCCGGTGTCATCGATGGTGCGCAACAACGAATCCCAGTCAGCGTGGTCGCTCATCACGAAGCCGCGATCGTAGGTCAGGCGGCGCTTGCCGCCGCGCACGCGCATCCAGCCACTGGCGAAGCCGGTGGAGTAGGGATGCAGACGTTTCATCCACGGCGTGCCGCTGGCGCCCGGCGGTGCCAGCACCAGCTTGCCGGCGAACGACGTGCCCTTCGGCTGATTGCCGACGGCATCGGTCGGCAACATCTGAATGCCGGCTTGCCGATAGGTCTTGATCAGGCCGGGCATCGCCCCGTGCACGTAGACGGTTTCGTCGGGCGATGGTTTTGACGCGGCGTCCGACGGCGACGCCGCGAGGGCGGCCAACTCGGCGAGCACCCGCTGCGCCTTGCCGAGCGAGTAGCAGAACAGCACGGCCGCCTGACCGTCCTGCTTGCAGGCCTGCCACCAGGCAGAGATTTCGGCGGCGACCTCGGCAGTGTCGGTCCAGCGGTAGATCGGCAGCGCGAAGGTTGCTTCGGTGATCCAGGTATCGCAGCGGAACGGTTCGAAGGGGTCGCAGCTGGCATCGGCATCACGCTTGAAATCGCCGGACACGCCCCAGACGCGGCCATCGTCATGCTCGATGCGAACCTGTGCGGAGCCGAGCACGTGACCTGCCGAATGCAGCGAGATCGTCACCTCGTTGAAGCGCAGCTTCTGACCGTAATCGAGCGGCGTGATCGGCGACTGCTTGCCCAGCCGCTCACGCAGCAGGCCCAACCCGCGCGAGGCGCCCCAGTAATGCTGGCTGCCGGTCCGCGCATGGTCGCCGTGGGCGTGGGTGATCACGGCACGCGCCACGCCACGCCAGGGGTCGATATGGAAATCGCCTTGCGGGCAGTAGAGACCCTCTGGCCGCACGATGACGAGATCGTCTTCCTTCACAGCGATGCGGGGGTCTGCGCTTCGGTGATCGCCATCAGCCGCTTCAGCGCGCCGCGATTGCCGGCGACGGCGGCTTCACCATTGGCACCCATCACGCGGCGGCGTTCAGGGCTGGCGAGCAGCACCGCCAGTTCCTCAGCAAGACGGGCGGCATCCTCGATCTCGATCGCCGCATCGCGCTCCAGTAGCAGCGCGCGCGCCGCTTCGAAGTTGTGCATGTGCGGACCGAACAGCACCGGCAGGCCAAGTGCCGCAGGCTCCAGCACATTGTGTCCGCCGATCGCCACCAGGCTGCCGCCGACGAAAGCGACATCGGCCATCGCCAGATACAGGAACATTTCGCCCATGCTGTCGCCGAGAAAGACCTGCGCGCTTTCCAGTTCCGGCGAATGACTGGAACGATCGAGCGCGGCCAGCCGTGCGCGGCGTTCGGCGACGAAGCCGGCCTCTTCGATCAGCGACCACACGGCGTCGAAACGCTGCGGATGACGGGGCACCAGCACCAGCAAGGCATCCGGCTGCAATTCGACGAGCGCGGCATGGGCTGCGAGCGCTGCGGCTTCCTCGCCGTCATGCGTCGAAGCCGCAACCCAGACCGGGCGCTCACCGAAGCGCGCCCGCAGGGCCACACCTTCGGCGATCCGGACATCGGGCAACGCGAGATCGAACTTCAGGTTGCCGATCACGCGCAATCGTTCGCGTGGTGCACCCAGCGTGCGGAAGCGGGCGGCATCGGATTTCGACTGCGCGGCGACGCAATCGACATTGCGCAAAGTATTCCGTGCAAAGCCATGAACGCGGCCATAACCACGGAAGCTGCGTGGCGACAGGCGTGCGTTGGCGATGGTCAGCGGAATGCCGCGAACCCGGCAGGCACGAAACAGGTTCGGCCACAGCTCGGTCTCCATCACCACCAGCTTGGCCGGGCGCACCTGGCTCAGGAACCGGGCAACCGCATCCGGCAAGTCATAAGGCGCATAGGAGTGATGGACGCGGTCGCCGAACGCGGCCATCACTCGCGCCGAGCCGGTCGGCGTCGTCGATGTCACCCAGATGCGGCGCTCGCCGTGGCTGGCGATCAGCGCTTCGATCAGCGGCTGCGCCGCCAATGCCTCGCCGACGGAAACCGCGTGCACCCAGACGGCAATGTCCTCGGCCGGCCGAGGCACCCACCCGAAGCGCTCACCGAGACGACTGCGATATTCAGGTAGCTCGCGGCTTTTCCACAGCAGGCGCAGCAACACCAGCGGCGTCGCGAGATAGAGCAGGAAGGTGTAGAGCAGTCGCACGGGTAACAAGCATGGGGGGCGATCGACGGGCGCGCAACGCTAAACTCGCTCGATGACTGCCCACGAAGCCAATTCCGCCAAGCTGCCGCGCGCACTACTGCATCCCCGCTGGTGGCTGGCCTGGCTGCTGCTCGGCATCGGCCGGGCCTTGTGCTGGCTGCCGGTTTCCTGGCTGCTGGCGATCGGTTCGTCGCTCGGCTGGCTGGTCTGGCGGCTGCTGCCGAGCCGGCGCCGGGTGACCCGGATCAATCTGCGGCTGTGCTTCCCGGAGTTCGATGAAGCGCGGATCGTCGATCTGGTCGAAGCGCATTTCCGGGCGCTGGGCATGGGCCTGTTCGAGACCTTGCTGGCCTGGCTGGCACCGGATGCGAAGCTGAAGGGCCGGCTGGAACTGCGCGGTGTCGAGCATCTCGATGCCGCCGCGGCCGACGGCTCCGGCGTGCTGCTGCTGACCGGCCATTTCACCACGCTGGAAATCGCCGCCCGCTCGATCTGCCTCGCCGATCGGCCGTTCCACGCGATGTATCGGCCGGCCGACAACGCTTTCGTCGACTGGTGGATGCACCGCTGGCGCGAGCAGCGCTCGGGCCGGCCGGCGCTGCCAAAGGACGATCTGAAGAACCTGCTACGCGCGCTGCGCAACGGTGGCGCGGTCTGGTACGCGCCGGACCAGACCCTGGAAGTGCCGGGTGCGATCTTCGTGCCGTTCTTCGGCGTGCCGGCACTGACCCTGACCGCAACTTCACGCCTCGCCCAGCTCGGCCGCGCCAAGGTCGTGCCGTTCTTTCCGGCTCGCGGCGAGGATGGCCGCTACGTGGTGACCATGGGTCCGGCGCTGGACAATTTCCCCAGCGGCGACGACCAGGCCGACACCCGGCGCATCAATGCGCTGATCGAGGACGCGATCCGCATCTGCCCCGAGCAGTATTTCTGGACCCACCGGCGCTTCAAGTTCCAGCCGCCGGGCGCGCCGGATGTCTACGCCCGCGGATGAGACTCGACGTCGTCAATCCCTGGGGTCGCGATGCGCCGGTCGACTGGCGCGGTGGGCTGACGCCACCGGGTGCGCCGGGCCACGCGCCGATCAACTACTGGGCCTGGGCCGCCGCCACTGGCGGGCGCTTCCACCAGACACCGGACACCGTCGATGACGCGGCCGACGCCGTGGTCGTGCTGCTGCGCGGGCGTGGCCTGGCCAATCTGCGCGCGGTGCGCCAGTTGAAGGCGCGCGGCTTGACGGTGTTCGTCAGCTGGAAGGAAAGCGGCAGTGTCCAGATCGAGCATCAGCTGCGGTTTTCGTGGCGGCGCTGGCTGCATCGCCGGGTGCTGGCCGCCTGCGACGGCGCGTTCGCGGCCACTGAACCCGGCTACGCGCACTACCAGGCGTACGGCCTGCCGCCGGAGCGCGTGCGTTTCGTCGCCACGCCCTATCCGTTCGACGAACCGGGCTGGGATTTCTCGCAAGCCCTCGAAGCCCGCAGCGGCATCGTCGTCGGCACCCGGGAATTCGGGCAGCCATCACGGCGGCACACCGAGGCGCTGCGGCTGGCGGGTCGCATCGCTCGTGCCACCGGCACGCCGCTCACGGTGTTCAACCTGGACGGCGAGGCCGGCCGTGCCCGCGTGCTGGCAGCGACCGGCGTCGTGCCGACGCTGCGCTGGGTCGAGCAGCGACTGCCCTATCCCGCGTTCCTGCAGGAACTGGCGCGGCACCGGCTGGTGATCCAGCGCGATGCCGGCTGGGTGCCCGGTCAGATTGCCGGCGATGCGCTGCTCTGCGGCATCGTCAACATCGGCGGCAACGGCGCGGTACAGCGGCTGGCGTTTCCAGCACTGGCCGAGCCGGAAGCCGACGAGGCGCTGCTTGAAACGACGGCGATCCATCTGCTGTGCGATGACGCCGCCTATCGGCTTGAGATCGCGCAGGCTCGGCAGCGTGCAGAACGCGTCGGCTTGAGCTACGGCGGCTTCCGGGCCGAACTTGCCGAGCTGCTCGAAGCAATGACTACAGGGGCAATGACCGCAAAGCCTCGATCACCCGCTCGCGGCTGACCGTCAGCGGCCGCTCGCGGTCGATCGTCGCCGGCTGGTCCTCGTTGCACAGCCAGTGCTGATTGCGGCCGAAGGCGCCGGTCATCTGCGGCAACGTCGGCCCATACAAGGAGATGCCCGGCGTTGCGAGTGCGGCCGCCAGATGCATCAGCCCGGTATCGACGCCGACCACGACCTTGGCATGGGCGATCCAGCCGGCGACGGCGGTTAACCCCAGCTTCGGCAGCACCCGGCAACCCGGCGTGGCGCTGGCAATTCGCTCGGCATCGGCGCGTTCGGCCTCGCTGCCCCAGGGCAGCATCACGGCGAGGCCCCGCTGACTGAGCCAGCGCGCCAGCGCCTGCCAGTCGGCCAGCGGCCAGCGCTTGCTCGGCCAGGTGGTGCCGTGCAGGAACACCACGTAAGGCTGATCAACCATGGGCGGCAGGAAGCGGTCGCGATCGAGACCACTGTCCGGCGGCGCATCGAGTGCCGCCGGCACTGGATAGCCGAGTGCAGCGGCGAACAGACGGCGGGTACGGGTGATCGCATGTTCCTGACCGTGCGCCGGCACTGCATAGCGATGACGATAGAACAGCGAAGCCAGCGGTTCGCGAGCCGATGTCCAGTCAGGTCCGGCACTCGGGCCGTCGGCACGGCTGGCCAGCCAGGCACTCTTGACCAGCCCCTGTGCATCGAGCACCAGGTCGTATCGGGTCTGACACAATTCGTCACGAAAGCGGGCCCAGTCACCGTCGCGCAATGTCGCCAACGGAACCTTGCGCCAGCGCCGCAAGTCGGATGCGATGACCCGCTGGACGGCCGGATGCCAGCGTGGAATCTCGGCAAACGGCCGCTCGGCGAGCCAGTCCACCGCTAGATCCGGCACGGCGCGTACTGCGTCGGTAAGGGCCGGCAGCGTGTGAATCAGGTCACCCAGCGAGGTGGTCTTGACGATCAGCAGCTTCATTGGAACAGGGCAGGAATGGGATCGGGAGCGAGGCTTGCAGGGCGGTTTCAGTCATGGGTCAGCCCGAAACTTGCTGGTATATTCCGGGCCATCGGAAAGGCAGGGTCGCATGCCGAATGGTCTACCGGTAAATCAGCCGGAAGTGCCGGCCGCCGCAAAGACCCACCCTTGTCTTCATGGAATTGAACCAATTTAGAGGTAACGCGTGAATCGCTCAGTACGCCGTAGTGCTGCATTTCTTTTGATGATGGGCCTGACAGCATCGACGCTGCCAGCAATCGCAGCGACGCCAGTTGAAGAAGCCCAGTCCCTGATCAGCCAGGGTGATCTCGATGGCGCGCTGAAACGCATCGATCGTTACCTCGCCGCGAGCCCGCAGGACGCCGAAGGCCGCTTCACACGGGCGCTGATCCTGGTCAAGCAGAACAAGAGCACGGACGCGATCAAGGCGTTCACCGAGCTGACCCGCGATTATCCGCAGCTGCCCGAGCCGTACAACAACCTCGCCGTGCTGTACGCCCAGACCGGCAACTACGAGAAGGCCCGCGACGCACTCGAAGCCGCGCTCGCCACCAATCCGAGCTATGCCACCGCACACGAAAATCTCGGCGACATCTACGCCGCGCTGGCCGGTGCCGCCTACAACCGGGCACTGGCACTGGACGCCAACAACGCATCGACCCGCTACAAGCTGTCGCTGCTCAGCGGCCTGACCAATGGCGGTGCCGGCCGCGCCGCGCCTGCAGCCGCTCCAGCCCCGGTCGCCGCAGCAGTGGCATCGACTGCAGCAGCACCTGCGCCCGTCGCCGCTGCGCCGGTCGCCGTTGAACCAACGGCTCCGGCCTCCAGCGATGCCGTGCTGAGAGCGCTGGAAGTCTGGGCGAGAGCCTGGTCGGCCCGCGATGTCGACGCCTATCTCGCGGCCTATTCGTCCGACTTCAGGCCCGATGGCGGCCTCGCGATCGACGAGTGGCAGCTCCAGCGCCGTTCGCGCATCGGCAAGGCCAAGATGATCAATGTCGAGCTGGTGGCGCCCGAGGTGCAGGCGATCGACGCCCAGCACGTACGCGTGCTGTTCACGCAGGATTACTCGTCCGACACGATCTCCGACAAGGTTGGCAAGATCATCGAAATGACCGAGGTTGGCGGCGCCTGGAAGATCACCCGGGAAACCACCCGCTGAGTCCGCGGTTGGGGCGAGGTCTGGCGACAGCGCTGCTGGCGACGAGCCTGTTGCTGGTAGCCGCTGCAACCATTGCCGACAACGTTGTCGATGGGGCCGCCGATGAGCCGCTGGTCAGGGCGGAAATTCATCCGGAAGACCGCCTCTCCGCCGCGTTGGCGGCAATGCGCGACGGCCGTTACGCGGTCGCCACCCAGCGGCTCGCACAGCTGCTGAGCATCGAGCCCAACTTCCGTCTCGCCCAGCTGCTGTACGCCCAGGCACTGGCGCTGCGTTCCGGTGGCCGTGTCGACCCACCACCGGCCAACGAAGACGATCCACGTCTCGGCGCCTTGCTGGCCGAGTACCGAAATCGCAGCGACGCGCTGCGCGCGCTCCCGGCGCCTGGCCTGGTGCCGAGCCTGCTTATGAAATTGTCGGACCAGATCGGCAACGTGCTGGTCGTCGATCTCGGCAAGGGCCGCGCCTATCTGATCGACAACAACGGCTCCGGCCAGTACGTGGTGCGTAATCTGTACGCCGGCATCGGTCGCAACGGCTACGGCAAGCGCAACGCGGGCGATCTGCGCACGCCGGTCGGCATCTATCGCGTCACCGGCTGGATGGACGACGACCAGTTGCCGACGCTCTACGGTGCAGGCGCGCTGCCGCTGAGTTATCCGAATTCCTGGGACCGCTCGCTGGGCCGCACCGGCTCCGGCATCTGGCTGCACGGCGTGCCGACCGATACCTATGTCCGTGCGCCGCGTTCCAGCGAAGGCTGTGTGACCTTCTCGAACAACGATCTGCTCAGCCTGCGCTCGCAGCTCAGGGTCGACAGCACGCCGGTGATCCTCGCCGAGCAGCTCGACTGGGTTCCCGCCGCGCAGCTCGATGCCGAGCGCGAGCCTTTGCTGAAAGCAATCGAGGACTGGCGCAGCCAGGGCGAAATCACGCTCAGCGATCTCAGTCTGTTCGCCTATCCCGGCGAAAGCGGCCTGGTGCTGGCCCAGTTCGTCCAGAATCAGACCGGCGACAACCTGGCTTCCGGTGCCCGCACGGACCAGTACTGGCGGCGTCAGGACGACGGCGCCTGGAAGATCGTCCGCGAGATGAATCGCTGAGCCCTCGAATCGAAGGACCTGCACCCGGAGCACCGCGATGAACATGGACCCGATCGAGTACCGCATCCACGGCAGCGATCTGCAGTACGTCGAAGTGCGCCTGGCCCCCGGCCGCTGCGCGGTTTCCGAGCCGGGCGCGATGATGTATGTCGACGACGACGTGCAGGTCTCCACCGAGATCGGCGACGGCAGCGGTCGCGAAACCCACTTCCTCAGCCGCCTGTGGCGCGGCGTGCGCCGCAAGTTCAGCGGCGAATCGCTGTTCACTTCGATCTACCGCAACGACGCCGCTGCTGATCGCCGCGTCGCCTTCGCCGCGCCCGGCCCGGGGCAGATCGTGCCGATCGACCTCGCCGCATCCGGCGGCACCTTGATCGTCCAGCGCGGCGCCTTTCTGGCCGGTGCGCGCGGCGTCGAAGTGGGCCTGGCCTGGCAGAAGCGCATCAGAGTCGGCCTGTTCGGCGGCGAGGGATTCATCATGCAGAAGCTCACCGGCGATGGTGTGGCCTTCGTCCACGCCAGCGGCGCGCTGACCGAAATGCAACTGGCGCCTGGCCAGAGCCTGAGAGTCGATACCGGCTGCCTCGTGGCGCTGCAAAGCTCGGTGCGCTACGACATCAAGTACGCCGGCAAGATCAAGACCGCGCTATTCGGCGGCGAAGGCCTGTTCTTCGCCCAGCTGTCCGGTCCCGGCACCATCTGGCTGCAATCGATGCCGCTGAAACGCCTGAGCCGCACCTTGCTCGGCATGGCGATGACCGCGAATCCACGCGGCCGGATCGTCTGGTTCCTGATCGTCGTCGCCTTCGCGGTGATCAACATCCTGACCATGGACATGCCGGTCTGAGATGAGCCCGCACTTCGCCGCGCTGCTCTATGGCCGCGACCTGCCGCCGGCCGGGCTGAAGGTCAGCGCGCAGTTCGTCGGCAATCGCCTGCAGGTCGGCGGCGATCTGCGGCTGGAAGCGACAGCTGATGCGATCACCGTCGAAACCGGTGGCTTCGATCACGACACGCTCTACCTCGGTTGGACCGACGTCACGCGCGGCCGGCTGTCGCTGGCCCCCCTCGATATGGTGGCGCGCGCCACCCTGATCGCCAGCGCACCGGCCACGCTTGAAGCAGCGCTGCGCCGCCATGTTCGCAGCGGCCGGAACGATCGTGGCAAGTGGCTGCTGCTCGGCGGGCTGGCGGCAAGCCTGGCCGTGCTGGTGATCAGCGTGGTGCTTGGCTACGGGCTGATCGTCGACTGGGCGGTGCGCATGGTGCCGACCGAGGTCGAGGAAAAGCTCGGCAAGTCGACGATGGCCGAGCTGCGGCAGTCCGGAAAGCTGCTCGACAGCGGGCCCGCCGTCGATGCCGTCAGCAGCATCGGCAACCAGCTCACCGCCGGCTCGCGCTACCACTATCACTGGGCGGTGCTTGAAGACTCGAGCATCAACGCCTTCGCCGCGCCCGGCGGCTATGTCGTTGTTCATCGCGGCCTGATCCTCGCGGCAAAGACGCCCGAGGAACTGGCCGGCGTGCTCGCGCACGAAGTGCAGCACGTCGAGAATCGCCACACGCTGAAGGCGATGGTCAACGGCCTCGGCTGGGCGACGATGGCCACCGTGCTGCTCGGCGATGTCAGCGCCGTGGCCGGCATGCTCGCCTACCAGGTCGGCACCACGCACTACAGCCGCGATCTCGAAACCGAAGCCGATAGCCAGGGCCTGGCAGCGCTGGTTCGCGCCGACATCGCGCCCGAAGGCATGGCGACGTTTTTCCGGACCTTGGCCAAGGAAGCTCCGCAGATGCCGATCGCGCTGCTGTCCAGCCATCCGGCCACCGAGGAGCGGATTGCGGCGATCGAGGCCGGCATCAAAGCGCTGCCGAAGAAGGACTACCCGCCGCTGGCGATCGACTGGCCGGCGGTGAAAGCCAGCCTCGAACCGGACGACAAGGCGCCCTAGAAATCGCCTGCGGCTTGAACCGGCCGCGTTCAGCGCAACATACCGCTGCCTACCACTCCGGATCGCCCCGCCTTGTCCCGTCCCGGCCACCGCCGCACACCCCTAGATTCAGGACTGGCCGGCGACGCTGCCGAAGACGCCGTCGTCGAGCCGTCGCTAGCCAAGGCGCTGGTCGCGCTGAAACCTTATCTCGCCGAGTTTCCCGGCCGCCTCACGGTGGCGCTGAGCCTGCTGTTCATCGCCAAGATCGCCGGCGTCTGGCTGCCGCAGCTGATGAAGCAGCTGGTCGATGGCCTTGGTCCGCGTGAAGGCCTGGCGCTGGTGGTGCCCGCCGCCCTGCTGCTCGCCTACGGTGCTTTCCGCTTCCTGAATGTGCTGCTCGGCGAACTGCGCGATCTGGTCTTCGGCCGGGTCGCCGAGCGCGCTCAACGCCGGGCCGCGCTGAAAGTATTCGAGCATCTGCATCGGCTCGATCTGGAATTCCATCTGTCTCGGCGCACCGGCGCGCTCAGTCGAGATATCGAGCGCGGCGTCGACGGCATCAGCTTCCTGCTGCGCTTTCTGACCTTCAACATCGTGCCGACGCTGTTCGAGATCGCACTGGTCGCCGGCATTCTGTGGAAGCAGTACGACGGCCGGTTCGCGGCGATCGCCGGCGTTTCGGTGGTGCTCTATGTCGCGTTTTCCGTCTGGGTGACCGAGTGGCGCACCAAATTCGTGCGCGCGGCGAACACCATGGACTCGAAAGCCAACACTCGCGCGATCGATTCCCTGCTCAACTACGAAACGGTCAAGTACTTCGGCAACGAACGCTGGGAAGCCGAGCGCTACGACGACAGCATGGCCGCCTGGGAACGCGCGACCTCGCAGAACCGGATGTCCCTGTCGGCGTTGAACACCGGCCAGGCGCTGATCGTCGCCGGGTCGATCACGGCGATGATGTGGCTGGCAGCGGCCGAAGTGGTCGGCGGTGCGATGACCGTCGGTGGCTTCGTCGCCGTCAATGCCTACATGATCCAGCTGTTCGTGCCGCTGAACTTCCTCGGCTTCGTCTACCGCGAAATCCGCCGCGCGCTGACCGACATGCAGAAGATGTTCGGCCTGATCGAACAGCCGGCAAAGATCGTCGATGCGCCCGATGCCATGCCGCTGCTGCGCACCAGCGGTGGCAGCCCGGCGATCCGCTTCGATGACGTGCGCTTCGGTTACAGCGCGGCCCGCAACATCCTGAGCGGCGTCAGCTTCGTGATCGCGCCTGGCAAGAAACTCGCGGTGGTCGGCGCCAGCGGCGCCGGCAAATCGACCTTGGCCCGGCTGCTGTTCCGCTTCTACGATCCGGATCACGGCTCGATCAGCATCGACGGCGTCGACCTGCGCGCAATGCCGCAGGACAGCCTGCGCCGGCTGATCGGCGTGGTGCCGCAAGACACCGTGCTGTTCAACGACACCATCGAATACAACATCGCCTACGGCCGGCCGGGCGCGACCCGCGCCGAAGTCGAGCGCGCCGCCAAGCTGGCCCATCTCGACGGCTTCATCGCCCGCCTGCCGCAGGGCTACGAGACGCACGTGGGCGAGCGCGGTCTCAAAGTCTCCGGTGGCGAGAAGCAGCGCATCGCGATCGCCCGTGCCTTGCTCAAGGACCCGCCGATCCTGATCCTGGATGAAGCAACTTCGTCGCTGGATTCGCGTGCCGAGGCAGCGATTCTCGACGCCCTGCAGGCAGCCACCGAGCGGCGCACGACCCTGGTCATCGCCCATCGGCTGTCGACGATCACCGATGCCGACACCATCGTCGTGCTCGATCAGGGCGTGGTCGTCGAGCACGGCTCGCACGCCAGCCTGCTGGCCGCGAACGGCGCTTATGCCCGGCTGTGGAACCTGCAACTTGGCGAGCAGGTTGGCAGCCCTGCGGGGTGACTGCATCGCCCGCTTCGTCAGTTGCGGAAGACGCTGGTCATCACTGTTGCGCCCTGCGATGATCCGACGGAAATCAATTCATCTGCTTGCAATATTTCGCGCAAGTGCTTTGATCCGTGGACAAAATCGTTTAGCAGGTCGGGCGTCGCGCGCGATGCCCCATAAAGTGGCAACCATGATCCCTGACCCTTCCAGCAAGCACGTCTGTGCCCGGCGCGCGCGCCTTGCGCCGCCGAGCTGCGCCGTGACCGAAGGGCAGCGCGAGTGGTGAACGGCAACCCGAAAGTGGTGAGCCTGCTGCGCGGCAAGAGCAAAGCTGCCGAGGGCACGGTTCAGCTGGTGGAGACGCTGCGCCTGCAGGTGGTCGAAGCCCTGCGCGAGCGGCTCAATATCATGTTCGACGGCGCCGACGATCTGCTCTTCGAGTTCGCCGAACGCGCCACCAACAACCAGGATCGTCGTCTGTTCTTCGACACCATGCGGGCCGTGCGTCTCGACCGCAAGAACATGACCACGCGGTTCTGCGACCACTACAGCAAGGGCTTCGATGCAGCGTTTCCAGTCGCCGGCAGCCGGGAAGCTGACGGCGAGCTGAGCCTGCAGAAGAACGAAGCCGTCGAGCTCGACATCGCCGTCTCGAACATGGCGGCCAAGGCCGAGGGTCTCTACAAGACCACGCTCTGGGATATTGGCGGGCGGGTCAAGACGCTGGTCGAGAACCATCACGCGCCGATGTCGATCGACGCGCTGGCACCGCTGACCATCTGCCGCGCGTTCCGCTCGGCAGCCGAAACCCTGAACGTCGGCTCGGACGTCGAACTGGTGGTGTTCAAGCTGTTCGATCGCCTGGTGATCAGCGAACTCGCCGATCTCTACTTCAAGGCGCTGAATTTCCTGAAGCAGCACGGCGTGCAGTCCGCTCACTCAGGCTACGGGCCAGGCCATGTGCCGAACGCGCGCCCGGGCGGCACACTGAGCGGAGACATGCCGAACGGCGAAGCCGCCGCCACGCATGCGCCGCGCGGCTTCTCCGATCAATTTGGCCAGACCGCAGCCCAGCCGGAGTTTCGCGCGCCGGCCGGCCTTGCCGCATCGATGATGACCTCGCCGGCCCTCGACCCGCAGTCACTGGCCAGCCTGCAACGCCTCTCCGCGACGCCGCCCGATGCCGCCGCGTACTCGAACGCCAGCCTCGCCGCCGATCTCGCCGCCGCTTCGCAAGGCATGACGATCCTCGGCTGGACGCCGCGCCAGACCGCCGCCTATGTGCAGCGCGCCAGTCTGGTCGGCCACATGTTCAACGACATCCTCGCCGACCCGCACCTGCCGAACTCGCTGCGCGTGCAGTTCGACGGCTTGCGCCTGTCGACGATGAAAGTGGCGCTGAAGGACATCGCCTTCATCAGCGATCCGGATCATCCGGTCAGAGGCCTGATCAACGAACTGGCGACCATGGCCTCGACGGCCAGAACCGGCGGCTCGGAGCATCGGGCCCGCATCGCCGAGCTGGTGTCGCAGATCCAGCAGCAGTTCGATATCGCCGCCGAATCGCTGCGCAAGCCGCCGCCGGAGATCGAGCTGATCGCCACCGATCAGGCCGAACGCTTCATCGAAGAGCAGATGGCCCAGACGGCCACGCGCCGTCAGGCGATCGTCGCCAAGGTGCGCCGGATCATCGCCGGTGAACTGCACTTGCGAACCTCCGGCACCACGATCAGCGACGAAGTGCGGCCGCTGCTGAACTCGCTGTGGGCGCCGATGATGGCGATGCACCTGCTGCATCACGGGCCCGAAAGCGCCGAATGGAAACAGGGCTTCGCCGAGCTCGATCAGATCGTCGCGATGCTCGATCCGGCCCGCGACGATCAGCGCAGCGAGGCGCTGCGGCGCGAGCTGCGTGCCGAACTGGCCACCGCGTTCAAGGCCGTCGGCCTCGCTGAAGGCCGCATCAACGATGCGCTGAACGGCTTCGAGGCCGCGCTCGGCAAGTTGATTCATCCGGGCCAGCCGAACCAGCCGCCTGCCGAGCCGTCACCGGATGCTGTGCCGCCGCCAGTACTGCATGCCGCCACCGCTGCCGACGCGACCGAAAACGTCACCGAGCTGCTCGAACAACTGGTGCAGCCCGGCGCCTGGTTCCTGGTCCACGATCACGATCGCAACGAAGGACGCTGGATGAAAGCGGTGGCCTATTACGCCGGCCTCGACTGCGCCGCCTTCGCCGAATTCGATGGCAGCAATACCCTGCTGCTAAAGTCGCGGATGCTGCTCGACGATCTGCTCGTCCGGCGCACCGTGCCGATCGATCTCGACCCGGCCGCCCGCGCCGCGCTCGACCGCTACCTGGCCCGCGCAGCCTGATCGTTGTCGGCCGTCCGAGCCGGCATTCGTAGTGCACTCCCGGCAATAAAGCCGCCGCAGCATCTTCCCGGCACCGGGCTTTTGCACTAAGTTGAGGCGAGGCGACCGCTCAAGGTCTGAGAGGGCCGGATCGAAGCTTGATCCGGTCTTCAATCAGACCAGCAGGTCAACCGCTCAGAAGAAAATCGACCCCACACTCATGCTCAGTCTCGGCTCGCTCGACGTGAAGCAGCGCATTGCCGCCAAGCTGGTCACAGCGGACATCGAAGCCTTGGTGGCCAGCATTCCGAAGCCGGTCGGCAGCTTCGGCTATGACCCTTGGGGCTACAACGAAGACACCTTCAAGCTTGCCCTCGGCGCCGCGAAGCTGCTCTACGACCACTACTTCCGGGTCACCGCGCACGGCCTGAAAAACATCCCCAGCGAAGGCCGGGTGCTGATCGTCGGCAATCACAGCGGCCAGTTGCCGATGGATGGCCTGCTGGTCGGCGTCGCCGCCGCGACCAACCCGCACGGCCCGCGTCTGGCGCGGGCGATGATCGAGCGCTTCTTCCCCACCGTGCCCTGGCTCGGCAATTTCCTGAACGCGCTCGGCGGCGTCATCGGCGATCCGGTGAACTGCTCGAAGATGCTCGACATGGATGAGGCGATCATCGTCTACCCGGAAGGCATTCGCGGCTCCGGCAAGCTGTATCGCAAGCGTTACCAGCTGCAACGCTTCGGCAATGGCTTCATGCATCTGGCGATGAACCACCACGCGCCGATCGTGCCGGTGGGCATCGTCGGCTGCGAGGAAACCATGCCCGCCGTCATCAATCTGGCACCAATCGCGAAGCTGCTCGGCCTGCCCTATCTGCCGATCGTGCCCAGCCTGCTGCCGCTGCCGGCGCGGGTGTATCTGAATTTCGGCAAGCCGATGCACTTCTCGCCGGCGGCCAGCGAGGCCGAAGTGACCGAACAGGTGGAAACGGTGAAAACCGAACTGCGCCGGCTGATGCAGCTCGGCCTCGACGAACGCACGAGTCTCTACTGATGGCGACCAGAACCGGCAGCCGCGCTGCCCCGAAAAAAACCGTGCTGGTGACCGGCGCTGCCGGCTCGCTGGCCAAGCGGGTGATCGCCCGCCTGCACGGCCAGTACAACGTCATCGCCGTCGATTTCCGCCGCAAGGTCGAAACCGATGCCGGCATCCCGAGCTATCTGGTCGAGCTGCACAAGCGCGGCTTCGAGGACATCTTCGCCAGCCACAAGGTCGATGCGGTGATCCACATCGGCCGCATCTTCGCGCACGAGAAAACCCGGCAGCAGCGCTACAACGCCAACGTGCTCGGCTGCAAACGGCTGCTCGACCTGTGCCGCAAGTACAAGGTCGGCCAGGTGATCATCCATTCGACCTACTACGTCTACGGCGCCAGCGCCTACAACCCGGCGCTGATCGACGAGGATGCGCCGCTGAAGGCCAGCGAGGTGACCCAGGATCTGGTCGATTCGGTGGAGCTGGAAAGCCTCGCCAATATCTATCTGTGGAAGCATCCGGAGCTGAACATCACCATTCTGCGGCCCTGCAACGTGCTCGGCCCGGGTGTGCGCAACACCATGTCGATCCTGCTGTCGCGCAGTCTGGTGCCGGTGCTGCTCGGCTTCTCGCCGCTGATGCAGTTCCTGCACGTCGACGACATGACCGACGCGATGATCGCCGCCTTCGAGCAGAACAAGCCGGGCATCTACAACGTCGCCCCGGACGACTACGTGCCGTATCAGGAAGCAGTGACCCAGTGCGGCTGCCGCAAGCTGCCGGTGCTGTCGATCCCGCCGTCGTTGCCGAAACTGGTGGCCTCGGTGCTGAACTGGAACGCCTTCTTCCCGCCGTATCTGGTCAACTACTTCAAGTATCCGGTGATCCTCGACGGCCGCCTGTTCCGCGAAACCTTTTCCTGGCGTCCGCGGCGCAATCTCAACGACATCTTCACCTACTACCGCAAGCAGAAACTCAGCGCGAGCTAGTCTCTACAGCCAGCCGAACCGCCGACGCCGACAGCGGTCTGAGCGCTACCTTTCCAACCCGCCCACTTCTGACAGGAAACCCCATGAGCAAGGAAAAGACCAAACCGAAGGCCCCCAAGCTGGCGCCAGCCACCAGCGAAGCGACGATCGACATCGGCATCAGCAAGGCCGACCGTGCCGCGATCGCCCACGGCCTGTCGCGCCTGCTGGCCGACGAGTACACGCTGTATCTGAAGACCCACAACTTCCACTGGAACGTCACCGGGCCGATGTTCAACACGCTGCACCTGATGTTCATGGGCCAGTACACCGAATCATCGCTGGCCGTGGATCTGGTCGCCGAGCGCATTCGCGCGCTGGGCTTCCCGGCGCCGGGCACCTACGGCCAGTACGCCAAGCTGTCGAGCATCGACGAAGACGAAGGCGTGCCGGCGGCGATGGACATGGTCAAAAAGCTGGTCAAGGGCCACGAGGCCTGCGCGAAAACGGCACGTTCGGTGTTCCCGCTCGCCGAAAAGGCCAGCGACGAGCCGACCGCGGACCTGCTGACCCAGCGCCTGCAGCTGCACGAAAAGACCGCGTGGATGCTGCGCTCGCTGCTCGAATGATCGAGCCGCATAAGCCGTAAAATGAAAGGGCCGACAACAGTCGGCCTTTTTCTTGCGCACCGTTTCTCATGGCCACCGCTCCGCTCCTGTCCGTCCGCCGCCTGCGCGTGCTTTATGCCAGGCGCGGCCTGCTGCCCGGGTTCATGTCTGGAGGTCGCCCGGCCGACATCCGGGCCATCGACGACCTGCACTTCGACCTTCAGCCTGGCGAGACGCTCGGCATCGTCGGCGAATCCGGCTGCGGCAAATCGACCCTGGCCCGTACCCTGGTTGGCCTGCAGGAAGCCACCTCGGGCTCGATCCGCTACAACGGCACCGAACTGATCGGCCTGAGCCGCAAGGACTGGCGACCGCTGCGCCGCGACGTGCAGCTGGTCTTCCAGGACCCGCTCGCTTCCTTGAGCCCGAAGATGAAGATCGTCGACATCGTCGCCGAGCCGCTCAAGGCACTGCGACCGGAGTTCGACGCCGCCGACCGGCGCAGCCGGGCGCTGGCGCTGCTCGATCGGGTCGGCCTCGGCCCGGAACTGGCGGATCGCAAGCCGCGCGAGCTGTCCGGTGGCCAGGGCCAGCGAGTCGGTATCGCCCGGGCGTTGATCGTCGAGCCCAAGCTCTTGATCTGCGACGAGCCGGTCTCGGCACTCGATGTCTCGATCCAGGCACAGATCATCAACCTGCTCACCGAGCTGGCCCGCGAACGCAATCTGGCGATGATCTTCATCGCCCACGATCTCGCCGTGGTCCGCCAGCTATCGGACCGCGTGCTGGTGATGTACCTCGGCAAGGTCATGGAACAGGGCCGCGCCGACAACGTCTACGCCCGGCCCCGCCACCCGTACACGCGGGCGCTGCTCGAAGCCGCCCCGGTGATCGAAGCCGATGGCAGCAAACCGAAGAAGCGCCGGCTACTCGGCGGTGACACCCCGAACCCGGCCCAGCCGCCGATGGGCTGCGTGTTCCACCCGCGCTGCCCGCTCGCCGAACACGCCTGCGTGCAGAGCGTGCCGCTGCTGCGGCGGGTAGATGGCGAGCAGTACGCGGCTTGTCACTTCGTGGCGGCTGGTGGCTAAGTTCTGCAGGTAGGGTTTTAAGCCGACGGTGCTGGCCTCGTTGGCTACCCGCTGCAACGGCAAACGCGGCCTCACGCAAAGAACGCAAAGACGCAGAGAGAAGCCGAAGACAAATAGGTAGCCCGGATGCAATCCGGGATTCGCCGCCTACGCCCCGGGTTGCACCCGGGCTACTTACTGCCAACATCGTCATTCCCGCGCAGGCGGGAATCCAGTTCTGACGCGGCGCGCTACGGCCAAAACTGGATTCCCGCCTGCGCGGGCAGGACGGACTTTTAGCAGCCGGGTTGCACCCGGGCTAGTCGCTCATTAACCAAGCCATTCAGCCAAGGCATCGTCAGACGCGAAGCCCAAGATTCTGAGCGAATCAGGGGCTAAGCCAAAGGCCAACGAGAACACGCCAGCTTCGGGTGCGTACAACAACCAGCTATTTTCGCTGCGAGCCACTGCGAACACTTCCATTCGTTTTAGCTTTTCTGCCACGCCATACGAAAAGGTTTCTTCGACTATTGAGACTCGCACTGGCTCAACAACCGCATCAATGAGCTTTTGCGATTGTTCAGTCATGTATAGCTCGCGGTTGTCAGCCCACGAGCACGGAGTAAGTGATCCTCGAGCAAAGGACTCTCGAATGGCGGCCAGAGCTTGCTCTTTGTTCATGACACACGATCATCAACTGCACTTAGGCTTCTTACCGCTAGCCTGCGCCGACTGATACACCGGCAAATCCTGCGGCAAGCGCGCCGCGATCTGGCGAATGCGGGTGTCGTCGGACGGATGGCTGGAGGCGAATTCCGGTGGCTTCTGGCCGCCGGCCTGGGCCATGTTCTGCCAGAGCTGCACGGCCTGGCGCGGGTCGAAACCAGCCTTGGCCATGTAGTCGAGGCCGAGCAGATCGGCCTCGCTTTCATGGGCACGCGAGAACGGCAGCAGCACGCCGTACTGGGCACCGGCGCCGAGTGCCGACATCAAGGCACCACCACCGGCACCACCGCCAACGATCAGCTGCGCCACGTTCAGGCCGATGCCGGTGACCTGCTGCTGCGAGACGCGCTCGTTCGAGTGGCCGGCGATCACGTGGGCGACTTCGTGGCCGATGACGGCGGCCAGCTGGTCCTGTCCCTTGGCCACCTGCAGCAGCCCGGTGTAGACACCGATCTTGCCGCCGGGCAGCGCGAAGGCGTTGACGTCCTTGGACTCGAACACCTTCACTTCCCAGACGCCGCCGACCTCGCGGGTGATCGCATTGGCCACGCAGTTGACGTAGGTGGTGGCCTGGCCATTGGCGGTCACCGGCGTTTCCTTGGCGGTCTGCGCGAACGCGGTGACGCCCATCTCGTCGAGGTCGGAATCCGAATACAGCTTCAGCTGGTTGCGGCCGAGCGGCGAGGTCGCACAGGCAACGACGGCAGTGGCGGTCAACAAGCTCAGCAACAACTTCTGGTGGCTTGGGGGGCGATTCATGATCTTTCGGAGTTCTCGGTTCGGGCCACGCTATATTCGGTGCAACCTGTCGCAGTCAGTTTACGAGGTTGCAGATGGCTTTGAGACCGATGCTGCTGCAGATGATTCCGGCTTTCATGGCGCTGCTGATGCTGGCCGGCCGCGCTGCGGCAGCAGACGAGGCCAAGCTGAAGATCGGCCCCGACCCGGCGCTGTCGCCGGCCGCCGTCGTGCAGCTGCAACTGGCGGCGCTGGCCAATGTCGACAAGCCGGTGCGCGATGCCGGCTTCGCGATCGTGTTCGCCTTCGCCTCGCCCGGCAACCGCAGCCAGACCGGCCCGCTGGCGCACTTCGCGGCGCTGATCCGGGAAACCTATCCGGCCATGCTCAACCATCGCGGCTCGACCTTGGCGCCGCTGATCCGCGAAGGCAGGCAGGCGATCCAGGGTGTCGAGCTGATCGACCGTACCGGCGTCAGCCATCGCTACGTGTTCACGCTCAGCAAGCAGCCCGACGGCCCGTACAAGGACTGCTGGCTGACCGACGGCGTTGTCCAGGCTCCCGAGGAAGGCGAGCCGGAAATCGCGATCTGAATGCGGGCGTCGGCAGCTAGCCGCCCATCGCTTTCTTGATGCCCGAACCCATCGCCGTGACGCCGCCGAGTGACCAGCCGCCGTCGACCGGCAGCACCACGCCGGTGACATAGCGGGCCAGCGGGCTCGACAGCCACATCGCCGCCTGGGCGATGTCGTCGGTGCTGCCGAAGCAGCCCATCGGTACGCTATCCCTGACCAGTTCGGTCGCTCGCTCGTTCGGCGCCAGGCGGCGCATGCCTTCGGTGCCTTCGATCGGTCCCGGCGAGATCGAATTGACCCGCACGCCCAGAGGGCCCCATTCGATCGCGGCAACGCGGGTGACCATGTCGACACCGGCCTTGGCGGCGCAGACGTGCATCTGGAATTCCAGCGCGATCCAGGCCTGCGGGGCACTGATGTTGATCACCGAGGCGCCCGGCTTGGTCAGATACGGGAACGCCGCGCGGACCACGTGGAAGGTGCCGAGCAGATCGATGTCGACCACCGATTTGAAGCCGTTCGGCGAGATGCCCATTGCCGGCGACGGGAAGTTGCCGGCGGCGCCGGAGATCAGCACGTCGATGTTGCCGAGGCGCAAGCTGGTGTCCTTGAACGCCGCATCGACGGCCGCGTAATCACGCACGTCGGCCGCGAAGCCGATCACTTCGCCACCGTGGGCTTTCAGCTCGGCGATCGCCGCGTCGACCTTGTCCTGGCTGCGCGACATCACCGCCAGCTTGGCGCCGGCTTTCGCGAAGCCGTGGGCAATGCCGAGATTGATGCCGCTGGTGCCGCCGGAAACGAATACCGTCTTGCCGCTGTAGTCGTAGCTCATGGTGAGGTCCAGGTGGGGAAGATGGGGATCAGGCCGGAGGCGTCCAGCGCAGCATGTCGAGCAGTTGCTGATGCAGACCGGGCGTCGCGGCGCAGACGCTGGTGGTGTCAAGGCCGAGCGGCTGGCCTTCGAGATCGGTGAACACGCCGCCAGCCTCATGAACGATGACGCTGAGCGCGGCGATGTCGAGAATGTTGACGTCGGACTCGACGATCGCGTCGATCTTGCCGCCGGCCAGCAGATGGTAGTGCAGGAAATCGCCGTAGCCGCGAATGCGATGGACCCGTCCGATCAGCTCGCCGAGCCGCGCCCAGGCCGGGCTTTTCGCCAGCCGCGCGAGGTTGCCGGTGGACAAGGTGGTCTTCGCCAAGGTGTTGGTCGACGACACCTGCAGACGCTGGTTGTCGCACCAGGCGCCCTGGCCTTTCTCGGCAAACATCACTTCGCCGAGCGCGCCATCCCAGCACGGCGCCGAGGACACGCCGAGCACCAGTTCGCCCTTGTGCATCAGCGCGATCTGGGTCGAGAACATCGGATAGCCACGGACGAAGCTCTTGGTGCCGTCGATCGGGTCGATCAGCCACAGATGCTCGTTGTCGCCGACTTCTCTGCCAAGCTCTTCGCCGTAGAAACCGTGATCCGGAAAGTGGCTTTTGAGCACCGCCTTGATGGTCGCTTCGGCGGCGATATCGACCTCGGTCACCGGGCTCGCATCGGCCTTGTAATCGACGGAGAACTGGCCGCGATAGGCCATGCGGATCACCGCTGCTGCGGCTTCGGCGGCTTCCAGCGCCGCAGCGAGATAAGGACTGGTCACACAACACTCCGGCAGGCCGCAGATACGCGGGGCGGCGAATGATAAACCGCCTCCGGCTCCCGGCAGGCGCGGCGGCGCTGGCATCCAACGGCCAGAGATGGCCCAATCGTATGTGTTGGTATCATTTCGCCGTTCGCAGGCGCCCGGTCCGCTACAGCAACCCGGGCCTGTTCACTCATGCGACGCTGCACCGAACTCCCGTCACTGCACACCAATCACTGGACACCGCTTCATGGGCAACAGACTGTCGAAGATCGTCACCCGCACCGGCGACAAGGGCACCACCGGCCTGTCCAGCGGCGAGCGGGTGCCGAAGACCCATCTGCGCGTGCAGGCGATGGGCGATGTCGATGAGCTCAACTGCTGCGTCGGCCTGATGCTGGTGCAGCCGCTGCCGGACAGCATCCGCACCCCGCTGGCGCGCACCCAGCACGAGCTGTTCGATCTCGGCGGCGAGCTGTCGATGCCGGGCTTCGAGCTGGTCAAGGAAAGCTATCTGGCGCGCATCGACAGCGAGCTGGAAACGCTCAACGAAACGCTGCCGCCGCTGAAGGAGTTCGTGCTGCCGGGTGGCAATCCGGCCGCCGCCGCGGCACATCTGGCGCGGGCCGTGGCCCGCCGTGCCGAGCGCGCGGTATGGGCGCTGAATGCCGATGAAACGATCAGCCCGCTGGTACCGCAATACCTCAATCGCCTGTCGGACTATCTGTTCGTCTGCTGCCGGGTCCTGGCCCGCCAGGACGGCGGCCAGGAAGTCAGCTGGAAGCGCAGCGAGTAGTTTTTAGCTGCAGACCTGATCAGGGCTTGGCCAGCGGATCCTTGTAGTCCGCCGGATTGCGGCGCGGCACGCTGTTCGGCGTACCGGGACGGGTCACGCCCCGGGCATCATCGTTCTCGACGGCAGTGTCCAGAAACTGCTGCGAATCTTCGTTGAGATTGTTCGGGTCTTTCGGCAGATCGCCGTACCACTGCTGCAATTTTTCCAGGCGATCAAGCTTGCGTTCTTCCTCGGTGCCCAGCCCCGGCAGCCGCTTGGCCTGATTGCGGCGCTTGCGATCGCCCTTGGTCAGTTCGTCGACCTCGCCTTCAACCTTCACTTCCGGCAGTTCGGTGACCGGCGAGGTGTCGTCCTTGCCTTTCTCGGGCACCGCTTTCGGTGCTCCGGCCAGCCCCTGACCGTCCTTCAGCAGCAATTGGGCGTTGGCGGCAGGCAGCACGGCCATCAGCGCCGCCGCGAGCAGCGGGGCGAGTACGGCGTGGCGCAGCTTGGCAGGCAGTGACATGAACGGCTCCATCGGAACGGCGAAAAGGGGTCTGGATTGGTCGAGACTCTAGCGTATGTCTCAATGACCACTCGCGGCAGCTTCCGTGCCCGGCCCGGCGCCAGGATTGGCACGCGGCGAACGGATCAACGGCAGTATCAACAACACTGAAGCCATCATCATCGATATCAAGGCGAACATGTCGCCGTAAGTCATCACCGCCACCTGCTGCTGCATCTGCCGCATCAGCAGCGACATCGCGCCGGCTTCGCTGCCGGTGATGGTCTGGCCGGCGGCCAACATCTCGCGCACCGGCGGATGGCTGGCGCGTACCGATTCGCCAAGCATCTGCCAGTGCAGCCAGCTGCGTTCGTTGATCAGCGTGTTGATCAGCGCCAGACCGAGCGCACCGCCGATGTTGCGCATCACGTTGAACAGGCCGCTGGCGTTCTTGACCTCGGACATCGGCAGGGTGCCGAGCGCGAGATTGGTCATCGAGAACATGCACAGCAGGAAGCCGCTGCCGCGGAAGATCTGCGGCACGATGAATTCGACGACGCTCCAGTCGGCGGTCAGCCGGCTGTTCAACCAGGCGCCGATGCTGACGTTGCAGATGCCGATCGCCAGCATGGTTTTCAAGCTGAGAAATTTCGACAGGCGGCCGGCGATCGGCGCGGTCAGAAACATCGCCACGCCCTGGGCAATCATCACGTGGCCGATCTGCAGGCTGTTGTAGCCGCGCACCTGGCCCAGGAACAGCGGCGTCAGATAGATCAGCGTGTACAGGCTGACGCCGACGGCCATCGCCAGCACGGTGCCGAGCGCGAAGTTGCGATCGGCAAAGGCCCGGAGATCAACCACCGGATGCTCGGCGGTGAACATGCGATGGAAGAACAGCATGCCGGCCAGCACTGCCAGCACCGCGCAGACAGCTACCGAATCCTCCGAGAACCAGTCATTGCGCGGGCCTTCATCGAGCGTGTACTCGAAGCAGCCGAGGAACACCGCCATGAACAGCAGGCCGCGCAGATCGATGACCTTCAGCAACTCGGGCTGCGGCTGATCGATCTTCACCAGATGCCATACGGCGTAGGCAACCGCGAAGCCCGGCAGCACGTTGATCAGGAACAGCCAGTGCCAGGACGCCGACTCGGTCAGCCAGCCGCCGACAGTCGGCCCGATCGACGGCGCCAGGGTCGCGATCAGGCCGAACAACACCTGCGGCAGCACGCGCCGTGCGGGCGGAAACATCAGGTACATCGAGGCCGAGGTGGTCGGGATCATGCCGCCGCCGAGGAAGCCCTGGATGACCCGGAACACGATCATCGATTCCAGGTTCCAGGCCGTCGCACAGGCGATGCTGGCGAGGGTGAAACCGAGCGCGGAGATGACGAAGTAGACCCGTGTCGACAGCAGCCGCGACAGATAGCCGGACAGCGGAATGGCGATCACCTCGGCGATCAGATACGAGGTCTGCACCCACTGGATTTCGTCGGCGCTGGCCGACAGCCCGGCCTGCAGCTGATTGATCGACGAAGCGACGATCTGGATATCCAGAATCGCCATGAAGTTGCCGAACAGCATGGCGATGAAGCCGAACCAGGCCAGCCGGTTGCGCGCCCGTTCGTCGGCAGTCGGCATGGCAGCAGTAGGCGATATCGCAGCCACGTTCGGATGCTTAGTGCTTGGCCGCGCCAGCTTCAGCCGCAGCTCGCGTATCGACGCTGGCTTCGACTGACAGCCCCGGCCGCAGCCGGCCGGCGAGCGCGGTCTTGTCATCAAGCGCGATACGCACCGGCACCCGCTGGACGATCTTGGTGAAGTTGCCGGTCGCGTTCTGCGCCGGCAGCAGCGCCCATTCGGCACCCGAGGCCGGCGAGAAGCTGTCGACATGGCCGTGCAGCACGGCGTCCGGAAAGGCGTCGATCGCGATCTCCACCGGCTGGCCGATGCGCATCTGGTTCAGCTGGGTTTCCTTGAAGTTGGCTTCGACATAGAGCTGGTCGAGCGGCACCAGCGACAGCAGGCGCTGGCCCGGCTGCACGCGCTCGCCAAGCCGCGCCGACAGATCGCCAACCGTACCCGCCACCGGCGCCACGATGGACGTGGAGGCGAGATCGATCTCGGCCAGCTTCAGCTGTGCTTCGGACGCCGACAGCGACGCTTCGAGCCGGGCGCGACTGCTGTCGCTGAGCGTGGTCATCGCCCGTTCGGCGGCCTGCACGCCGGCAGCGGCGCGAGCCACCGAGGCAACGGCGTTCAGATGTGCGGCCTCGGCGTTGTCGAGCCGCTGGCGGGTGGCGACACCATCCTTCAGCAGGCTGCGGGCGCGATCGAGTTCACCCCGGGTCTGCACTTCACTGGCGCGTGCGGCCGCAACCTGGGCACGGGCTTCGGCGATCGCGGCGTCCTGCTGGCCGCGTTGCTGGCCGTTGCCGGCCAGTGCCGCCTGCGCTTCGGCAACGGCGGCGCGAGCGCTGTCGACGCGGGCGGCGTAATCACGACGGTCGATCTCCAGCAGCAGATCACCGGCGGCGACGGTCTGGTTGTCGCGCACCTTCAGGGTGACGATTTCACCGCCGACTCTCGGCGTCAGCACGCTGATGTCGGCGCGCAGGTAAGCGTTGTCGGTCGAGATGAAGAAACGCCCGACCGTCCACCAGCGCCAGGCAAAGACGGCGGCGGCGATCAGGACGACCAGCAGGATCGCCAGACGCAGGAAACGACGCGGCGTGCTGGCTGCCCTGGTATCGGCAACGGGGCCGGAAGTGGGCCCTGAAACGGGCCCTGAAACGGGAGGTTCGATCGTGGTGGCCATCGTCAGTGCTTCCGGGGTGCTTCCTGCAGAGCGGGTCGTCGAGCTGCTTGCAGCAGCGGAAACCGGCTGATAGTGTAATGAACGTTACATTTCATTTTGTGCCTCCGACGTGGCGAAAGTCAAACCTCCTGCAAAGCCAGAAGTCGTGAAACCCGCGCCTGCCAAAGCCAGGCGTGCGGCTGCCCGCAAACCATTACCCGTGGCGGCCAGTGCGGAGCCGCAAGCGCTCGGCGCCCGCGGCACGGCGCGGCGCGATGCCATGCTTGCGGCAGCGCTCGACGTGTTCCTGGAATACGGTTACGAAGGTGCCAGCATCGAGGAAGTGATGCGCCGAGTCGGTGGCTCGAAGGCCAGCCTGTACCGCTATTTCGGCAGCAAGGAAGGCCTGTTCGGCGACATCATCACCGCGCGCTGCGACGAGTTCATGCGCGGCTTCAAGGTGCCGGCGCAGGCCGATGACGACATCGAGGCGACGCTCACTGCGCTGGCCGAGTTCTTTGTCACCATGTTTCTCGACCGCAAGCGGCTCGAGCTGTTCCGCATCATGATCGCCGAGATGCCGCGCTTCCCGGCACTCGCCCAACGCTTCTACGAATACGGGCCGGCGCGCGGACGCAAGCTGCTCGGCGATTACTTCCGCCGCCAGCACGAGGCCGGCCGCCTGGTCTGCCCGGACCCGGAATTCACCGCCGTGCAGTTCATCGAGATGGTCAAGGCCAACCCGCAGCACCGCGCGCTGCTCGGCTTCGAACCCTTCCTGCCCGGCCGCAACGCCGCCCAGCACATTGCCGGTGTCGTCAGCCTGTTCCTGCATGGCTGCGCGCGACGCCCTGATTCCCTTTGAAGATCCGAAAGATGAACCGCAGCCCCCAAGTCAACCGCGTCCTGAACCGCATCGCGGTTACCGTTTTCCTGTCGTTGACGGCCGCGCAAGCCAACGCCACCAGCCTGCACGAAGCCGCCGAACGCGCGCTGCAGCAGGATCCTCGCCTCGCGGCCGCGCATCTCTCCGCCGCCGGCAGCGCCGCGGAAGTCGAGGCCGCACGCGCCGGCTACCTGCCGAGCGTCAATGCCAGCGTCATCGGCGGCCGCTCGCGGCTCTATACCGATGCCCAGTTCCCGCAGGCAGGCGCCCGCCAGCCGCTGAGCTGGGGCCTGGTCGCCAGCCAGCCGCTGTACAGCGGCGGACTGGTCAGCGCCCAGATCGATGCCGCGCGCTCGAAGCGCGAAGGCGCCGAGCAGAACGAGGCTGCGACGGCTCAGCAACTGCTGTTCGCCGCCGCCAGCGCCTGGCTCGACGTGAAGCGGGACCGCGCCGTGATCGGCCTCAACGAAACCAATGTCCAGCGCCTTCAACAAGCGCTGGACGACAGTCGCAAGCGCCTCGATGCCGGCGAAGCGACCAAGGCCGATGTCGCCCAGGCAGAAGCGCGGCTAGCCGAAGCCGGTGCCAACCTGTATCGGGCGCGCGCCACCGAATCGGTGAGCGCGGCCGCCTACGAGCGCGTGGTCGGCCAACCGCCGGATCAGCTGCCCGGTGACTGGCCGAAGCCGCTGGTGCCGGCGACGTTGGCCGAAGCGCTGGCGGTATCGGCCGATACGCCGGCCGTGCGCGCCGCCGATGCCGAGGACCGCGCCGCGAAGTCGCGGATCAGTGCCGAACAGGCCGGCCATCTGCCGCGCCTGTCGATCGAAGCCGAAGCCAACGACGCCGACGATTCGACGTTCACCTATGACCGCCAGACCTACTGGTCCGTGCAGCTGAAAGCGACGCTGCCGATCTACGCCGGTGGCGCCGTCGCCTCGCGTGTCTCGGCGGCAAGGGCCGAAGCCTCGGCCGCCGAAGCCCGCGCCGCCGACAGCCGCCGCGCCTCGACCGAATCAATCGCCCAAGCCTGGGCGATGTACCAATCCTCGGCGCAGGTGATCGCCGCCTACGAAGCTTCCGTCAAGGCCAGCGAACTGGCGCTGGACAGCGTCCAGCGCGAGCAAGCCGTCGGCACCCGCACCACCCTCGATCTGCTCGACGCCCAGCGCGAACTGCTGACCGCCACCGTCAATCTCGCAACCAGCCAGCACGATCGCTCGCTGGCCGCACTGCAGTTGCTCGGCGCGACTGGCCGGCTGACCCTCTCCGCAATTCCCTAGTGCGGGATCGATAGCCGCCGAATCGCTCGGTCATGCCAGCGCGCCAGCAGCAGCATCGCCAAGGTCGATCCGATCAGCGCCATCAGCATGTCGGACTGGGTATCCCACTGATCGCCCTGGGTGCCGAGAAAATCGTCGGCGTTCTGGCCGAGCGCGACCGCTGCCGCCCATTCGATCAGCTCGTAGATGGCGCTGATCGCCATCGCCACGCTGACCGACAGCAGGCCGACGATGAACGCGTGGCCGACGACGATGCGATGGCGGATCAACAGCTCGCGCGTCGCCAGCGCCGGCACGAAACCCTGCAGCAGATGACCGAGCTTGTCGTAGGGATTGCGGGACAGCGCGAACGCCTCCTGCACCCAGTTGCCGATCGGCACGCGGGCGTAGGTGTAAGCGCCGCCGCCGATCAGCACCAGCGCGTGCACGGCGATCAGCACGTAGAGCAAGGTGGTCAGCGGAAAACGCCGGCGGCTGAACCACAGCACTGGCGCGACTAGCACCACCGGCAGCACTTCCATGACCCAGGTCATGCGATCGAACGGTGCGATGGCCGAGGCGATCAGCGCCGCGGTCACCAGCAGGACCAGCGCCCAGTGCAGGCGGGAGTTGTCGTTCATGTATTGGTGGTTTCTGGAGTGGCGCCGCGCCGAGCGGCTTTCAGACGATAGGCGAGCTGCGGCCGGGTGATGCCGAGCAGGCGCGCCGCCGCTGAAAGATTGCCGCTGGCCTGCGCCACGGCACGTTCGATCATCAGCGCTTCGATGCGATCGATCGACAGGCCCTCGGCCGCTCCATTGCCGACCGCATCGAGCAGATCGGCAATGACCCGGCGGGTACGGACTTCGGGCGTCGCCTGTTCGACAAGCGGCGCGGCCTCGGCCGCCGCCTTCTGCTGATCGCTGCGCAGACTGCCGCCACGATCGAGGCTCAAGCTGCCGCTGGCCAGTTGCTCGCCGCCGGAGAACAGGTGGAAAGCGTCGATAGCCCCGCCTTCCGGCGCCAGGATCATGCCGCGCTCGACGATGTTTTCCAGCTCGCGGATGTTGCCCGGCCAGTCATAGCCGAGCATCGCGTCGATCGCCCGCCCCGTGAAGCCGGTGACCTTGCGGGCATTGCGCAGATTGAACTTGCGCAGGAAGTGATTCATGAAGATCGGGATGTCTTCGCGGCGCTCGCGCAGCGGTGGCACGGTGATCGGGAAGACGTTGAGACGGAAGAACAGATCCTCGCGGAAGCGCCGGGCGCGAACCTCCTCGCGGAGATCGAGATTGGTCGCCGCGACCAGCCGCACGTCGACCTTGTGGGTCCGCGTGCCGCCAACTCTTTCGATCTCCCGCTCCTGCAGCGCGCGCAGCAGCTTGCCCTGCGCCGTCCAGCTGAGGATGCCGATCTCGTCGAGAAACAGCGTGCCGCCGTGGGCGCGCTCGAAGCGGCCCGGCCGGGCCGTGGTGGCCCCCGTGAAGGCGCCGCGCTCGACACCGAACAGTTCTGATTCGATCAGGGTTTCCGGAATCGCCGCGCAATTGATGGTGATGAACGGCCCGGCGCCGCGCGGGCTGACCCGGTGCAGGCTGCGCGCCAGCACTTCCTTGCCGACGCCGCTTTCGCCGAGAAACAGCACCGTGGCCTGGGTATCGGCGACCCGGCGGACCATGTGGCAGGCGGCGTTGAAGCCGGCCGAGGCGCCGACCACGTCGGTATCGCCGAGCAGGTCCTGCGCGGCGCTGCCGATTGGTGAGGCCGCGCCGAGATCGGTGGGCGCCGACGCGGCGAGGCCGGCGGTCAGCGCATCGGCGCGCAGGAAGGCGAGATCGCCCGCCGCATCGTCCCATTCCTCGACCGGCTTGCCGATGATCCGGCAGTGGCTGGCGCCCTGTGCGCAGCACTGCACTTCGCGGAACAGCACCGGCCGGCCCATGAAGCGGCTGATGAAGCCGGAGGCGTAGCCGATCTGCTGCCAGCAGGCCGGTTCGCTGCCGATGCCGTACAGGCGGATGTGTTCCTCGGCCTCCGAGGAACCGTGCCACAAGAACTCGCCGTGAAAATGCCCCTTCTCCTCGTCGACTTCCATCATCACCGGCTCGACCCGCACCGTGCCTTCGAGCATGTGCAGCTGCGGTCCGCCATAGATCGCGTTGGCGGCACCACCGCTGCCGCGCAGCTTTCGCGACAGCTCGGCATCGTGCGAACCGGAGTTGTAGCCGATGCGCGTCAGCAGACCGCGCGCACGATCAACGCCGAGGCTTTCGATCAACTCTCGGCGCAGCACGCCGAGCGCCGAGCTGTGCAACAGCAACATGCGCTGGTCGTCCAGCCAGATGCGGCCCTGTTCCGGCTGAAAGCGAATACGAGCCAGCAGATCGGCAACGTCCGGATAGGTCAGCGCCGCCGGCAGCGGTGCCGCGCCCGGACTCTGGCCAGGCGAATTTTTCGCAGCGGCTGCAGGAGGCGATGCAGGCATGGCCGTAGTCTCGAAGAGCAGCAGATTTGATCATCAGATTAAACCATTGGATCAAGTGTTCTCATCTGCGCAGCTGTCGAATTGATCAAATCATCAAAGTCCGACTGAAACCTCAGGTATACGATCAAAGCGTGAACCACTTCAACAGGCTATCAAACGTTTTTCAATCAATGGCTTGAGTGCTTATCTGAGCCGCCTCGCGAGCGCTCGCGATCACTGGCACGCTCGATGCAATCTCACAGTCATGACGTCAGGCCAAGACCTGATCACCGGCACCGCTGAAAGCGGGCCGTCGCGAGACTGGAGAGAGAGATGACCGTCGTTTCCCTGTACGCCCAGCGGGCCGCCGGGCCTGCCGATCCCAGCGCCCAGCAACGTTACGTCCGCCTGCGCGAGCACCGGCCGGACGGCTTCGTGATCTTCGATTTCGCCATCGGCGATCCCTCGCTGGCCTGCGAACTGATCATGCCGATGGCCGCGTACCGCGAGTTCTGCGCCAGCAACCACGTCATCCACCTAAACGATGCCCAGGCCGCGCAGATCGATGCCGATGCGCTCAAGTGGCGTTACGGCCAGCCCGGCATCAGCGAATAACAACAAACCAATCTGCGAGGAGGGACCATGACTGTCGAGATCAGGACCAAGAGCGTCAAACCGCTCAGCAACAGCTTCGGCCATCTGCAGCGCCGCTTCGGCGACAAGCCGGCAAGCCGCTATCAGGAGGCGACCTACGACATCCAGTCGTCGGCCAACTTCCATTACAAGCCGCTCTGGGATCCGGAGCGCGAGATGTTCGACGTCCGCCGCACGGCGATCACGATGAAGGACTGGTATGCGCTGAAAGACCCGCGCCAGTTCTATTACGGCAACTACACGACCACCCGCGCCAAGCAGCAGGACGCGCTGGATCGCACCTTGGATTTCGTCGAGAAACGCGACCTGCTGCGGGCGCTGCCGGCCGATACCCGCGCCTTGATCGAGCACGCGATCGTGCCGCTGCGTCACTACGAGTGGGGTGCGAACACCAACAGCGCCCACGTCGCCGCCTATGCCTACGGCACGGCGGTCACTTCGCCAGCGATGATGAACACCATGGATCGCCTGGGCATGGCGCAGCACATCTCGCGCATCGGCCTGCTGATCGACGGCAACAGCGGCGAATCGCTGCTCGCCTCGAAGACCACCTGGACCGATCACGCCGACTGGCAGGGCTTACGCCGCGAAGTGGAGCGCATGTTCGTCACCCGCGACTGGTTCGAGGTGTTCATCGCTCAGATCCTGGTCGCCGATGCGCTGGTCTATCCGCTGTTCTTCCAGCATCTGGACTCGGCGATCGCCGCCGGCAACGGTTCGGCACTGTCATCGCTGACCGACTACCTGATGCGCTGGTACGAAGAGACTGGCAAGTGGGTCGACGCGGTGATCAAGACTGCCGCCGCCGAGAACCCCGAGAACAAGGCGCTGCTGTCCGGCTGGACCGTGACCTGGCGTGATCGCCTGGTCACGGCGCTGGCGCCGATCGCGCAGAGCACCCTCGGCAACCAGTCCGAGGACGCGCTTGCTGCCGTCGTTGCCGCCTTCAATACCCGGGCGGCAAGGCTCGGGTGCGGCGACGCGCTTAAGTGATGCCTCGGATGGCATCACTTGCGTCGCCGCACGCCCGGCCACGGATGGCCGGGCCGGCCGTCCCGGACAAGACTTCTGTCACGCCAGGGACGGCAACACCACTCCAATCGAGAAAGGCGTCATGACTGCTCCAGAAAAGAAAATGCTCCAGCCGGTCTTTATCGCGCTGCAAGCCAACAACGACACCATGCCGATCATCGAAGCGATCCGGCAGGACAACCCGAATGCCGTCGTCCACGAATACCCGGCGATGGTCAAGATCGATTGCCCGGGACGCCTGGTGATCAAACGGGCCTCGGTCGAGGAACATCTGGGCCGCGACTTCGACCTGCGGGAAATCCAGATCAACATGATTTCGATCGCCGGCAATGTCGACGAATCCGAAGACGAATTCACGCTCGAGTGGAGAACGGCCTGAAGCCGCTCTTTCATCACTCCATTTCGAATCAACACAATCTGTCTGCTTGAAGGAGAACATCCATGGCCGCTGAAGGCAACGTAAAGCCCGCGAAGAAACTGAGCCTCAAGGAAAACTACGCGCTGCTGACGCGCGGACTCGGCTGGGAACCCAGCTACGAGAAGCACGAAGAGATCTTCCGCAACATCAGCTTCGAAGGCATCAAGATCCACGATTGGGAGAAATGGGAAGACCCATTCCGCCTGACCATGGATGCCTACTGGAAGTACCAAGGCGAGAAGGAGCGGAAGCTCTACGCGATCGTCGATGCTTTCCAGCAGAACAACGGCCAGTTCAACGTCACCGACGCCCGCTACGTGCAGGCGCTGAAGATCTTCATCAACGGCATCACCGAACTCGAGTACGACTCGCATCGCGGCTTCAACATGCTTGCGCGCGAGTTCCCGGGCGTCGGTCCGCGCATCGCCGCGCAGATGCAGTCGCTCGACGAACTGCGCCACGCGACCACGCAGATCCACACGATCAGCCAGTACGCGAAGTACTTCACCGGCATGAACGAGTTCCCGTACCAGTTCGATCGCGCCTGGTATCTGTCGATTCCGAAATCGTTCTTCGAGGACGCCGTCACTTCCGGTCCGTTCGAGTTCATCGTCGCGATCAGCTTCGCGTTCGAGTACGTGCTGACCAACCTCGCGTTCATGCCGTGGATGTCCGGCGCGGCGTTCAACGGCGACATGGCCACGGTCAGCTTCGGCTTCTCGGCGCAAAGCGATGAAGCGCGGCACATGACCCTCGGCATCGAGGTGATCAAGTTCCTGCTCGAACAGGATCCGGCCAATGTGCCGCTGGTCCAGAAGTGGATCGACAAGTGGTTCTGGCGCGGCTATCGCCTGTTGTCGCTACTGGCGACGATGATGGATTACATGCTGCCGAAGCGGGTCATGGCCTGGAACGAAGCCTGGGAAATCTATTACGAGCAGAACGGTGGCGCGCTGTTCGCCGATCTCGCCCGCTACGGCATCAAGCCGCCGAAGCGTGCGCCGGAAACCATCGCCGAGAAGGGCCATGTTGCCCACCAGATGTGGAGCGTGTTCTACGCCAACCGTGATGCCGTCGGCTTCCAGATGTGGCTGCCGTCCAATGAGGAAATGGACTGGATGTCCGAGAAGTATCCGGACACTTTCGACAAGTACTACCGGCCGCGCTACGAGTACTGGCGCGAAATGGAAAAGGCCGGCACGCCATTCAAGAACACCACGCTGCCGCAGCTCTGCCAGGTCTGCCAGTGGCCTTGCCTGTTCACCGAGCCGGACGATCCGACGACCTTGTCCCTGCGTGAAACCGAATACAAGGGCGAGACCTTCCACATGTGTTCGGACGGCTGCAAGGACATCTTCGACGACACGCCGGAGAAGTTCGTGCACGCCTGGTTGCCGGTGCACCAAATCTATCAGGGCAACTGCTTCCTGCCCGATGTCGACCCGACCGCGCCCGGCTTCAACCCAATGTACGAAGCGCTGCGCTACATGGGCATCAAGCCCGGTGTCGATGGCGGTGATTTCAAGGGCAGCGCCGATGCGACCAACTGGGAGAAGTGGACTTCACGCCCGGCGAACATCCACGAAGGCGCCTACACCGATGCCGTTCGTGACACCAGCAATCCATCCGACGCCGCCCGCAAAGCAATCTGAGAGCCGCCATGCCCGTCTGCAATGTCATCGTCCTGAAAGGCCATCCGCGAGCCACTCTGAAGCAGCTGGTGGTGGAGTGCTCGAACACCCTGGCCCGGATCATCGGCGCACCGAAGGATAGGCTCGAAGTCTGGGTCACCGAAGTGGAGCCAGCACTCTGGGGCCTCGACGGCCGGCCCGGTGACGAGGTGCTGCAGACCGTCGCGCGCAGCGAGATCGAGATGCCATTCATCCGCATGGTGCTGCTGCAGGGCCGGCCGGTGGAACAGCATCACCAGCTGATCGCCGAGATGACGGCGGTCGTCGCCAAAGTGCTCGGCGCCAATGCCGAGCGCATCCGCCTGCAGATCGACGAAGTGCACCCGGATCGCTGGGGCATCGGCGGCGTGCCGGCGAGTGTGCGGCGGGCGACGGAGATCGCGGCGCGGGCTGCGACGGCCTGAACTGACTACCCAATAACGAGGAAACAAGCATGCCCATCAAGGCCATCACGCCGGACTACCACGGCGATTTCAAGGACAGCGTCGACAAGTTTCGCGGCAACCAGATCGTCAACATCCATTGGGAAAAGCACCTGATGTTCGCCTGGCCGATGTGCGTGCCGCTGCCGCCGACGATGCCGTTCGGCACGCTGATCGAAGGCGTGCTGCCGGGCATCTTCGGCGCCCATCCGAACTTCAAGCAGATCGACTGGAGCCAGGTCGAATGGAAGACTTCGAAAGGCCCGTTCAAGCCGGACCCGGCGAAGTCGCTGGTCGACAACGGCATCGGCCACAAGACCACGATCAGCTTCAGCACGCCGGGGCTTGCTGGCGTTAATGGCAATGCGGTCTGCTGATTCGTAGGGCGGGCCACGCCCGCCATGTCCCGATTCATTTGCGCCGTGGCGGCGGCCGCGGGCCGCCCTACGACTCCATTAGAAACATTAAACGCCAGACAAGATGAGCTACGAACTCACCATAGAACCGCTCGGCCAGACCATTTCGGTCGAAGACGAGCAAACCATCCTCGACGCCTGCCTGCGCGCCGGTATCTGGCTGCCGCACGCCTGCTGTCATGGCCTGTGCGCGACCTGCAAGGTGCAGGTGGTCGATGGCGAGGTCGAGCACGGCGATGCCTCGCCGTTCGCGCTGATGGATTTCGAACGCGACGAGAAGAAGACCCTGGCCTGCTGCGCCACCTTGCAATCCGACGTCACCATCGAAGCCGATATCGACGAAGAGCCGGATGCCGAGATCATTCCGGTGCGCGACTTCGAAGGCAGCATCAGCCGCATCGAAGACCTGACGCCGACGATCAAGGGCATCTGGGTGCAGCTCGATGTAGCGATGCATTTCCAGGCTGGCCAGTACGTCAACGTGACGATCGGCGATCTCGGTTTTTCGCGGCCGTTCTCATTGGCCAATCCGCCGGCTACCGGCAACGAGATCGAGCTGAACGTGCGCATCGTCCCCGGTGGTGTCGGCACCGCCTGGCTGCATCAGCAATTGCAGGTCGGTGATCGAGTCAAGATCGCCGGGCCGTATGGCCGCTTCTTCGTGCGCAAGTCGGCGAGCAGCCCGAGCCTGTTCATGGCCGGCGGCTCGGGCCTGTCGAGCCCGCGCAGCATGATTCTCGATCTGCTCGAAGCCGACAGCGATCAGCCGATCACCCTGGTCTACGGCCAGCGTTCGATGGCCGAGCTGTACTACCACGAGGAGTTCAAGGCGCTCGCGGAGAAGTACCCTAACTTCACCTATGTGCCGGCGCTGTCGAACGAGCCGGACAGCAGCGACTGGTCCGGCTTCCACGGCTTCATCCACGATGCGGCGAAGGCCCATTTCGACAATGACTTCCGCGGTCACAAGGCCTATCTCTGCGGCCCGCCGCTGATGATTGACGCCTGCATCACCACCTTGATGCAGGGCCGGCTGTTCGAGCGCGACATCTACCAGGAGAAGTTCCTGTCGGCGGCCGATGCCCAGCAGGTGCGCAGCCCCTTGTTCAAGAAGATCTGAACGCGGGCTGGCCCGGGCTTAACGGAGCAACGCCCGCTCTGCACACTCGATGAACAACGACGAAGCCGGCAGAGCTTCGCGAACGAACGGTTCGAGGAGACCTGATGACTGTGCAAACCACCGCTGCGGGCGCCACCGTTGCACCTGACGTCACTCGCCTGACGGCTGGCGACGACGCGCTACGTCACTACTGCAGCGCCGGCGAGTTTCCGGTGCTGGTGATGACCGCCGCGCATCTGTCCGGCGATGCCTCGCTGCTGAAACCGGAGTGGACGCCGACCTATCAGTTGGCGACCTATGCCAGCCAGCTTTCCGAAGACCAGGAAGCCGCAGGCCGCGCGCAGTGCTTCGAGGTGCTGCGCAAGTTCCGCGACAGCGGCAAGCCGGTGCCGGGCCGTCCCGGCTACGACTTCATGCAGGCGGTGCTGGTCTGGATCTGCGGCAAGGACGCCGAGCCGCTGCAGCGTTTGCTCAACGAGCAGATCGTGTTCGGCGAGGACGATCCGCAGCGGCCGGCGTGGACGAAAGCTCAGCTCGCGCCGGACCGCAGGTTCCATGTGGTCATCGTCGGCGCTGGCGAAAGCGGCCTGCTGACAGCGCATCGCCTGAAACAGGCTGGCGTGCCGTTCACCATCTACGAGAAGAACGGCGACGTCGGCGGCACCTGGCTCGAGAACAGCTATCCCGGCTGCCGCGTCGACATCAACAGCTTCATCTACAGCTACACCTTCGCGCAGCGCATCTGGCCGGAATACTTCGGCGCCCGCGACGAGGTGCTGGCTTATCTCAAGGACTGCGCAAGCCTGCTTGGCTTGCGCGAGCACATTCGCCTGAACCGCGAAGTGCTTGCGACGACCTGGGACGAGGCCACGGCGCAATGGACGATCAAGCTGCGTGGCCCGAACGGAGAGGAGACGGCGCAGGCGAACGTCGTGGTCAGCGGTGTCGGCCAGCTGAACCGGCCAAGCTGGCCGAACATCGAAGGCCGCGACAGCTACGCCGGCCAGCACTTCCATTCGGCGCGCTGGGATGCGTCGGTGAATCTCGAAGGCAAGCGGGTCGGTGTGATCGGCACCGGCGCCAGCGCCACGCAGTTCATTCCGCATGTCGCGCGAGTTGCCGCGCAACTCGACATCCACGTCCGCACCATTCCCTGGCTGCTGCCGACGCCGCATCTGCACGCACAGACCGAGGACGGCCTGCGCTGGCTGATGGCGAATCTGCCGAACTACATCCAGTGGCATCGCCTGTTCACCTTCACGCCGCAGCTGATCGGTTTCCTCGATACCGCGATCGTCGACCCGAGCTATCCGCCGACCGAGATCGCGATCTCCGCCGCCAACGATGCCGTGCGCCAGGCGCTGACCGGCTGGGCCGAATTCCAGATCGCCGATCGTCCCGAGCTGCGGCCGCTGCTGGTGCCGAAGGTGCCGCCGGGTTCCAAGCGGCTGCCGCGCGACAACGGCACCTGGGTCGCGACCCTGAAGCGCAACAACGTCAAGGCGATCACCACGCGCATTGAGCGGATCACGCCGAAGGGCATCAGGACCGTCGATGGCGTCGACCACGAATACGACGTGCTGATCTACGGCACCGGCTTCAAGGCCTCCGAGTTCTTGATGCCGATGCAGGTGATCGGCCGTGGCGGCCATGATCTGCACACGGTCTGGAACAGCGACGCCCGCGCCTACCTGGGCGCCACGATCAGCGGCTTCCCGAATCTGTTCTGCCTGTATGGCCCGAACACCAATCTGGTGCTGCACGGTGCCAGCATCATCTACATCTCCGAGTGCGCCGCGAACTACGTGCTCGAAGGCGTGCGGTTGCTGCTGGAGAAGAACCTCAAGGCGATCGACGTGAAGCCGGAGATCTACGCGCAGTACAACGAGCGCATCGATGAAGCGAACGGGCTGCGCGCCTGGGGCTATTCGAAGGTCAGCAGTTGGTACAAGAACGCCAAGGGCCGGGTCACCCAGAACTGGCCATTCACCGGGCTGGAGCTGTGGCGGCGCACGCGGCAGATCGAGCCGCAGGACTACACACTGAGTTGAGAACCACCATGCATGAGCCTGTCTGCGCAACACTGACCGCCGCCGGCATCGAAGCCCACATCCGCGCCTATTTCGACGCCTGCAACAGCGGCGACGCCGAACGGATCGCCGCCTACTTCGAGCCGGACGGCGTGCACTACTTTCCGCCCGGCATGTACGAAGGCCCGTTTCGTGGTGCGCTGACCATCGGCAAACGCTGGCAGGCGGCGGTCGAAACCTTGGGTTCGTACTGGACCGTCGATCACGTGATCGTCGATCCCGCGACACGCCGCGCCGCGATCGAGTGGTCGCACTTCAAGCGCCGCAAGCACGTGCTGCTGCGCGGCGACGAGTGGTACCGCTACAGCGAACGCGGCCTGATCCAGGACATCCGGGCGTATTACGCGAGCCCGCAGGATGCCAGTCTCGAGCGGCTGGAACTCGGGGGCTGGGACTACGCCGGGCTTGGCTATCCGCTGAAGGCACCGCCGCAAGGCTGAGCTACCACTTGATGAATGGCGGCGCGCTCAGCGGATGCAGCTTGAACCAGCCGCCGGCCAGGCTCATCAGCTTCTTGTGGAAGCCTTCGTTCGGCAAGCGGGTCTTGACCTCCTTGACGAACGCACCGGGCAAGCCGAAACGAACCAGGCCCAGCGACACGTCGACCAGATCGGCCTTGCGGAACACTTCGGCGAGCGGGTAGCGCGCGTCCTGGTAGGCGCGCAGCTTGTGGTGTTCGTCGATCAGGCGATCGACCAGCGGAATCCATTCCGTCTTGCCGCGTGCACTGAGGTAATCCCGGGCGCGGACTTCAGACGGCGGCAGGTAGTCGATGGTGCCGTCGGACCAGATGCCGAGATCATGGAAGGCCGCGGCGATGATCAGCTGCTCACGCTCTTCGGCCGTGCAGCCGGGCTGTAGCGCGAAGCAGAAGTTGAGCATCCGCGAGCAGTGATTGCGATAGGGCAGCAGGTCCGGCCCGAGCTGTTCGGTCCACTGGCCGAGGATTTCGTCGAGCAGCGGGAAGTTCAGTTCAACGGTCATGGCTATGCGTCCGGAGCAGTGGCTGAAAGCGATTATCGAGACTGCAGGCTTGCTACCGTCAGTGGCCCGAACGACAAAAGCCGATAGCATCGGGCCATGCCTGCCCCTAACCTGTCCCGACCGCTGCCGATCGTTGTCGTCGTCGCCTTCGATCGCATCAGCCCCTTCCATCTCGCCGTGCCCTGCGCCGTGTTCGGCGAGGAACATCCGGGCCTCACTCACTTCGAGTTCAAGGTCTGCGCCTCGGAGCCCGGGCCGCTGCGGACCACGGCCGGCTTCTCCTTGAGCGTCGACCACGGTCTGGAGGCGTTGGATGACGCCGGCCTGATCATCGTGCCCAGCTGGCGCGATCCGGCCGAACGGCCGCCGCAGGCGCTGCTCGACGCGCTGCAAGCCGCCCATGCCCGCGGCGCACGGATCGTCGGCCTCTGCCTTGGCGCCTGCGTGCTTGCCGACGCCGGCCTGCTCGCAGGCCGCCGCGCGACCACGCATTGGGGCTATGCCGCCGAACTGGCGCGCCAGCATCCGGACATCGACGTCGATGCCGGCGTGCTCTATCTCGACGATGGCCTGATCACCACCTCGGCCGGCACCGCCGCAGGACTTGATTGCTGCCTGCATCTGCTGCGCGGCCTCTGCGGCAGCGAGATCGCCAACAAGGTCGCGCGCCGGCTGGTGGTGCCGCCGCACCGTCAGGGCGGGCAGGCGCAGTTCATCGAGCAACCGCTGCCGACCACCGGCGCCGATACCCGGCTCGATGCGCTGATCACCTGGCTGCACGGCCATCTGCACCAGCCGCACGATCTCGATTCCCTGAGCGCCCGCGCGCTGATGAGCCGCCGAACCTTCACGCGCCGCTTCCGCGAACGTACCGGCATGACCTTGATCGACTGGCTGACTGCCGAGCGCCTGGCGCTCAGCCAACGCCTGCTGGAAACCACCGAGCATCCCGTCGAGCAGATCGCGGTACTCGCCGGCTTCGGCTCGGCAGTGTCGCTGCGCCAGCATTTCCGGCGTGCGCTGGGCGTGTCGCCGGGTGCCTGGCGGGCGAGTTTCAGCGGCAGCTGATCGGGGACGCGATCAACAGGTCGATGCGCGGGCCGCGACTTCGGTCAGAGGCTTTACGGCAGGCCCTTGCGGCGGCCGGCGTCCATGAACAAGGTGCCGCCGGCCAGGGCATCGGCCTCCGGCGCCAGCAGCAGTTCGATCGCCCAGGCGATCTGCTCGACCGTGGTGAAGGCGCCGATCGCCGATTCCTGACGCATCTCGTCGAGCACCGCGTCGGCGCTGATGCCGTCGCGTTCGCCGCGGGAAGTGGCGACCCGGCGCAGGCGATCGGTATCCGCCGGGCCGGGCGCAACCAGATGCGCCGTCACGCCGCGCGATCCGTAAGCCCAGGAGTACTGGCGGACGACGTTGGCGAGCGCCGCGTTGGCGACGCCCGCAGTGGCGGCATAAGCGGTGGGTTCGAAGCCGTAGTGGCCGCCGATCGCGACGATGCGCGAGCCGCGTTGCAGTTGACCGTCCGCCGCGCGCACCAGCCGCAGCAGGCCGCCGACCTTGATGTTGACGGCATCGACAACCGCCGCTGTCGGCGCGCTCATCACGCCGCCAGCAGTGGCCACGCCGGGGCCATGCACGAGCATCCGCACTGGGCCGTCGATCATCGCCGCGATGGCGGCGATCGAAGTATCCGCAGAGATATCGGCGACGCAGGCGACGATGTTCGGCTGACCGGCTGCAAGCGCGGCGACGCTGTCGGCACTGCGAGCGACGGCGATCACTTTCAGGCCGCGTGCCGCCAGACGGCGCGCGATGACCTGGCCCATCGCGCCGGTGGCGCCGACGACGATGGCGGTTTCTTGTCTCATGGGATGCAGTGGTCAGTGGTTAGTGGTTAGTGGCTAGTGACCGGTATCAGCGTCGAGCTACTAACCACCGATCACTGACCACTAGCCACTGCTTCATCACGTCAGCACATTCAGGAAGCTTTCGCGCGGCGTGAAGTCCTGCGAGAAAGTCGCCGCGCCCAGCTCGGTCGTGTCCCAGACCAGGGTCGGCGTGTCCGGATAATGGATATAGCCTTCCGAGAACACTTCGTTGCGGTTGCCGTTGGGATCGAAGAAATAGATCGTCGAGCCGCGCGTGATGCCATGACGGTTCGGGCCGACATCCACCGGCACCCGATACTTGCCGATGCGATCTGCGGCCTTGACCACGTCATGCGCCGATTCGAGCAGGAACGAAGCGTGGTGGAACTTGTTCTTTTCCGGCTGCAGGACAAACGCGATGTCATGCGGCGTGGTCGAGCAGCTGAGGAACACGGCCAGCGAAATCTTCGCTTCGTGATGGATGAGCTTCTCGGACAGATCGAACTCGAACACTTCGGTGAACAGCTGCACGCACTCATCGAGGTTGTGGCCGCCGAGCAGCAGGTGATCGAGACGGTTGATGTTGAAGCCGCGGACGACGCCGTCGTCCGGCACGACACCCGGGTTGTGCAGGCCCATGGTGTTGCCGATCTGATCCTTGTGCGCATAGAGCTGCATCGTATGGCCGGACGGCAGCACGAACTCCAGACGCCGGCCGCTCTTCGGATAGACGCCGGCGGCGATGTGCTTCACCTCGAGGCCGAAAGCCTTGATCTTCGGTTCGAGACGATCAAGCGTCGCATCGTCATAAACCTTGAACGCGAAGTAATCCATGCCAGGACGATCGCTGGGAATCAGCACGATCGAGTGATGGTCATGCTCGTCCCAGCACTTGTAGTAGACGCGGCCTTCGGCGTCTTCGAGCACTTCATGCAGACCCATGATGTGGTCGTAATGGTGTTTCGATTTCTTCATGTCGGTGACGCGGATCGCGATCTCGCCGACTCTCAGGACGCCTCTCATAGACATATGCTTTCTCCTCGCTTTATCGCTGACCGGATTCGGTCGTTGGCTGCTGCATTCGGTGAAGAAACTTCGCGGCTCGATTCCGTTCAGGCCGCTTTGTCGTTGAGCAGACCGCGCTCGCGCGCCATGGTCAGTGCCGTGTCTTCGATCATGTCTTCCTGGCCGCCGATCATCTTGCGTTTGCCGAGTTCGACCAGGATGTCGCGCGCCGGCAAGCCGTACTTGGCACCGAGCCGCTTGGCATGCAGCAGGAACGTCGAATAGACGCCGGCGAAGCCTAGGGTCAGCGAAGCACGATCGACGCGCACCATCTGATCCATCATCGGCACGATCAGGTCTTCGGCCATGTCCATCAGCTTGAACAGATCGCAACCGGTGTCGATGCCCATGCGATCGCAGACCGCGACGAACACTTCCAGCGGCGTGTTGCCGGCACCGGCACCGAGGCCGGCCACCGAGGCATCGATGCGCGAAGCACCTTCCTCGATCGCGGCAATCGAGTTGGCGATGCCCATGCCGAGGTTGTGATGGCCGTGGAAGCCGATCTGGGTTTCCGGCTTCAGTACATCGCGCAAGGCACGAACGCGACGCTTCACATCCTCCGGCAGCATGTAGCCGGCCGAGTCGGTGACATAGACGCATTCGGCGCCGTAGCTCTCCATCAACTTGCCCTGCACCGCCAGGCCTTCCGGCGTATTCAGGTGCGCCATCATCAGGAAGCCGACGGTGTCCATGCCCAGCTTGCGGGCATAGGCGATGTGCTGCGGCGTGGTATCGGCCTCCGTGCAGTGAGTCGCCACGCTGACGCTGCGCACGCCGTGGTCGTAGGCCGACTGCAATTCCTTCATCGTGCCCATGCCCGGGATCAGCAGCACCGAGACCTTGGAGCGCTTGATGTGCGGCATCACCGCAGTCCAGTACTCCTCGTTGGAGTGCATGGCGAAGCCGTGCTGCAGCGAATTGCCACCGAGGCCGCCGCCATGGGCAACCTGCATCAGCGGCACGCCGGCAGCGTCGAGCGCCGAAGCAACCGCGACCATCTGTGCCGTGGAAATCTGCTCGCGCTTGGCGTGCATGCCATCGCGCAGGCTCATGTCGTGGATCAGGACCTTGCGGCCCTTCAAGTCGATGAAACCGTCGTTGGTCGTCGTGCTCATGATCAGGCTGCCTTCAGTTCGATGCGTCCCGCGAGAATTCCTTCGGCAAACATCTCGGCCGTACGCGTCGCAGCGGCGGTCATGATGTCGAGGTTGCCGGCGTAGGTCGGCAGGTAGTCGCCAAGGCCCTTCACTTCCATGAACACGGCCACCTTGTTGCCATCGAATACCGGGCCATTGACCAGGCGATAACCAGGCACGTACTTCTGCACTTCGCCGATCATCTGCTGCACCGATTCGCGGATGGCGGCCTCGTCCGGCTTGTCGTCGGTCAGGCAGTAGATGGTGTTGCGCATCATCATCGGCGGCTCGGCCGGATTGACCACCACCAGCGCCTTGCCCTTGCGCGCGCCGCCTACGACTTCGATGGCGTTCGAGGTCGTGTAGGTGAACTCGTCGAGATTGGCGCGGGTGCCGGGGCCGATCGATTTCGAGGCGACGCTGGCGATGATCTCGGCGTAGCTGACGCCCTGTACGCGCGACACGGCGCGGACGATCGGAATCGTCGCCTGGCCGGCGCAGGAAATCATGTTGAGGTTCATCGCGCCCTTGGCGGCGTGCTCGGCGAGATTCACCGGCGGCACACACAGCGGGCCGATCGCGGCTGGCGTCAGATCGATCATCATCACGCCGAGCGCCGTCAGCTTGTCCGAGTTCGACTTGTGGACGTAGGCGCTGGTGGCATCGAAAGCGATCTGGATGCCGTCTTCGAGCACATGTGGCAGCAGGCCATCGACACCTTCATGCGTGGTCTTCAGGCCCATGTCGCGGGCCATCTTGAGACCTTCGGAATTCGCATCGATGCCGACCATCCACACCGGTTCGAGCAGCGGCGAACGCTGGATCTTGTAGATCAGATCGGTGCCGATGTTGCCGGAGCCGATCAAGGCACAACGGATCTTTTTCATGATGCGGCGGCCTCCCGATGCAACTGGCCATTGACGCCGTTCACGGCAGCCGGCGCCGGCATCTTGCCGTTCTGTGCTGCGGTGACGCCGCCCACTGAAAAGTCCTCGCCGCCCATCTCGTGGATCAGGATGCGAACGTTCTCGGGCTTGACGCCAAGCACCTCGACGACGGTCTCGGTGACGCGCTGTGCGAGCCTGCGTTTCTGCTCGACCGTGCGGCCTTCGAGCAGGTTGAACTGGATGATGGGCATGAGGGTTCTCGGGAAGTGGATTCAGGGACTTTCGACGGCGGACATCGCATACACGCGACGACTCGCAGCCGGCACTTGTCCTTCGGCGTCGATCATCTTGCGCAGCAGGCGTCGGACCTTGATCGGGCCGGCGTCATTGCAGATCAGCACCGGATGCAGACCGAAGAAATCATCGGTGCCCATCTCGGCGTGCACGGCTTCGATGACCGGTCCGTCCTCGGTCTCGAAGGCGGCATGCATGGCCTGGATCTTGGCCTTGTTGTACTCGCCGTCTTCGACCAGATGATTGCGTCGCGTCGCGAAGAAGTAGTGCGTGGTGTCGGCGCTTTCCGGCGTACAGGTATGCAGGTCGTACTGGCCGACGCAGTCGATGAGATCGAGATTCTTCGTCGGGTCCTGCACCGCGCCGACCGACAGCTGGATGTTGGCCGGCGCCGTCCAGGTGATCTCGAAGTAATGCCGCGCGGGGCCCAGCGGCTCCGGCATGAACGGCGAAAAGATCATCAGCGGCGGCTGCTGCGTCCACTCGGATCGCGAGGTGACGGTGGTCGACGTCTCGCTCAGCTTTGGCGTCAGCGGCGACAGCTGGCCGCGGGTGGTGATGATCTCGCCATGCACGTGATCGATATGGCTCAAGTCCATTACGTTGTCGGTGATCAACTCGTAGTTCGCTTTCATGTGCATGTAGGTCGCAGCCACCGCGTTGGGATGGCCTTCCTCGAGCGGACTGAAGTCCGGCAGTTTTGAAGCGTCTGCAGCGGCCTCGCCCATCCAGATCCAGATGAAGCCATAGCGTTCCAGCAGCGGGTAGACGCGCACGCGCGCACTCGGCGGCGTTGCGCCGGTGCCATGCGGGTTGTGCGTGCAGCGGCCGGAGCAGTCGAAGCGCAGGGCGTGGTAGAGGCAGGACACTTCGTCGCCGACGCGCTTGCCGAGATGCAACGGCGCGAAACGATGCGGACAACGGTCATGCATCGCGACCGGCGTACCGTCCTGTTTCCGGTAGATCAGGATGGAGGTGTCGAGAATCTTGCGGTGGAACAGCGCAGTGGCGTCGACTTCGGTCGATATCGCAGCGACATACCAGACGTTCTGAAGGGCTTTCATGGGGCAGTCTCCTCAGGCCATCGCGGGTTCGGCGTGGGCGGCCGTAGTGGTCGCCGTCGCGCTGTCGCCGGCTTCGGCACGCAGCATCTCGTCGAGCAGCCGCAGGATTTTCGAAGGACCGGCGTCGTGGATGATCGACACGGTCTGGAAGTCCGGCCGCTCGCTGACCCGGACGTGCTGCGCCTCCAGCACCTGGCGATCCTCGGTGAACGCGTCGTCGAGGTTGTCGCGCAGCAGTTCGGACAGGCCCGGGAATTCGCAGTGCTTCGCCGCGCCCCAGGAATAGTAGTAATCGACCGATTCGGCATCGTTCGGCGTCACCGCCTGTGAAGTCCAGGTGTCGGCGATCATCGGGCCGGTCGGCGCGCCTTCGTCGCGGTCGTCGGCGATATGCACGCGGAAATGCAGCACCCAGGTGCAGGGAATCGTGTGGGTGACGTCGAAGTGCAGATCGAACAGCGTGCCGGGCGGAAACAGATGCGACAGGAAGGTGCTGATCGGCGACTTGCGCACCACGTATTCGGTGCGCATGCCGTTCGGCAGCATCGTGAAAGTCGGCTTGATGTGCGTGTACTTGTCGCGCGTCATCGGATCTGGCGCACCCAGCGTGTCGCGATGAACCCAGACCAGATGGGTCAGGTCGGCGAGATTGGCGATCTCCAGCCGATAGCTCGCATTGACGTGCATCTGCGAGGTCTTGACGTTCCAGTCCGGGTTGCCCGGGCCGATGGCATGCGGGATCAGCTTTTCATCGGCCTTGGCCGGATCGCCCATCCAGACCCAGACCCAGTTGTCACGCTCGACGACCGGGAAGGCGCGCACGCAGGCGCGCGGCGGAATGTGGTCCTGACCGGGAACTTCGTTGCATTTGCCGTCCGGACCGAAGCGCAGGCCGTGGTACATGCAGCGGATGTTGTCGCCTTCCTTCTGACCCAGCGACAGCGCCGCCTGACGATGCGCGCAGCGGTCTTCCAGTGCCACGATCGGACCACTCGGCTTGCGATACAGCACCACTCGTTCACCGGCGATCTTGCGAGCCACCAGCGCACCCTTGGCCTGGGTGAGCGAGTTCTTCTGGCTCTGCGTGAACAGGTAGTCCCAGCCGGCGTTGTACCAGGCATTCTTGACGAACATTGCAGTCTCCTCCATCGCGGCTCTGCGGCCTTGTGTGCTTGCGAAACTCAGACGAAGCGGAAGGACACCGAACCCATGTCCTGGAAGCGCGCGGTGATGCAGTCGCCGGCTGAAACCGGGATCGCTTCGGTGATGCCACCGGTCATCACATAGCTGCCCGCCGGCAGCACTTCGCCACGGGAGGCCAAGTGCTTGACCAGCATCACCACGGCATTGGCCGGATGATTCAGCACGGCGGCGCTGGCACCGAGCGCCATGATTTCGCCGTTCTTCTCGATGACCACGCCAATCGTGCGCAGATCCAGTTCGCGCGGATCGCGCGGCCGGCCACCGGTGACGTAACGCGACGAGGAACCGTTGTCGGCGATCACGCTGACCAGATCGAACTTGAACTTCTCGTAACGCGAGTCGATGACTTCGACGGCCGGGATGATGTAGTCGGTCGCCACCAGCACCTGCTCGATGGTGAGGTCGCCTTTCAGTTCGGCCTTGGTCACGAAAGCGATCTCGGCCTCGACTCGCGGATGCACCAGTTCCTTGATGTCGATCGCGCTGTTCTCGGGGCGCGAGAAGCTGGCCATCAGGATGCCGAAGCTCGGCTCGTCGACGCCCATCTGCAGCATCTTGGCTTTCGAGGTCAGACCGGCCTTGAGGCCGACGCAGCGATCGCCGCGGGCGATCCAGCGGCGGCGCAGTTCATCCTGCACCGCATAGCTGTCTTCGATGCTCATCGACGGATACTCGTCGGTGAGCTTGGTCATGGTGGTCGCATGATCCTGCGCGTTGAGCACGCGGTCGGTCAGCTTGTTGATGATCGTGGTGTCGAGCATGGTCTTGGCCTTCAGACGAAACGGATATCGCAGCTGCCGAGGCCGCCGACGGTGCAACGCATGTGATCGCCAGCGACCACCGGAATCAGCGAGGACTGCGAGCCGGACAGGATCACTTCGCCGGCCTTGAACGGAATGCCGAGCGCGCCGAGCGTGTTGGCCAGCCACACGACGGCATTGACCGGCCCGCCCTGCACCGCAGCGCCGGCCGCGGTGGAGAACAGATCACCGTTGCGTTCGAGCACCATGCCGGCGAGGTTCAGATCGAGATCGGTCGGCTTCTTCTTCGCCTTGCCGAGCAGATAGACGCCGCAGGAAGCGTTGTCGGCGACGGTGTCCTGAATCTTGATCTTCCAGTCGGTGATGCGGCTGTCGACGATCTCGAAGCAGGCGACGACGTAGTCCGTAGCGCGGATCACGTCGGTCGCGGTGATGCCCGGGCCGTTGAGATCGTGCTTGAGCACGAAGGCCACTTCGGCTTCCGCCTTCGGCTGGATCAGGCAGGCCAGCGAGACTTCCTGGCCTTCGACGAAAGCCATGCCGGAAGTCAGCTGGCCGAAGTCCGGACGAGTGACGCCGATCATGTCCTGCACCGCTTTCGAGGTGACGCCGATCTTCTTGCCGACGATGTGCTCACCGGCTTCGAGGCGCCGCGCGACCATGCGCTGCTGGATGCGATAAGCATCGTCGATGGTGATCAGCGGCTCGCGCGCCAGCAGCGGCGCAACGGTGGTGCGGGTGATCAGCGCGTTGTACAGCTCGTCGCCGTAGTGGCGAACCTGTTCGTCGGTGAAGCCGGTCTTGCCGTCCATGTTCATCTCTCTTTCGTAGGGTGGGAAAGCGGCTTCACCGCGCATCCCACCGTCTTCGGTGAACTCGCCATGAGACTGAGTTCACCCGGCGTTTAAACTCATCCAATCCGGCGGGATGCGGGATTCCATTCGCTCCCTCCGGCATCGAATACGGCGGGATGCGCGGCCCAAAAGCCGGCCGCTTTCCCGCCCTACAACTTGACGCAGACATTGCGCAGCTCGGTGTAGAACTCCAGCGAATGGACGCCGCCTTCGCGGCCGATGCCGGATTGCTTGCTGCCGCCGAACGGCGTGCGCAGATCGCGCAGGAACCAGCTGTTGATCCAGGTGATGCCTACTTCGACCTTGGCCGCGACACGATGGGCACGGGACAGGTTGCTGGTCCAGATCGCCGTCGACAGGCCGTACTTCGTGTCGTTGGCCATGCGGATCGCGTCGGCCTCGTCATCGAACGGCGTGATGTGGCAGCAGGGTCCGAAGATCTCTTCGCGGATCACGCTCGCGGTTTCCGGCAGGCCGGTCCAGATCGTCGGCTGCACCCAGGAACCGTTGGCCAGCGCGCCCGGCATCTCCGGCACGCCGCCGCCGGTGACGATGGTCGCGCCTTCGGCCTTGGCCTTGGCGTAGTACGACAGCACCTTGCCCTGGTGTTCTTTCGAGATCAGCGGGCCCAGGGTCACGCCCGCATCGATGGGCGCGCCGAGCTTCAGCGCTTCGGCCCTGGCTTTCAGGGCGACCACGAACTTGTCGAAGATCGGCCGCTCGACGTACAGCCGTTCGGTGCCGAGGCAGACCTGGCCGCAGTTCAGGAACACCGAACGCATCGTGCCTTCGATCGCGGCATCGAAATCGCAGTCCGCGAAGATCAGGCCGGCGTTCTTGCCACCAAGCTCGAAGGACACATCGCGTATGCCATCCGCGGTGTTCTTGATGATCGCGGCACCGGTGCGGGTTTCGCCGGTGAAGGTGATCGCGGCAACGCCTTCATGCCTGGTGAGGAATTCGCCAGCAGAGTTCGGCCCGAGGCCGTGAACGACGTTGTAGGCGCCCTTCGGCACGCCGACCGCGTTCATCACTTCACCGAGCAGAGTCGCCGTGCCCGGCGTTTCCTCGGACGGCTTGACGATCACCGCGTTGCCGCAGGCCATGGCCGGGCCGACCTTCCAGGTCATCAGCAGCAGCGGCGCGTTCCATGGGCAGATCACGCCGATCACGCCTTTCGGTACGCGCAGCGCGTAGTTCAAGGCGCCCGCGCCGTCCGGCGTCGGCGTCATGAAGCTTTCGGTGGCGACGTTCTTGACCACGTCGGCAAAGATTTTGAAGTTGGCCGCACCACGCGGGATGAAGGCGTGCTCCATCATCGATTTCGGCTGGCCGGTGTCGGCCATTTCGGCGGCGACGAAATCGCCGAATCTGCGCGTGATTTCGTCGGCAACCTTGTGCAGCAGCGCCGCGCGCTCATCGATGCTCATGCGGCCCCACGGGCCTTCCATCGCCGCCTTGGCAGCGGCGACGGCGGCATCGATCTCGGGCTGGCCGCCTTCCTGCACGTGGCCGATCAGCGCGTTGTCCGCCGGCGAACGCTTCTCGAACGACTTGCCGCTGCGGCTGTCGACGAACTCGCCGTTGATGAAGTGCTTGAAGCTTTTCAGTGCGGCGACGGCGTCAGGTGGCGCGCCAGCAGCGGAGGGATCGTTGGCCATGAGTGGAGTCTTCGCGTTCAGGAATGGAGTGCTGCGACAGCGGCTTCGGCGCACAGAACGTCCTGCGCTTCAGAGCCGCCGGAAACACCGACGGAGCCGATCACCAGCTCATCGTCACGCAGCGGCAGCGCGCCACGGATCAAGGTGAAACCGGCAATGTTGAGGAGGCCTTCGCGTACCTGCGGACGTTCGGCGGCAAAAGCGCCTTCGACGACTTCAGCCGGCAAGCCGGCTGCCGAAGCCACGCTCTTCGCCTTGGCGAGGCTGACCTCGTCCGAGATCAGGAAGGCATTGGGCATCCGCAGATAGGCGACCAGGCGCGCCGTGCTATCGACGACGGCGACGCAGACATGGATGCCCAGCGCTTCGGCCTTGGCGACAGCAGCCGCGGCCACCCGCATCGCCGCCGCGTGATGAATGACCGGACGGGCCACGGACAAGGGCGTGCTCATGACGGCGTTCCGGTGGATGACGGCTGACTGCTGCTGCGTGTCGTCAGGCTGCGGATCAACTCCGCCGTGCTCAGCTGCGCGCAGCGGTTGACGCGCTTGCCAAGTGCGCGGAGATGGAGATCGCTGGTGGGTGTCAGACGGCAGGCGAGCACGATCGCCTTGCTGCGGCATTCATGGGTGACTTCGTCGATGCTCATCACGCCCAGCTCGTAGCTGCCGGACAGCACCTGCACGCGACAGACGCCACAACCACCGCTGCGGCAGCCGATCGCGATCGAGGCATTGCTGCGCCCCGCCATCGCGTCGAGCACCGACTGATCGCCGCGACAGGCGAATTCGGCACTGCTGCCTTCGATGGTGATGCGATGCTGCATCAGGCTCTCTCCTCGTCATGCGCCAGCGCCTCTGCGGGCGTTGTACGGACATCGTCTAGCTGGCGCAGCGAGTACTGCGCGTGATCGAAAAGGTAGGCCGTTCGACCTATACCGTCCATTACTTTTGGTTTGCCGTTGCGATACCTGAGCGGTATCGTTCCGCCGCTCAAGCCCGAGCCGCGTGAATCACTTTTCGCATGAAATTCGGCCCCATCGAGTTCCGGCACCTGCGTTACTTCACGGCTGTCGTCGAGTCGAAAAGCTTTCGCGCGGCGGCTCAGCGGCTGCACGTTTCGCAGCCGCCGCTGACCCGTCAGGTGCAGCAGCTGGAGGAATTGCTCGGCGTTTCCCTGCTCGAGCGGCAGCCGCGTGGCGTCGAACTGACCGCCGCCGGTGCGGTGTTCTACGAAGAAGCGCGCAACCTGCTGGCGCTCGCCGAGCAGGCGATCGACCGCACCCAGATGGCCGCCCAGGGGCAGCTCGGCAGACTCGATATCGGGGTATTCGGCTCCGCGGTGTTCGATGCGATTCCGCGGGTGATCCAGGCGTTCCGGCTGGCCTATCCGAAAGTCGACATCGTGCTGCACAACCTCGACCGCGCCGGGCAGATCCGGGCGCTGCGCGAGCGGCGGCTGACCGTCGGCTTCAATCGTTTCTTCGTCGAGGAGGTCGGCCTGCTCTGGGATGTGGTGCTGCACGAGCAGCTGAACGTGGCCGTGCACGAAGCGCATCCATTCGCGAAACGCGAGCGCCTGAACTTCGATGATCTCGCCGACCAGCCGCTGATCGTCTATCCACGCACCTCGCGACCGAGCTTCATCGATCAGGTCTTGAGCATGTTCCACAGCCGCCACCTGACGCCGCAGATTGTTCAGGAAGTGGACGACGTGGTCACCGCGATCGCGCTGGTGTCATCCGGCTTCGGGCTGACCCTGGCCAGCGATTCGGCGCTGACCCTGCGCCTGCCCGGTGTCGTCTACGTGCCACTGGAAGTAACCGAGGCCCAGATCGATCTGTGCATGATTCGCCGCGCCGACGATGAATCCGCGCTGCTGCGTGCGTTCATCAACGTGGTGCATGCGGTGCTGCCGCCGCGCGGCTAGGGAGTGCTATCAGATCTGAGACCCGGCACGATAAGCGCCGATGCAGAGCCAAGCGCTTGATTTCAAAAGGCTAGGGGCATTTCTGCCCCTGCCCAGTTGCCGATCGAAATTCGATCCCGGCGATCAATTATTTTTGACGGTTCCGTCAAATATTTTGTGCGTCTGCGACAAGCGGCTGATTTACAACGATAAATGGTCGGCCATATTTCTTGACCGCGCCATCGACCATGCTTATACTGCACCGCAACAACAGTCATTCACCGCAGTGCAAAAGTAGAAAAACTCAATTGCACTGCGGATGTCTCCTCCAGAAAGGCTTCGGCCTTTCTCGCACCTTGCCCCCTGACTCAGGGGGTTTTTTTTGGGCGTCGATATTTCTTATAAGTTGTTATCGAGCGCTGCCGGAGTCTGCAGCATTCAATTTTGAGATTCAAGCCCAAAAAAGCCGATAGTTTTCAAAAACCCGCCACTTTCTGGATCAGCGCCGATCCGCACTGGGCACTGCGCATGCTGCTCCAGTTCAAGTGCGCGCCATGCTGGCGATTCCCAACCGATCTCGAACCCGGAAATCCCACCATCTGGTCATCAAGCGCATGCGTGGGCCCGTTCCAGCAGTCTCGGGCCCGATGTGCCCTGGAAAAGCACGCTGCAACCCCATTTTCAAAGGCTTACGATGCGCGGCCTGATTTCGCTCCGAACCACGCAGTCCCTATGAATGGCATGACCGGACACCCGACTGCTGCGCGCGGAAATCAGACTGAAGCGGTAGCGCCATGACCGATCCGTCCTTCAAGGTCGACCTCAGCAACTGCGATCAGGAGCCAATTCACATCCTCGGCGCGATCCAGCCGTTCGGTTTCCTGATCGTGCTCTCCTCGGACTGGAACATCGTCCGGGTCTCTGCCAACAGCGAGTTGCTGCTCGGCCTGGCGCCGGAAGCGCTCATCGGCAGGCACATCGTCGGGGTATTCGCGGCCGAGGCGGTCCACACCATCCGCAACCGGATGTTCAATCTGGTGACCGCGGACGTCGTCGAACGCATCTTCAAGCTGCCGCTGTTCGACGATGAACGCCCGTTCGACCTGGCGATTCATATGTCCAACGGCCAGTTCATCTTTGAAGTCGAGCCCGCCAGCAACGATTCGATCAGTCTGACCGGCACCTTGCGCAGCATGATGTCGCGTCTCGATGGCGCCAGAGGCCTGACCGATTTCTTCCGGGAAGGCGCCCGTCAGGTACGCGTGCTCACCGGCTTCGACCGGGTCATGGTCTATCGCTTCGACGAGAGCGAAGCCGGCCATGTGGTCGCCGAGTCCGCGCGCAGCGGCATCGGCAGCTTTCTGGGAATGCACTATCCGGCGTCCGATATTCCGGCCCAGGCCCGGGCGCTCTATATCCGCAACCTGTTTCGGGTGATTGCCGATGTCCGGGCAAAACCGGTGGCAATCGTTCCGCAGCTGGACGAAAACGGCGCGCCGCTCGATCTGTCGCTGGCCGTCACGCGTGCCGTGTCGCCCATCCATATCGAGTATCTGACCAATATGGGCGTGGGCGCGTCGCTGTCCATTTCCATCGTCATCGACGGCAAGCTGTGGGGCTTGTTCGCCTGCCATCACTACGCACCGCGCTTGCCGGGCCTTGAACGGCGCTCGCTGGCCGAGCTGTTCGGGCAGATGTTCGCGATGAAGCTGGAAAGCCGCGAACGTCAGCTGATGAGCGAGTTCCAGGCGAGGACGCGCGAAGTCTCGAGCAGCCTGCTCGGTGCGCTCGCCAGCGATTCCAAGCTGCTCGAAGATCCCGGCTGGCTCGGCGATACGCTGAATCGCGCGATCGAATCCGACGGCATGGGCGTGTCGATCAATGGTCGCGTGGCACTCGCCGGCCTTGCGCCCAGCGAATCGGAGTTCGCGCAGATCATCAAGGTGCTCAATGGCGTGGCCTCCAGCAAGGTTTATGCGACCGATCGGATCGCAGACCTGCTGCCTGCGGCTGCGCATTGGTCAGGCACTGCGACGGGCATGCTGTCGATGCCTATCTCGCGGTCGCCGCGAGACCACATCGTGCTATTCCGTCAGGAAATGATCCGCACGGTGCGCTGGGGTGGTGATCCGCACAAGCCTGTCGAGTTCGGTCCCAACGGCCCGCGCCTCACGCCACGCAAGAGCTTCGAGGCCTGGTCGGAATTGGTGAAGGGCCGTTCCAGACCTTTCAGCGCTCAGGAGACCAATGCGGCAGAGATGCTGCGCACGACCCTGATCGAAGTCGTGCTGCGCTTTTCCGAGGAAACCAATGCCGAGCGGCAGCTGGCGTCCAGCCGGCAGGATCTGCTGATTGCCGAACTGAATCACCGGGTACGCAACATCCTGAGCCTGATCGGCGGCCTGGTTCGACGCACCAAGGGAAGTGCGGCGAATTTCGACGATTACGTCGAACAGATCGACAGCCGGATCAATGCCCTGGCCCGCGCCCACAATCAGATCACCCAGCAACATTGGGGCGCAGCACCTCTCCATTCACTGATCGAGAACGAGACCGGCGCCTACTTCATTGGCAAACTCAACCACGTCACGTTCTCGGGACCGGATGTCCTGCTGTCGCCACTCGCGTACTCCACCTTGGCGCTGGTGCTGCACGAGCTGCTGACCAATGCTTCGAAGTACGGCGGCCTGTCCGAGCATGGGCGCGTCCATTTGAACTGGCGTCTGGATGCGGCGGGCGACCTGTTCATCGATTGGCGGGAGAGCGGCGGCCCGGCGGTTCAGGCGCCTATCCGGCAAGGCTTCGGCTCGACCATCATCAATCGCTCGATTCCCTACGATCTCGGCGGCAACGCGGAAGTCTTCTACAAGCTCACCGGCCTCGAAGCGAAGTTCTGCATTCCCGCAAGATTCATCTCGATCGATCGCTTCCCGAGCTCGACGAAAAGTGCCATCCCGTCGCGCTTGGACATGACCGCGAACGACCAGCAAGTGCTGCTGGGCGAGACGGTACTGCTGGTCGAAGACAGTCTCATCATCGCGCTCGATACCGAGCAGGTCCTGAAGGATCTGGGCGCCGACCGGGTGCTGTCAGCCTCGACTGTCCAGCAGGCCCTGTCCTTGATCGAGGACGAGCAACCCAGCATCGCCGTGCTCGATCTGAATCTGGGCGACCAGACCGCTATCCCGGTCGCACTGCGCCTGCTGGAACTCGGTATTCGTTTCGTGTTTGCCACCGGCTATGGCGACAAGGCCGACTTGCCGCAGGAACTGCTGGGCACGCCGATCCTGCAGAAGCCGTTCTCGAAGGAAAGCATCGCCAGCGCGATCGGCCGGCTGACCCGATAGGACTGCAGTTAGTCGGCGAAAGCCTGCCGGTATTGCTCCCGAACGGCGCGCTTCAGAATCTTCCCGGTGCCGCCCAGAGGCAGGGCATCGGTGAAGAAAACCGATTTCGGAATCTTGTAGCCCGCCAATAGTTCGCGGCAGTGCGCAGTGATCTCTTGTGCCGTTGCCTTCAGGTCTGGGGCCAGCACGATGACGGCCGTGACCTTTTCACCCCACTTCGGATCAGGCAGCCCGATGACCACGCAGGAGTGCACGGCGGGATGCCTGGCCAGTGCCTGTTCGACTTCGGCCGAGTAGACGTTCTCGCCGCCGGTCACGATCATGTCCTTGACCCGATCGACGAGATAGATGAAGCCCTCTGCATCACGGTAGCCGGCGTCGCCGGTGCGATACCAGCCGTCCTTGAGCACGGCCGCCGTCGCCTCGGGCTGACGCCAGTAGCTGCGGAAGATCGTCGGGCCGCGTATCCACAGCTCCCCGGGCTGGCCGTCCGGCAGATCGTAGCCGTCCGGATCGCGGATGCGGATCTCGATCTCGGGCAATGGCTTGCCGCAGGAACGCAGCTTGGGTTCATCATCCGGGTCATGCTGATCAGGACGCAGCAAGGTCAGCGGGCCCAGCGATTCCGAAGCACCGTAGAACTGCATGAACTGGCAGCCGGTCTCGACCAGCGCCCGGCGCAGCAGCGCGGCGGTAATCGGCGCACCGGCATACATCATCAGACGCAACGAGGAGAAATCCGTGGTCTTTGCGTCCGGATGGTCGATCAGCATCTGGATCGCCGTCGGCACCAGCGCGCAGATCGTCGGACGGTCACGCTGGATCAGCGCCAGCGCCTTGCCGGGGTCCAGCATCGGCAGGATGGTGATGCCCGCGCCGTTGTACAGCGCCTGCAGCGACAGCCCAGTGCCGACCAGATGGAACACCGGCATCACGGTCAGCATCATGTCGCCGGGGCGCCAGTCGTAGGCACCTGACAGATGCTCGCAAAGGCGCATGGCATCGAAGGCACGATGGGTCAGCTCGACGCCCTTCGGCTTGCCGGTGGTGCCCGAGGTATAGATCAGCACCGCAGTATCGAGTGGATGAATGCGCAACTGCGGATCGGCGTCATCGACCGCTGCCAGCCAGGCATCCAGTGCCTGGGGATCGCTCGAGTTCGAATCGAAGACCACAATTTCGAACGGCTGCGCGCATTGTCGGGCGATGGTCTCGACGACCGACACGAACTCGCGATCGACGAACACCAGCGGACATTGCGCGTCCTCGATGATCGGCACCAGTTCGGCAATCGCCAGACGCCAGTTCAACGCCGCCATCGCGCAGCCGGCCTTGGCAACGCCGAACAGCAGTTCGAAATATCGCGCGGAATTCTTGCCGAGAAAACCGATGTTGCTGCGCGCGGGAACACCATGGCCGATCAGCGCATTGGCAACTCGGCTGCTGGCGCTATCGAGTTGCGCGAACGTGGCCGTTCCCTGCTGATCGATCAGCGCGATCCGATCCGGCGTCTGCCCGCCCCAGTATCGGGGAATGTCTGCCACGGTGAGGACTTCGGCATGCAACCACATCGACGCTACTCCTAGTACGTGTTTGGCGCTGAGATCAAGCAGCCAGCGAACGGCTGATCAGCTCGCGCATGATTTCCGAGGTGCCGCCGTAGATGCGCTGGACTCTCGCATCGGCATACAGGCGGCAGATTTCGTATTCGCGCATGAAGCCGTAGCCGCCGAAGAACTGCAGGCACTGATCGACCAGACGTCCTTGCATCTCGCTGCACCAGAGCTTGGCGATCGAGGCCTGGGTCGAATCGAGTTGCCGGCGCACATGCTTGTCGAGGCATTGGTCGACGAAAGCCCAGCCGACGCTCAGTTCGGTCTTCAGGTCGGCAAGCTTGTAGCGGGTATTCTGGAAATCGCCGATCGCCTGGCCGAAGGCCTTGCGGTTGCGCACGTAGTCGACGGTGATGTCGAAAGCCCGCTGGGCTGCGGCCATCGAGGTCAGCGCGATCGCCAGGCGCTCCTGCGGCAACTGCTGCATCAGCGAAGCGAAGCCGGCGCCTTCACGGCCGAGCAGGTTGCCGCGCGGCACCTCGATGTCTTCGAGGAACAGTTCGGACGTATCGGCGGACAGCTGGCCGAGCTTGTCCAGCTTGCGGCCGCGATTGAAGCCAGCGCGTTCGGCCTCGACCAGGATCAGGCTGATGCTCTTGGCCCCCGGCGCGTCCGAAGTGCGGGCAACGACGATCACCAGATCGCAGTGCTGGCCGTTGGAGACGAAGGTCTTGTTGCCGCTGATGCGGAAGCCGGCTTCTGTTGGCGTGGCGCGCGTGCGCACCGCTTGCAGGTCGCTGCCGGTGCCAGGCTCGGTCATCGCCACCGCGCAAACCGTCTCGCCGCTGGCCAATCGTGGCAGCCAGTGCTGCTTCTGCTCCTCGTTGCCGAGATCTTCGATGTAGCTGGCGCCGACGTCGCTGTGCACGGTGAGATCGGACAACGGCCCGGCGAGGCCGGCGTAGGCGAACTCCTCGATCACCACGGCGTTGTGCTTGAAATTGCCGCCGGCGCCGCCGTGGCTGTCTGCGATCTGCGGGCAGAGAATGCCGGCCTCGCCGGCCCGCTGCCAGAAGCGGCGCTCGACCATGCCGGCCTCCTCCCAGGCGGTGAAGTGCGGCAGCACCTCCGCCTTGATGAAGCCGCGCACGGCATCGCGGAACAGGCTGTGCTCTTCTTCGTAAACGGCTCGGTGAATCAGCATGAGGATTGGTCTTGTGGATCGTTGGGTTCAGGCCGCCCGCAAGGCGACTGCGGTGCCATTGAGATTGGGCATGCCGGAGAGTTCGTCAGCGCCATCGCTGGCGATCAGCAGGTTGCGGTTGACGCCCTGCACCAGCGCCTCCCCGTTGTTCATCGGGTCGAACACGCGTGAGCCCCAGCCATGCTCCAGGCAGACCACGCCTCGGGAGACTTCAGCCGACAGCCGCAGCTTGGCAACGACGCTGCCGGTGCGCGAGGACAGGCGCACGGCTTGCTCGTCGACCAGATTCAGTGCTCGGGCGTCGTCGGGATGGATCTCCACATACTCGCCGTGCGCCTGCTTGCGCTTGACCGACTCGACCAGCCAGCTGTTCATCATGCTCACGCGGCGCTGATTGACGATCCGGAACGGAAACTCCGGATCAAGGGCCGGCGGTGCTTCGGCAAGGCGCTGACGCAGCGCATCGACGAAGGCCGGTGGCGCGGCATGGATGCGCTTGTCCGGCGTCTGCAGGGCGGCTCGGAAATCGCCATAACGCCGCTCGCCGTAGCTGATGCCCTGCGGGCTGCTGACCAGATCCTTCCACTTCAGCGGTGTGAACGCTTTGATCAGGAAAGCCCAGATCCAGCGTACATTGAAGGCATGGTGTGGGTTGCCGGTGCGGCGGGCAACCCAGCGGCTGGCGCGGACGATGCCGTTCATGCCTGGAATGCCGAGAAAGGGCACGTCCATCTTCAGCGCCAGGTCGAGGAAGAAATCCCATTCGCTGCGAACCTCGCCAGGCAGCTCGACGACCTTCTGCCCCAACTGCGTGAACGGGCGATCCATGAAGCCGCTGAACAATGCATACAGCTCTTCGCGTTCGAGGAAGTGCGAGCCGGGAATCAGCCAGTGCGCGTGGCGATGGCTTTCGCGCTGGAAGAAGTCGATGGCGACCAGCAGGTCGAGCTGCTCGAAAGCCTGATCGAGACGGGCACCATCGGGACCGGAGATCACCGGGTTGCCCGAGTTGACGATCATCGCCCGGATCTGGTCCTGGCCGGGGCTCAGGATCTCGTCGGCCATGATCGTCATCGGATAGGCGCCGGCGATCTGCTGGTGATTGCCGATGCGGCTGCGGCGTTTCACCGGTG
>NZ_JAHFRY010000009.1:59426-61240 GCF_023266035.1 Nevskia sp.
TGAACAGGCCGCGGTGGAAGTAGCGGCCGCCCTTGCGATCGACCCGGCCGGTGATCAGGTTCAGCACATGGCTGAGCCATTCGCCCATCGTGCCGTTGCGGTTCTGCGACACGCCGGTGCGCGCCACGCAAACCGCGGTCTCGGCGGTGGCGAAGCGGCGCGCGATGTCACCGATCTGCTCGAGCGCAACCCCGCAGCGCAAGGAAAGGTCGTCGAGCGACGCGCTCGCCGCGATCTCGCGAATCGCGTCGATGCCGACCGCTTCCGCACAATCCTGCGTGTGCTCCCAGCCATGCTCGAACACCTGCTTGATGATGGCGAGCAGCAGCGCCCAGTCCTGGCCCGGCTTGATCACGACATGGGTATCGGCCTTGCGGGTGCTCGGCGTCGAGCGGGGATCGACCATGATCAGGTCGGCGCCTTTCGCCTGCGCCGCGAGCACACGGTTCCAGCCGTCCGGCACGATGTCCAGCCAGACCATGTTGCTGACCGCTGGGTTCATGCCGATGAACAGGAAGCACTTGGCGTGGTCGACGTCCGGGATCAGCACGGCCATGTCCGAGCCGTACATCTCGCGCATCACCAGTTGGTAGTTGTTGGTATCCACCGAGCCGACATAGAAGGCGTTGGCGCTGCCAAGACCTTTCATGAAGCCGTTCTGCGCCAGGGTGCCGGGCTGGTTGTGAGCGCCGGGATTGCCGAGGTAGGTGGCGATCGCATGCGGTCCGTGCCGGTCGCGGATCGCCTTGAGCTTAGCGGCGATGTCGGCGATCGCTTCCTCGTAGCTCGACTCCACGTAACGCTCGCCAACGCGCTTCATCGGCTTGAGCAGTCGACGGGGATGATCGCTCAGGTTCTGCGCCGACCCACCCTTGGCGCAGAAGTCGCGCCAGCTGTAGGGATGCGTCCTGTCCGGCAGGATGCTATGCACCTTCTTGCCGTCGGTGGTGACCTCCAGCCCGCAGACCGACAGGCAGATGCGGCAGAAGGTCTTGACCGTTTTCAGCTCGCCGGCCGGCGCTTGCGTCAGGCTCATCGTGGTTCTCCTCCAGCGACGCCCCGGTATTCCGGGTGCGTGATGACCTGCACTACTGCTGCAGGGTCGACACTCAGCAGCCAGCCGTCCTGGCAAGACCTGCGTTGCTGCCGGCCTCTCCAACCCAGTCCGGCCAGCCGGCACGGCGATTCTGCTCGCGGGCCAGGACGCGTTCTTCGGCAGTCGCGTATTCGAGGTCCCAGCGCTTCAGCGCCGGCTTGATGATGCGGTTATGCCAGAGCGGCGGAATCAAGGCCACGAAGAAGCAGGTGAACAGGCTCGGCATCGGAATCGCATCCTGATGCGGCACCAGCTTGTTGTAGGGCATGTAGGAATCCTGATGATGGCCGGCGTGGTTGGTGATCTCGAAAGACACCACCCGCGACAGCTCGCTCATGTGATTCCAGACATGACGGTTACCGATCCTGGCACCTTCGACGCGGATCAGGCCGTAGTGCTGGAAGTAGTTGAACGACTCGATCCACAGCCGCGCGGCGAGCATGCCGGTGATGGTCAGCACCACACCCTGCCAGCCGCCAACGAGGTAGATCGCAGTCTGAAACAGCACCTGCACCAGTGCCCAGGACCAGACCCGGTTGCGCCAGTTCCAGAAACTGAGGCCCCGCTTCTTCAGCGAGTTGTTTTCGAGCTTGAAGCCGATGCCGAAACTGACATACAGCTCGTGCAATGCGAACCAGTACAGCGTCTGGCCACGCGGTGCGGTGTCGCCGTCGTCAGGCGTGCAGACGTCGATGTGGTGACCGACGATGTGGCCGAT
>NZ_JAHFRY010000115.1 GCF_023266035.1 Nevskia sp.
GACCCCCACCATGTCAAGGTGGTGCTCTAACCAGCTGAGCTACGCGCCTGCGTAGTCCGCAATTATAGGAGCACGTAGGCAGACGTTGCAAGCATATTCGCGACCAAGTTGAGACTGACCGGGTTCAGCCAGAACGGGCGCCAAGCGCGGTCTCGCGGAGCCGCCGGAGTTCGTCGCGTTTCTTCGCGGCCAGTTCGAATTCCAGGTTCTGCGCCGCTTCGCGCATTTCCTTTTCGAGCTTGGCGATGATCTTCGCGAGTTTCTCCGGCGCCATCCGCGCGTAATCGGTGCCTTTCTCGGCAACGCGACGCGACGGCGTCGTGTCATTCGCTTCGTAGCCCATCTTCATTACATCGTTGATGCGCTTGGCGATGCTGGTGGGCGTGATGCCGTTGGCCAGGTTGTGGGCAATCTGCTTGTCGCGACGGCGATCGGTTTCGTCGAGCGCTACCCGCATCGAGTTGGTGATCACGTCGGCGTACAGGATCGCCTTGCCGTTCAGGTTGCGGGCGGCGCGGCCGATGGTCTGGATCAGCGAACGAGACGAACGCAAGAAGCCTTCCTTGTCGGCATCGAGAATCGCGACCAGCGACACCTCGGGCAGATCAAGGCCTTCGCGTAACAGGTTGATGCCGACCAGCACATCGAACACGCCGATACGCAGGTCGCGGAGAATTTCGGCGCGCTCGACGGTTTCGATATCCGAATGCAGGTAGCGCACCTTCACGCCGTGCTCATTCAGATAGTCGGTCAAGTCTTCCGACATCCGCTTGGTCAGGGTGGTGATCAGCACACGGTCACCTTGAGCCACGCGGATCCGAATCTCGCCGAGCACGTCATCAACCTGCGACGCGGCGGGGCGAACTTCGACTTCCGGATCGATCAGGCCGGTCGGGCGCACCACCTGATCGATGATCGCGTCGCCTGACAACTTCATCTCGTAAGGGCCGGGTGTTGCCGAGACATAAATCGTCTGCGGCACCAGGCGCTCGAACTCCTCGAACTTCAGCGGCCGGTTGTCGAGCGCGCTCGGCAGTCTGAAGCCGTAGGCGACCAGGGTTTCCTTGCGGGCGCGGTCGCCCTTGTACATGCCGCCGATCTGCGGAACGGTGACGTGGCTTTCGTCGATGACGACCAGCGCGTCCGGCGGCAAATAATCAAGCAGGCAGGGCGGCGGCTCGCCCGGTTCGCGGCCGGTCAGATAGCGCGAGTAGTTCTCGATGCCGTTGCAGTAGCCGATCTCCTGGATCATCTCGAGATCGAAACTGGTGCGCTGTTCGATGCGCTGCGCTTCGAGCAGCTTGCCGTTATCGGCGAAGTACTTGATCCGCTCCTGAAGCTCGTCTTTGATCGCGCCGCTCATCGCCATCGTCCGCTCTTTCGGCGTCACGTAATGGCTCTTCGCGTAGACCGTGGCCCGCGGTACGCGTCGGCGGATTTCGCCGGTCAGTGGATCGAAGTAGCTGATGCCGTCGACTTCGTCGTCGAACAGTTCGACTCGCACTGCTTCCTCGTCCGATTCCGCCGGATGGATGTCGATGATCTCGCCGCGGACCCGATAAGTGCCGCGCGCCAGCGCCACGTCGTTACGCGTGTACTGCATTTCAGTGAGGCGGCGGATGATCTCGCGCTGGCCGAGCTTGTCGCCCTTGACCAGGTGCAGAACCATATTGAAGTAGGCCTCGGGATTGCCGAGGCCGTAGATCGCCGACACCGACGCGACGATGATCGCGTCCTTTCGTTCCATCAGCGCCTTGGTCGCACTCAGTCGCATCTGCTCGATGTGCTCGTTGATCGCCGAATCCTTCTCGATGAAGGTGTCGGACGACGGCACATAGGCTTCCGGCTGGTAGTAGTCGTAATAGCTGACGAAATACTCGACCGCGTTGTCGGGAAAGAACTCCTTGAACTCGCCGTACAGCTGGCCAGCCAGAGTCTTGTTCGGCGCCAGGATCATCGTTGGCCGCTGGGTGCGCTGGATGACGTTGGCGATCGTGAAGGTCTTGCCCGAGCCGGTGACGCCGAGCAGGGTCTGATGCGCCAGACCATCCTCCAGGTTCTCCACCAGCTTCTCGATCGCTTGCGGCTGATCGCCGCTGGGCGCCCAGTCGGCCTTCAGCTTGAAACCGCCATCGATACGGCGCTTGAGCCGGACCAGCTTGTCGGAGACGTGTTCGACGATGAGGTCGGACTTGTGATTGGACATGGTGCGGAAACCGCGAAAGGGGACCGCCCAGAGTACCCGTCCGCGACCGCCGGGGCTATCTCAGACTTCCGTCGGCGCGTCGATGCGACGCCGGCTGCGGCCAGGCAGCAAGGTCAGCAGACAGGAGCCGATCACCAGCGCGATGCCCGCCAGCGACCACAGATCCGGCGTTTCACCCCACAGCGCCCAGCCGAGCGCGCCGGCGAAGATCACCGCGGTGTAGGTGAACGGTCCGATGAACGCCGCCGGTGCCGAACCATAGGCACGGGTCAGCAACAATTGGCCGCCAGTCGCGAACGCACCGACGCCAAGCAGCCATAACCAGGCCGGTGCCGTCGGCGTCCGCCAGGTCCAGTGCAGCGGCGTGGCGGTGATGACGGTCGACATCAACAGAAAATAGAACACGATCCGCGACGCCGGCTCGGTGTTGCTGATCCGGCGGATGCCGATCATCGCGGCAGCGGCACTGACGCCGGACAGCGCACCGATCAGCGCCGCCGAGCTGGTCAGTTCGGTGGTGCCTGGCTTGACGATCAAGGCGATGCCGGCGAGGCCGATCAGGGCAGCGGGCAGGGCGGAATTCGGCGGCCGTTCGCCGAGCCAGAGCCAGCCGATGAAGGGCGCGAACAGCGGCATCGTGTAGGTCAGCAGTACCGCTTCCGCGAGCGGCAGATGGCTGAGCGCATGGAAATAGCCGTACATCGAGACGATGCCGAATGCCGAGCGCCAGACATGGCCGTCGATGCGCTTCGTACGCCAGGCCTGTCGGCCGCCGCGAATCAGCCAGGGCAGCATCAGCATCAGCCCGAACAAGGCGCGGAAGAACACGATCATCGTGCTCGGCACGGTGGCCGAGGCGCCTTTCACACAAGTGGCGCCCACCGCCATCGCCGCCGCCGCAGCGACCGCGAACACAGCACCTCGGCGCAGATCATCAGCCATGGAAAGCAGTGGAAAAAGCGAAGCGCGGCAGTCTAGCGACTCCGCCAGCGCTCCGTGAATGCGAGGTCCGCCGTCTGTCCGCAGGCTGGCGCCATCGGTATGAAATTTTTCCGCGATCCGGTTGCGGCCCGTAGATTGATGGCTCGTTCCAACCCGGGCTTCTGCCCGCTGCCCCGACCATGCCGAATTACGCCGCCAGTTTTGCCGCATCCCGCGCGGTCCAGGCCTGCCGCTGCTCGTCTCGGGGAATCGCGTGCTGATCCAGAACGCCGGCAACGCTGGCTCGCCGACTGCGGGCAGCGTGCGGGCGCCGGTCATCCTGCTGGTCGAGGACAGCGTTGCCGATGTGCGCTTGATGCAGGAAGTGCTGCGCGAAACTGGCCTGCCGCACGAGCTGATGATTGCCGGCGATGGCGAGCGGGCACTGCGGGCTATTCGTGGCGAAGGCGAATACGCCGGCTGCAAGTCGCCGGATCTGGTGCTGCTCGATCTCAATCTGCCGGGCATGGATGGTCGCGAAGTGCTGCGTACGATCAAGGGCGATCCGGCCTTGCGCCGCACGCCAGTGCTGGTGCTGTCGACCTCGACGGCCGAAAGCGATATCGCCGCCAGCTACGACGCCCACGCCAACTGCTATCTGTCGAAGCCGGTCGACCTCGGCGATTTCTTTCGGCTGGCCGAAGCACTGCGTGACTTCTGGCTGCGGCTGGTGGTGCTGCCGCCGCGCCGCTCGCCGGGCGACGACAAGTGAGCCGCGCAGGACTCCCTGAATCATGAGCTTGAACTTCCTTCCCGGCTTGTCGAGTGGCCTGCTGCCGCACGGCGTCTGCTTCCAGTTGCGGCCGGACCTGATCTGGCTGCATGTGGCTTCGGACACGGTCATCGCGATTGCCTACCTGATGATTCCGGCGGCGCTGCTGTGGTTCATCACGCGTCGTCCCGCACCGCTGTCGTTCGGCTGGGCGATTGCGCTGTTCGCCGCATTCATCGTGTTGTGCGGCATCAGCCACATCCTCGACATCGTCACCATCTGGCAGCCGATCTATTACTTGCAGGGCATCGAGAAAGGGCTGACCGCTGCGGTGTCGCTGGCCACTGCGGTCGCGATCATTCCGCTGGTGCCGAGGCTGCTGTCAATGCGCTCGCCGGAAGAACTGGCCGAAGCGAACCAGCGGCTGCTCGAAGAAATCGCCTCGCGCGAGCTGGCCGAGGAAGAACTGCGCCGCTCGCTCACCGATCTGAACCGCGCGGTTAAGGAACTCGAGCAGTTCGCCTACATCACCTCGCACGATCTGCAGGCGCCGCTGCGGACCATCTCAGGGTTTTCGCAGTTGCTCAGCCTGCGTCATCGTGACCAGCTGCAGGGCGATGCGGTCGAGTTTCTCGACTACATCGACAAGGGCGCGCGACAGATGCAGCTATTGATCAAGGATCTGCTGTCGCTGTCCCGTGTCGGCCGTGCCGATGCCGCATCGATCACGCGCCGGCCGTTGGCCGACACCATCACCGAAGCGCTGAAAAGCCTGAAGGCCGAGATCGACCGCAGCAGTGCCGATATCGCCTTCGGCGCCTTGCCCGAGATCGAAGCCAATCACGGTCTGCTGGTGCAGCTGCTGCAGAACCTGATCGGCAACGCGATCAAATTCCAGAGGCCTGACACGCGGCCGAGCATCCGCATCTCGATCGAGCGCGACGGCGATCACTGGCTGCTCAGCGTGGCCGATAACGGCATCGGCATTCCGGCCGATCAGCTCGACAACGTGTTCGCCATCTTCCGGCGCCTGCACGGCGCGGAGACTTACGAAGGCACCGGCATCGGCCTGGCGATCTGCCGCAAGATCGCCGCCTATCACGGCGGTGATATCACCGCGACCTCGGACGACAGCGGCACGCAGTTCCATCTGCGTCTGCCGGTGACCATTGCCGAGCAGCGGCTGCTGCCTGCCGAACAGCATGAGCCAGTGCCGGCTTGATCGATCAACGAGCGCTGACCCGAACCGGCCTCAGCAGCACGCTCGAGCCGCAGTGGTTGCGTTGATCGGAACTGCAGGCGCGCGGCTTCAGTTCGCGATCGAGACAGATTCGTACTTCCTGCAGATAACTGCCCGAGCATTGCAGGATCAGCGCTTTCTTCGGCATCGCCGGATTGGCTGTCAGAAAATCGCGGCGCAGTTCAGTGGTAGCAACGTTCAAGGCGCTGCGCACCCGCTGATAGCGGGCCGGAATGTTGATCGAGTGATAAACCTGCTCGACCAGCGAAAAATAGGCATCTGCTCTGAAGCCGCTGCAGGTGCCGTGTCGGCGCCATTCGTGAATGATCAGGCCGCGATTCGGCATCAGCGGCAGCATCCGCTCGATCGTCGCATCGGGCACCCGTTCCCTGGAGGGACAATCCGAAGGCCAGCCGTGCTCGTCCTGCGGCCATAAGCCGTGAACGACGAAGGCATACGGGCGGGCGCACTGCATTTCGTCGTCGCGGTGGGATTTCGCGCAGTACTCCGGCGACCACGACAGGCTCAGCACGTAGTAATCAAAGCGGCCGGGTGTGCTGTCAGCCTGCGTGACGGTGACCGTTGCCAACAGCATTAAAGCCGCCAGCAACAGGCCACGCAAACATCCGCCGCGCGTCATCGCCAACGACTGCAGCGCGGCGATAGGACAGTCCTCGCCTAGGCTTTCTGACCCGCCAGGAATAGCCAGGTTTCGACCACCGTATCCGGGTTCAAACTCATCGATTCGATGCCCTGCTCGAGCAGCCACATGGCGAGATCGGGATGATCGCTCGGTCCCTGGCCGCAGATGCCGACGTACTTGTTGGCCCGTTTGCAGGCGCTAATCGCCATGCTCAGCATCTTCTTGACCGCCGGATCGCGTTCGTCGAAACCCGCCGCTACCAGGCCGGAATCGCGATCCAGGCCCAGGGTCAGCTGGGTCATGTCGTTGGAACCGATCGAGAAGCCGTCGAAGTATTCGAGGAACTCGTCGGCCATCACGGCGTTCGACGGCAGCTCGCACATCATGATCAGCTTCAGGCCGTTGTCGCCGCGCGCCATGCCGTTGGCGGCGAGGATGTCGGAGACGCCCTTGGCCTCAGCCAGGGTGCGCACGAACGGCACCATGACCTGGACATTGGTCAGGCCCATCTCGTCGCGCACGTACTTCAGCGCCTTGCATTCGAGATCGAAGCAGGGACGGAAGTCCTTCGAGATGTAGCGCGAGGCGCCGCGGAAGCCGAGCATCGGATTCTCTTCGTGCGGCTCGTAGCGCGAACCGGCGACGAGGTTGGCGTACTCGTTCGACTTGAAGTCGGACAGGCGCACGATCACCGGCTCCGGCGCGAACGCCGCAGCGATCATCGCGATGCCTTCGGCCATGCGCATCCAGAAGTAATCGACCGCCGACGGGTACGCGGAAATCATCTGATCGATGATCCGGCGCACGTCGGCCGGCTGCTTGTCGAGTTCCAGCAGCGCCTGCGGATGGATGCCGATCTGGCGATTGACGATGAATTCCAGACGGGCAAGGCCGACGCCCTTGTGCGGCAGCGATGCGAAGTCGAACGCCTGCTCCGGCGTGCCGACATTCATCATGATCTTGACCGGAATCTCCGGCATCTTGTCGAGCTCGATCTCGTCGATCGCGTAGTCGACATGGCCGGCGTAGACGAATCCAGTATCCCCTTCGGCGCAGCTGACGGTCACTTCAGTGCCGTCCTTCAGCACCGAAGTGGCGTTGCCGGTGCCGACGACGGCCGGAATGCCGAGTTCGCGGGCGATGATCGCCGCGTGGCAGGTACGGCCGCCGCGATTGGTGACGATCGCGCTGGCGCGCTTCATCACCGGCTCCCAATCGGGATCGGTCATGTCGGTGACCAGCACGTCGCCCGGCTGCACGCGCTCCATCTGGTCGATCGAATTCAGGAAGCGGACGCGGCCGGCGCCGATCTTCTGGCCGATGGCGCGACCTTCGATCAGCACCTTGCCCTTCGATTTCAGCTTATAGCGGCGCAGACGGCTGCCACCGGCACGCGACTGCACCGTTTCCGGGCGCGCCTGCAGGATGTATAGCTTGCCGTCGGTACCATCGAGGCCCCATTCGATGTCCATCGGCCGCTGGTAGTGCTTCTCGATGATCATCGCCTGGGCGGCGAGATCGGTGATCTGCGCGTCGGTCAGCGAGAACTTGCGGCGATCGGCGTCGGCGACGCTGGTGAACTCGACAGCCTTGCCACCCGCCGGGTCGGCATAGACCATCTTCTTGGCCTTTTCGCCAAGGCCGCGCTTCAGGATCGCCGGGCGCTTGGCGGCCAGCGAAGGCTTGTAGACGTAGAACTCGTCCGGATTCACCGCGCCCTGGACCACGGCTTCGCCGAGGCCGTAGCTGGAAGTGATGAACACGGCATCGCGAAAGCCGGATTCGGTGTCCATCGTGAACATCACGCCGGACGAGCCGACATCCGAGCGGACCATGCGCTGCACGCCGGCGGACAGGGCGACCTTCGAGTGATCGAAGTTCTTGTGCACGCGGTAGGCAATGGCGCGGTCGTTGAACAGAGACGCGAATACTTCCTTCATCTTCGCCAGCACGTCGTCGATGCCGCGGACGTTGAGGAAGGTTTCCTGCTGGCCGGCGAACGAGGCGTCGGGCAGATCTTCGGCGGTGGCCGACGACCGCACGGCGACCGAAATCTCGACGCCGGCTTCGGCCAGCAACCGGTCATAGGCAGTGCGGATCTCGGCTTCCAGCGCCGCCGGAAATGGCGCCTGCATCACGGCTTCGCGGATCGCCTTGCCGACCTTGGCGAGCTTGACCACGTCGTCGACATCCAGCGCATCGAGCTGGGCGTTGATGCGGTCGGCCAGGCCTTCATAGGCAAGGAATTCCCGATAGGCCTCGGCCGTCGTCGCGAAGCCATCCGGCACCGAAACACCAAGTTTGGTCAGGTGCTGAATCATCTCGCCTAGCGAGGAATTCTTGCCGCCGACTAACTCGACATCGTGCATGCCCAGCTGTTTGAACCAGAGTACCGTCGGGGTCGCCATTTACCGGAATTCCTGCTGAATGAGGGAGGGATGACTGCTGTTGGGCTCAGGATACCAACTTAAGCCCGATGATCGAGGCGATCAGCAGGCATAGAAAGAATATCTGCAGGCCGGTCAGGGTGTCGTGAAAGAACCAGACGCCCACCACGGCTGTACCGGCCGCGCCGATGCCGGTCCACACTGCATAAGCCGTGCCGAGCGAGATGGTACGCATCGCCAGGTTCAGCAGGAAAAAGCTGGCCAGCGCGAAAGCGGTGAAAACGAGGATATATTTCGGCCGCTCGAGCGAGAAACCGTTCGACATCTTCAGGGCGGTCGTGAAACCGATTTCCAGCAGGCCGGCAAAAACGAGATAAAACCAGGACATGGCAAGGAATGGGGATTCGGGTAGAAGGGGCGCTTACGCGTGACCGATAGTGCGCAACGCATCGTGTTCTTCGTGTCGGACGGCACCGGCATCACTGCCGAAACGCTCGGCGGGACGCTGCTGACGCAGTTCGAAGGCGTCGAGTTCAAGAAAATCACGCTGCCGTTCATCAATTCGACCGAGAAGGCTCGTGTGACCGTGGACTATATCAATCACGTGTCGGCCACGGAAATCCGGCGGCCGATTGTGTTCAGCACCACGGTCAATGACGAGGTGCGCGCGATCATCCGCACTGCCAGCGCGCTGTTCCTCGATCTGTTTGATACCTACATCGCGCCGGTCGAGGCAGAGCTGGGTATCAAATCCAGTCACGCCCAGGGCCGCGCTCACGGCATGAGCGATCACGGCCGCTACAACGCGCGCATCGAGGCGATGAATTTCTCGATGGAGCACGACGACGGCCAGAGCGTTCGCGACCTGGTCAGGGCCGACGTGATCCTGATCGCGCCGTCGCGCTGCGGCAAGACGCCGACCACCCTGTACCTGGCGCTGCAGCACGCGGTGTTCGCGACCAATTTTCCGCTGACCGAGGACGATCTCGAAAGCCAGAAGCTGCCGAAGGCGCTGCGCGGTTTCCAGGCCAAGCTGTTTGGCCTGAGCTCCGATCCCGAACGTCTGCAGCAGGTGCGCAGCGAGCGCCGGCCCGGTTCGAAGTACGCCTCGCTGGCCCAGTGCGCCTACGAACTGCGGCAGGCCGAGCAGCTCTATCGCCGCAACAACATCCCGCATCTGAACTCCGCGAACATGTCGATCGAGGAGATCGCGGCGATGGTGATGCAGGAGAAGGGGCTGCGCCGCTAACGGGATCCGCCTGCGTCATCCCGTTGTCACTGCCGGGCCGAACAATCAGGGGCTACAGCCACCAGATTGAGAGCGGGCAGCCATGGGTCAGCAACGTCGTCGCAAGCCGAAGCGCGCGGGATTGGATCGCCGCAACTTCCTGAAGTCTGCCGCCGCCGGCCTGGCGGTCAGCACGCTGCCGCTGCTGTCGGAGCAGGGCAATGTCGCCGTCGCGGCGACCACTTTGTCGTTCGTGCACGGCGTTGCCAGCGGCGATCCGCTGAAGGATCGGGTGATCCTGTGGACCCGGGTGACCACGCCGAATGCCGGGCCGGTCACCGTCAGCTATCTGGTCGCCACCGATCCTGCGCTGAACATCATCGTGCAGACCGGTGCCCTGATCACCGATGCCAGCCGCGACTACACGGTGAAGATCGACGCTGCCGGCCTGGAGGCCGGCCGCACGTATTACTACCGCTTCAACGTCGGCACGGTGCTGTCGCCGATCGGCCGGACCAGGACGCTGCCGGTGGGCAATGTCGACCGCCTGCGAATCGCCGTCGCTTCCTGCTCCAGCCTGGCCCACGGCTACTTCAACGCCTACGCGCGGATTGCCGAGCGCGCCGATCTCGATTTCGTCATTCATCTCGGCGATTACATCTACGAGTACGGCAATGGCGATTACGGCAATGCGCGCAGCTACGAACCGGCGCATGAAATCCTGACGCTGGCCGATTACCGCAGCCGTCACGGCCAGTACAAGCGCGAGCCGGAATTGCAGGCCTTGCATCGGCAGCATCCGATCATCGCGATCTGGGACGATCACGAGTTCGCCAACAATGCCTGGGCCGGCGGTGCCGAAAATCATCAGCCGGATACCGAGGGCGACTGGGCCACGCGTGTCGCCAACGCGCTGCAGGCCTATTACGAATGGATGCCGACCCGGGTGCCGGACGCCAACGATCTGCGCCGCAACAACCGCTCGTTCTCGATCGGCAATCTGGCCGATCTGCACCTGCTCGAAGAACGGGTCGGTGCCCGCGACGAACAGCTGACGCCGCAGATCGGGCTGCTGCCCGAAGCCGGCCTCGGCGTATTCCTGCAGACCGGTCCGTTCACCGATCCGAATCGCCAGTTGCTCGGCCTGGCGCAGGAAGACTGGTTGATCACCAGCCTGCGCCGCGCGCCGCAGAACAAATGGAAGCTGATCGGCCAGGGCGTGATGTTCGCGCAGCTGAAAGTCCTGGGCCTGCCGAACGCGAGCAAGCTCAGCCAGTATCTGAACGTCGATCAGTGGGACGGCTACAGTCCGCGTCGCGATCGCATCTTCGAGACTCTGGCGGGTGATCGGAACAACGATCCGGTCGACAACGTCGTGGTGCTGACCGGCGACATCCATTGCTCTTGGGCGGCCGACCTGACGCCGGACCCGAACAAGCTGCTCGGCGGTCGTTTCGGCGGCTACAACGCGCTGACGGGTCTTGGCTCGCTGGCCGTTGAATTTGTCTGCACCTCGATCACCTCGCCGGGGCTCGACAGCCTGCAGGCACTGGTGCCGGTGCTGCGCACCAACAACCCGCACTTCAAGTACATCAACCTGAATCAGCGCGGTTACATGCTGCTCGACATCACGCCGCAACGAGTCAGCAACGAGTGGTGGTACGTCGACACCATCGACAAGCGTTCGCGCGGCCAGAGCTTTGCGACGGCGCTGCAGACCAGCCGCGGCGAGAACCATCTGCGACGCGGAACACAGAGCGTGCCGAAGACCAATCCGCCTGCGTTTGCGCCGTAGCCGCTATCGAAGGTCGCCGAGTCTGCGCACCAATGGCCGAATAACGTCGAGCAAAAGTCAATTTATCGGATGGCATCAGTCAAAAATCGACATCATTCAGCCGTTTAACGAATCCGTCATCCCTCGTCCCTAGGGTGCGCTCGACAACAGGCATCGACCGGCGCTCAGCCGGTGATGACCCGAGCGCAGTTTTCTTTCACGGGGATGTTCATGACGGGCAAGGGCTTCGTGCCATCGGTGGCGCGACGGGGACTGGTTGCGGCGTTTCTGCTCAGCGGCGCGGCGGAAGCCGAAGGCACCATCAGCGGCCGGGTCAGCGTGGCGGGTGGTGCCGGCACGTCCTTGCAGGGCACGATCATCCGCATCCAGGAACTGGGCCGCGAAGCCTCGGCCGATCGCGATGGCCGCTATCAGTTCAGCGGCGTGCCGGCCGGAAGCTACAAGCTCAGCGCGCAGTACCTCGGTGCCAACGAAGTGATCGAGTCGATCAGCGTGGCCAACGACACCGACACCGCCAAGGACTTCGTGCTCGGTGATGCCTCGGTCAAGCTCAAGCAGGTGCTGGTGGTCGGTCAGCTCGCCGGCCAGGCTGGTGCACTGAATCGCCAGCGCGCGGCGGACAACATCAAGACCGTCGTCGATTTCGACGCCATCAACCAGTACCCGGACCAGAACGTCGCCGAGTCCCTGCAGCGGTTGCCGGGCTTGTCGGTGGCGCGCGATCAGGGCGAAGGCCGCTTCGTGGTCATTCGCGGGCTAGATCCGGCGCTGAACGCGGCGACCGTCAACGGCGTTCGTGTCGGCGCGCCGCAGAACGACACACGTGCGGTGAATCTCGATGTCATTGCCACCGATCTGCTCGAAGGCCTCGAAGTCACCAAGACCTTGACGCCGGACCTCGATGGCGACGGCATCGGCGGCAACATTGAGATCAAGACCGCCACCGCCTTCGATCGCGGCAACAGCTTCAGCCTGCGCAGCGAAGGCAGCTACAACGATCAGCGCGAGATCATCAGTCCGCGCCTCGCGGCCACGGCGACGCGCTTGCTGTCGCTGGCGGGCAAGAACGATTTCGGTGTTTCCGGCGGCGTCAGCTATTTCCGCCGCCGCTTCGGTTCCGACAATGTCGAGACCGCCGGCTTCCCGTTCCTCGAAGCGCCGGACGGCAGCGAAGTGCCGGGTCTGGAAGAAGGCGAGCAGCGCGATTACACGATCACCCGCGAACGCCTGTCGACGACGCTGAATTTCGACTGGCGGCCGAGCACCGACCACCAGTTCTATCTGCGCACCCTGTATTCGAGCTTCGAGGACGACGAAGTCCAGCAGACCACGCTGTACGCCTTCGATCAGGGCGAGGTTTCCGCGCTCGACGACAACGGCGGCCAGTTCCTCGGTGCCGAAGTGCAGAAGGAGGCCAGCGCACGCATCGAAACGCAGCGCATCTTCACGGCCGCGCTGGGTGCCAAGCACCACTTCGGGCCCTGGCATCTCGATTACGTCGCCGCTCAGAGCGTGTCGAACGAAAAGAACCCGAACAGCCAGACCAATCTGTTCGTCGGCGAAGGTTTCGATCTCGGCTATTCGCTGAACAGCCGCCGCAAACCGCTGCTGTTCGGGCTCGATGGCGCGGTGCTCGATGCCGATAACTACGCGCTCGACCAGATCGAATTCGAATCGACCAAAACCGAAGAACGCGAAACCAGCTTCGCGCTGAACCTGAAGCGCGATCTGAGCTTCGGCGGCTATCCGGGCCATGTGCAGATCGGCGGCAAGGCACGCATCCGCAAGAAGACCAACGAGGGTGAACTGAGCCTGTACGACGGTTTCGGGGACGACGATGTGCTGCTGTCCGCGTACGCGAACAACGGCATCCGCTATCCGCTCGGCAACTTCGGGCCGGGTGTCGATACCGCGCGTTTGCGCTCGTTCTTCAACGCCGGCCGCGATGGCTTCGAGGTCGATGCTGCCGAGTCGGCCATTGGTTCGCGCGGTGGGGATTACCGCATCGACGAAGACATCTACGCCGGTTATGCGCTGGCGGCAGTCGATATCGATGCGCTGCGCGTGCTCGGTGGCGTGCGTGTCGAGCACACCGATTACCAGGCATTCGGTACTCAGGTGACGATCGACGAAGTCGACGGTGATGGCGCCCCGAGCTTTGCGCCATTCACCGGCGAGCGCCAGTACACCAACGTGCTGCCGAGCCTGCATTTCCGCTATCGCTTCTCGAAGCGCCTGCTCGGCCGTCTGGCCTACACCCAGGCACTGGCGCGACCGGGCTACGAGGATGCGGCACCCCGTCTGTCGGTCGAAGTGACCGACGACGATGGCGAGATCGAACGAGTCGCCGAAGCCGGCAACCCGGATCTGAAGCCGCTCCGTGCGCAGAACGTCGATCTGGCCTTCGAGTACTACCCGGGCGGCGTCGGCGTGGTTTCGGCCGGCGCGTTCTACAAGCGGATCAAGAATTTCATCGTCATTGCCGATGTTGCCGGCAGCCCCGGCTTCGAGGCCTTCGACGAAGTGTTCCAGGCGGTCAATGGCAACACGGCTGAGGTCTATGGCCTCGAACTCGGCTACACGCAGTCGTTGCGTTTCCTGCCATCACCGTTCGATGGCCTGCTGGTGTCGGTCAACGCGACCTTCGTCGACAGCCAGGCGCGACTGCCATTCCGCGACGAGAAAGTGTCACTGCCGCGGCAGTCGGATCGGATCGGCAACCTGGCACTCGGCTATGAGAAATATGGCTTCAGCGCCCGCCTCTCGGCGACCTATCGCAGCGCCTACCTGGATTCTTTCGAGGAACTCGACGATCCGCGTTTCGATCGCAGCGCGGCCTGCAATCTGCAGCTCGATTTCACCACCAGCTATCAGCTCACCGATTACGCGCGCGTCTACGTCAATCTGATCAATCTGAATGACCAGCCGTTCTATGCCTACCTTGGCTCGAAGCGCTACAACTCGCAGTACGAGGAGTACGGCTTCACCGGCGAACTGGGCATCAAGCTGAACTTCTGAAGCATCCACCTTCTGCATTGACCATGAACCGTTTTCGCTCTGCCGCGCTTGCGCTGGCCGCCATCGTGTCCGCGTCCGTCGTTGCCGGCCCGATCACGCCGCCCACTTCGCCGGTGACGCCGGTCAAGGACGCGTTGCATTTCCTGGTCATCGGCGACTGGGGACGTCATGGCGAGGACGGCCAGAGTGATACCGCCGGCCGGTTGGCGGCGGCGGCGCGGAAGGTCGATCCCGCGTTCGTGATTTCGGTCGGCGACAACTTCTATCCGAACGGCGTTGCCAGCGTCGACGATCCTGCCTGGCAGGCTTCGTTCGAGGACGTCTACACCGATCACGCGCTGCACACCGACTGGTACGTGGCAATCACGACTATCGCGGCAATCCGCAGGCCCAGATCGATTACAGCAAGCGCAGCCGGCGCTGGCACATGCCGTCGCGCTACTTCACCAAGACCTTCGAAGCCGGCGAGGGCTCGGGCACCCATGCGCAGTTCTTCTTCATCGACACTTCGCCGTTCATCGAGGACTACCAGCGGCAGCCGGACAAGTACGCCGTCGAGGATCAGGACGTTGCCCGGCAGCTGCGCTGGCTCGAAGCCGAGCTGAAGAAATCGACCGCACGCTGGAAGATCGTCGTCGGTCACCACCCGGTGTATACGGTCGGCAAGCGCAAGAAGGAAGCCGGTGGCGGCATCCAGAAAGAACTGGAAGCGACGCTTGTGCCCTTGCTCGAGAAGTATCACGTGCAGGCCTACATGGCCGGACACGAGCACGATCTGCAGTTGATCCGCCGCCCCGGCGGCACGGTCACCCATCTGGTTTCCGGCGCCGGTTCGGAAGTGCGCCCACTCGGCGCGCCGGACAAGGATGATGGCCGCCTGTTTGCGGCTTCCAC
>NZ_JAHFRY010000201.1 GCF_023266035.1 Nevskia sp.
CAGGAGCCGGCCGCACGGTGGCACTGGGCACGCGCTTCCAGGTTGATCACCACAATGATTCGGTTGCCGTCACCCTCACCGAAGGTTCCGTTTCGGTCACCGGTCTCGGCAATCTCGATGGTCAGGCCGAGTTGCTGCAGCCGGGCGAGCAGCTGAGCTATACGGCAGAGCCGCGCGTCTGGAGCAAGCAGGTGGTCGATGTTCAGGCGGTGACCAGTTGGGAACGCGGCCGCCTGGTGTTTCACGGCACGCCGTTGGCCGAGGCGCTGGCCGAGGTCAATCGCTACGTCGACCGGCCGATCCGTCTCGACGATCAAGCACTGGCAACGCTGCCGGTGAGCGGCAATTTCATTGCCGGCGACAGCGATCTGGTGGTCTCGGCACTGGTTGAGACCCTGCCGATCAGCGCCGACCAGCGGAGCAACGAAATCCTGCTCCGCGGCCGTAGCGACTGAAAATCGCGGTGCGCCGCCACACCGTGTGGCGGCCTGAGCGCTGATTTCCGTGGCATGAAGTGTGCGTCAGGTCACACTGGCGATCGCTCGTTGTTCCCCAACAAGCCCGAAATCATCGTGCCGCCGTTCGTCGGCCGCACGTAGGGTGCCTGCGGTCCGGCAGGCTCTTAAGCAATGTCCTGCCGCGGCTGCTCCGCAAACCGAATGTCCGGTATGTGGGGGCTTGGGGCGGTCCTTGGCTGCATTCGTCGCATTCGAAGGATGTCCGGCTCGGGTACCAGGCGAATCTCATGCACAAGTGGCATCGTCGACGGGGGCGCTTCCGTCTGGCTTTTCGCGCGTCTCTGACCGCGTCGCTGGTGATGTTTTCGGCCTCGGCGATGGCGCTGGACGACACCGTGCCGATCGAGTCGGCGCGGGCCTTGGTCAGCGCCTATGACATCGCGCCGTCGTCTCTGGCCGACGCGCTGGACCGCTTCGGCGAGCAGAGCGGCCTGCAGGTCGTTTACCCACACGGCATCACCGAAGGCTATCGAACCGAGGCCGTGTCCGGACGTCTCAGCGCCAATGACGCGCTGATCCAGTTGTTGGCGGGCAGCGGACTGCGGGTCCTGTTCGCCAACGCGCAGACCGTGGTGATCCTCTCCGGTGCGAACCACGCCCCAGGTAATGCTGCGACGCCGGGAGCTGATGGCGGTGACGCCGAGCGCCGCGTGAAGGCCGTCCAGCTTGGCCAGGTCACCGTCCGCGACGTGCGCCGCACCCTGCCGAAGGAAACCAGCAGCTCGGCGTTCGGCTTCGAGAAGCAATTGCTCGATACGCCGCGCTCGGTGTCGTTCATCAGCAAGGAAACCATCGATCTGTTCGGCCTGTCCTCGGTCGAGGATCTGGTGCGCGTGGTGCCCGGTGCGTTCACGCCGTCCCGCTTCGGCATCCAGGGCGGCATCGACGTGCGCTCGGTGCCGGCCGATACCTTCTTTCGCGGCATGAAGCGGCTGTACCTGCAGGGTCATGTCAACAGCGTGCTGTCGGCGAATGATTCGATCGAGGTCGTGCGCGGCCCGCCATCGCCCATCTACGGCATGGGCAAGGTCGGCGGCTACACCAACGTGCGACCACGAACATCGCGAATGGGCGAAGGCGAACACGGCTTCGACGATCACGGCTTCGTGCAACTGATCTCCGGCAGTTACGAGCACCGGGAGGTCAGCTTCGGCATCAATGGTCCGCTCGAAGTCGCCAATCGTCAGGGTGGGTATGCGGTGTTCGGCGCGCTGTCGGACGCCAATGCCTATGCGCGCGGCGTGCCCAACGATGCCCAACTGCTGCAGGTGTCGACCAGCCTGAACCGCTTTGCCGGCCGCTTCCGGCTGGAGTCCGGCATCAGCCTGCAGCGCGCAATGACCGCCGGTGCGCTGATCGGCCGCTTCACGCAAAGCGTTGCCGATACCGGCCGCTACGTGCAGGGCATTCCGCTGGTCAATCTCGATGCCAACGACAATGGCCGGATCGGCTATCTGGAGATGGAGCGCGGTTCGCCGGTGGTCGGCAATCTCAGCTCGGCCAATCAGCCGCTGGCGCAGACCTTTGCCTGGCAGTACGACGCCAACGGCAAACCGCTGCGGCTCGATCAGTTCGCCCAAGTCAGCGGCATTCCGCAGACCCTGTTCGATTATCTGACCGCGCATCCGGAGGCTGATCCCGGCGGCCTGTTGGTTGCCCAGGGTGTCGGCGGCCCGCGGCCGATGTCCGGTTCGGTGCCGATCGGCATGGCGCTCGATCCCCGCACCACCGGCTACGGCAAGCTCGATATCCGCCGTTTTGCGGCGTACGAGAAGCGTCTGGAAGCGGATCTCGCGACCGGCTACATCGATCTGATCAGCGATGACGATCCGGATTTCACGATCAAGAACCAGCTGTTCTTCGATTCGATGAACCAGTACAAGGAATCCGAGCAGCCGTTCGGTACCGATCAGAATCCGCGCGTCTGGGAAGACAAGCTGACGGTGACGCGGCGCCTGAAGAATCTGCCGTCGTGGATCGGCATCAACATGCTCGGCTCGCTGAATTATCGCAGCACCTATGCGCCGGTCTCGCAGTGCTTCGGCGACTTCAGCAACAACCGCACCGATGCCACCGCCAGCACCTGGAACGACGGCAACGGCGGCATGACGCCGAACACCACGTTCGCCGTCTGTACCGCCAATGACGACATCAACAACGACGGCTTGCCGTACACCGTGCACGGCAAGACCAAGTTCACGGAGATGGGCGCGGCGGCGCTGTTCGACATCGACTTCTCGACCGGCACCAACCTGTTGCTCGGTTATCGCTTCGATGGCTCGAAGGCCAGCAATGTCGAATACGGCGGCACGCTCGATGCGATCCGCGGCACCTCGGCGAATCCCGGTGTCTTCTCGCCCCGCGATGTCTCCTCCCACGGCTGGGACGATGGCACCTCGTGGAGTGTGAGTCTGTCGCAGCGGCTGCCGGGCCGGATCGTGCCCTATGCCACCTACGCCCATTCCAGCCTGACCCTCGACAACAACATCAACCGCCTCAGCAACACCCAGATCGGCCTCGGCCATATCGGTGCTTCGCGGTTCATCGAGTTCGGCATCAAGGCCAGCCTGCTCGAACGCTCGTTGTTCTTCAGCAGCGCCGCCTACGAGCAGCGCCGGGTCAGCATCGACAGCATCGGCGATCCCAGCCTGGCCAACAGCGAAGTGGCTGGCACCCGCACGCGCGGCTGGGAAAGCGAATTGAAGTGGGTGCCGACGCGCAACTTTCTGATGACGCTGTATGCGCTCAATCAGAAGACCTATTACACGCCGAACCGCGGCAGCAATATCCAGGTCGATGCCCGTGCGCTGGGCTTCAAGGATGTCATCGATCCGGCGACTGGAGAGGTCGTCTATCCAGCCGAAGCCTTCCTCTATGGCGGCCGCGCCTTCGTCGCACTGCCGGCCGGTGTGGAGCACTACAGGGAGAAGCAGGGCAATCCGAATACACAACTCGGCTTCACCACGCAGTTCCTGGTCGGCCCTGGTTTCGGTTTCACGCTGAGTGGCAATTATCTATCCAGTGTTTCCTCTGGCCGCCTGCAGCTGACGGAACTGCCTGAAGCCCGCGTGTTCAATGCCGGCGTATTTCGCGAATGGCACAAGTGGCATCTGAAGGCCGACGTCTTCAACTTCACCGATCAACGCTACTTCCGCGCTCGCAATGGCGACACGCTGGCCGATCTGCCGGTATCGGCCCTTCCGGGGCGTCGATTCCAGTTCACCGTGCGGCGTGATTTCTGAGACGTGATTTCTAGTTCATCTAGCGGGGTAGGGTAGCCCGCAGCGTTCCCGTCACATGAGCAGGGACGCCGTAACACAACAACTGTGTACGGCGCCCAACTGACATCCACGGGGAACGCCATGAGCAGCCGCAGAAAGCTTCGGAAATCCGGCCGGAACCTTCGTGACGCCACGAAGGATTTGACCGCCGCCCTCGCCATCCTGGTTCCGACCGGAATGGCCTACGCCCAGACACCGGCACCGCCACCGGCCACGCAAGGGACACCGGCCGCTGCGGAAGCTGCCGCGCCCGCCGAGGCCTCGGTGCTCAGCGACATGGTCGTCAATGCCAGCGCCATTCCATCGATCGCCAGCGAGGCGGTCGGTGGCGGCGGCTTCGCCAAGCCCTTGCTGGAAACGCCGCGCGCGGTTTCGCTGATCAACGAAGACACGCTGAACCTGCTCGGCATCAACGCGATCGAAGACATCGTCCGTGCCGTGCCCGGCACCTACACGACCACGCGCTACGGTCTGCAGGGCGGTATCAACGTTCGCGGCATTCCGGCCGACGTCTACTGGCGCGGCATGAAGCGCATCACCGCGCAGGGCCATTACCGCACTGATCTGTCGTCGCTGTCGTCGATGGAAATCGTCAAGGGCGCCGCCCCACCGATCTACGGCCTCGGCCGCATCGGCGGTTACGTCAACCAGACGCCGCGTTCCGGCGGCAAGGCGCAGAACGGCACCTATCTCAGCGATCTGTCCGGCTTCGTGCAGGGCGTCACCGGTTCCTTCGAAAAACTCGAAGCCACCAGCGGCGTTGGCGGTCCGGTCGATATCGCCGGCAAGCAGGGCGGCTTCTACACCTACGGTCTGGTCGAGAACTCCGGCACCTACGTGCGCCAGGTCAATGTGCGCCAGCGCCTGCTGCAGTCGGCGCTCAGCCTCAACAACGTCGGCATGTTCCGCGTCGAAAGCGGTGTCCAGATCCAGAACTCGCAGACCTCGGGCGGTTACATGAACCGCGTCACCCAGAGCCTGATCAACAACGGCACCTATGTGCGCGGCAGCCCGCTGGTCAACCTCGATGCCGGCGCCGGTGTCAATCGTGATGGCGCCGGCGACGGCTTCGTCGGTCAGCGTGAGCAGCATGCGAACTCGCCGGTGGAAGGCAATGTGAGCGCCGCCAACCGCCCGCTCGACCAGCGTTTCAACTGGCCGATGTGCAGCGGTCCCACAGCGGCTCCCGGTGCTGATCCAGCCAATGCGGGTCCAGGCGGCTTCTGTCTGCCCGGAAAATTCCCGGTACAGCCGGGCATTCCGGACTCGCTCTACAACTATCTGGTCGCCAATCCGCACAAGGATCCGACCGGCGCCCTGCGCGCTGCCCATGAGCAGGGTTCCGGCGTGAAGCCGGTATCGGGATTGCTGCCGGTCGGCTTCTTCCTCGATCCGACCACCACCGGCTTCTCCGAAGTGGACTATCGCCGCAACGGCTCCTACGAGCGCCTGCAGAACGCCAACGTCGGTCTGGCCTGGTTCGATCTGGTCTATGACACCAATCCGGACT
>NZ_JAHFRY010000202.1 GCF_023266035.1 Nevskia sp.
TGCCGGCGTCTATTCGAGCTTCCTGCTGTTTGCCCGAAGAGCCGAAGCCAAGTATGGCGTCCCGGCACGAGAGATCCTGATCGAACTGGGGCGACTGAAGATGGTCGGTGGCCAGGAAGACATGATCGAAGACACCGCGATCAACATGGCCCGTGAACGTGGCTTGCTCGCTGCCTGATCTCGTCGTTCCCTTCAGCGGAGTGCAAGCCCATGCCGATTGCCCATATCCATCTGATCGAAGGACGCAGCGATGAGCAGAAGGCGGCCGTGATCGCCGAGGTGACCGCCGCGCTGGCAGAGGCCGCGGAGGTGTCACCCGATGCAGTGCGCGTGCTGATCCATGACGTGCCCAAGGCGAATTGGGGGATAGCAGGTCACTCCGCCAAATCGCTCGGGCGCTGATCTCGCGCCATACTGCGGTTCTCGCATGTAGCCGAGCGGACAACCATAAGTCCGCCGCGCCTGTAGAGAGGAGGAGCCATGTCGCATAGCCGCATCCTTGGCGCGTCGTTGACGACCAAGCTCATGCCGCCGACACAGCGAAGCGTGCTGGTCGAGCGGCCCCAACTGATCGCCCGCATCGAACGCGGCCAGGAGCAGAAGCTGCTGCTGGTCTGCGCGCCTGCGGGTTACGGCAAGACCAGCGTACTGGTGCGGGCACACTCGCAACTCAAGGCTGCTGGACGTAGCGTCGGCTGGATCAGCCTCGACGAGAGCGACAAGGATCTGAGCCGCTTCATCTCGTACCTCGTCGATGCCGTGCGCCGTACCGGTATCCGCTTCGGCCAGGGGCTCGCGATCCTGCTCAGCGGCGGCGCCAGCCTGCCGTCGGACACGCTCAAGACGCTGCTGCTGAACGAGCTGTCGACGCTTGACCAGGACCTGTTTCTGTTCCTCGATGACTACCATCTGATCGCCGATGAGGACATCCGGGATCTGGTCAATGCCATCCTGCTGTCGCCGATTCCCCACATTCATTTCCTGATCGCGACGCGCACCCACAACGAGTTGCCGGTCAGCCGCCTGCGGGCGCTCGGACAACTGCATGAGGTCGCCGTGGCCGACCTGATGTTCTCGGAACTGGAGGTCGGGGAATTCGTCGCCAAGGTCAGCGGCGTACAGCTCAGCGAGGCGCAGGTCACCCGCCTGCGCGAAGGCACCGAGGGCTGGGTTGCCAGCCTGCAGATGGTCGGTATTGCGCTCAGTGACAGCAGCGACATCGATCACTTTCTCGATCGCTTCTCGGGCGAGCATCGGAGCATCGGTGATTTTCTGGGCGAAGAAGTGCTGCGGCGCCAGCCAGAGGAACTTCAGGACTTCCTGCTCGCGACCTCGATCCTCAACCGGTTCAACTGCAGCCTGAGCAATGCGGTGCTGGAGCGACAAAACGGACGGGCGATGATCGACGAGATCGAGCGTCGCAACCTGTTCGTCTTCTCGCTGGATGCCGAGCATCACTGGTATCGCTATCACCACCTGTTTTCCGATTTCCTGCGTCGTCGCCTCAAGGATCGCCACCCGGATCGCGCCGCGGAATATCACCGGCATGCGTCGCAGTGGCTTGCCGAGCACCGCTTCATGATCGAAGCGATCGGGCACGCCTTCAGTGCCGGCGACATCGCTCGCGCCGGTGAGCTGCTCGACAGGGCCAGCGGCGATCTGTTCGCGGCGGGCCAGACCGCGACCTTGCTGTCCCTATCTTCACGTCTGCCCGGCGAGCTGCTGCATCGCTTGCCGCGCTTGCAGCTGGAATGTGCCTGGCACAGCGAGCTGTCCTGGAAGTTCACCGATGCCAAGCTCGCGCTGGAACACGTGCGGACAGCGCTCGACGAACGGCTGGAGCACGGCGAAGCAGGCGGCTGTCCGGAAATGGTCTTTCTAGAGGCGAAGCTGGCGCACCGGCAGATGATGCTGGCCCTGCTGTCGGATGATTCGCCCACCACGCTGCGATTGGCGCAGGCCTGGTTGAAGGACGGCAAGACCCGCGATCCCTTCATGTGTGCGTCGACGGGCTCCGCGATCATGGCGGCGAATCGCGAGCTGTTCCATTGCGAGGGCGTCACCACGTCGAGCCGGATGTTGCATGAACGCTTCGTTGAAGGCGGTGCTTCGTACGGCGTCGTGTTCCACCAGTCCATCGCCGGGGCGACATTCATGGCCCGCGGTGATCTGACGCATGCCCAGGAGGCGTACGAACGCGCCCTGCAGGTGGCGGTGGAACTGCATGGTGAACACTCGACGCTGTACAACATGCCCGCGCTGATGTTCGCCGAGCTGTACTACGAGCGAGACCAGCGGCATCAAGCCGAGGAGATTCTCGCGCAGCGCGATATCGCGTCCGAGCTGGGCTTCGTCGACAACCTGATTGCCGGCTTCGTCACCTCGGGGCGACTGCTGATGTTGCGGGGGCGCCGTGTCGAGGCCGAAACGCTGCTCGAGGACGGCGCCTGGCTGGCCGCGCAATACGGCTTCGAACGCATGCAGGCCGCCATCCTCAACGAGCGTGTGCGCGCGCTGCTGCTGGGCAACGGCGTGAAGGAAGCTCAGGCCCTGGTTCGGGCCAGTGGCTTCAAGGAGGGTGCGGATGCCGCACCCGCGGAAGGATCAACGACCCGGGAAGAGCTGCTGGCGCTGATCGCGGCGCGCTTGTTGCTGGCTGCCGGCAATGCCCGGGAGGCGGCGGCTCAACTCAGGCTCTGGTACCTGTTCACCAAGGGCCGGCACTGCCATCGCTCGGCCTTGCGCTGCGGCGTGCTGCTGGCGAAAGCGCTGTCTGCTGCTGGCGATCGCCGCGCGGCGTTGAGAGTCATGGTCGAGTGTCTGCAGATGGGAGAAAGCGGCTGCTTCATCCGCTCGCTGATCGATGAAGGCGCGGATATCGTCGACCTGTTGATGGAGATCGAGCGGACCAGCCTGCCCGAGGGCGGGCCTTGCTCTCAGGACTATCTGCGCATGGTGTTGGCGGCGGCGGGCGTGCTCGATCGTCTTCCTGCCGAACGTTCTTCGCCGGAGAACGGCGCCACGGATCACGCCTCGCTGAGTCAGCGGGAAATCCAGATCCTGGACCTCGGTGCCAAGGGCTACCAGAACCTCGATATCGCGGAATCCCTCTGCCTCGCCGAAAGCACGGTGAAATGGTACTGGCAGCGAATCTTCGACAAGCTCGACGTGCGCCGAAGGCCGGATGCCATCAAGCGAGCGCGGCAGCATCACTGGATCAGCTGAGGATCAGCGCGCGCAGGCGCAGCTTCCGGACGCAGCCTGGCGCAGCATCACCTCGCGAAAAGCCAGCGGCTGGAAACCGTAACGCTGCTTGAACTGCCGGCTGAACGCAGCGGCGCTCGAGAAGCCGAAGTTCAAGGCGATATCGATCACTTTGCGGCTCTGCTGGTGCGGGTCTCCAAGGGCTTCCTTGCAGCATTCCAGACGGATGTTCCGGATCGCTTCGGTCGGCGTCAGGTTCTGTCGTTCGAACAGGTAATACAGGGAGCGACGGGACATTCGCAGCGCCGCGGCGAGCGAATCCGAGTTCAGCGCATGGTCTCCGATCCGCTTGATGATCAGGTCCAGCGCCCGGTCCAGGGGGCTGCGCTCCGGTGGCTGGCTGGCCGCAGCCTCGATGTTCTGCCGTTGCCGGAGTGACAGCGGAAGATCGGTGACTGCCCTGTGCCGCTCGATCCCGAGCCAGGCATCGAATAGCGCTTCATCGATCCGGAAGTGCCGCGACCACTGCAGCGCGACGGTTCGTGCCCGGCTGAGCGCCAAGCGAAACGCGATGTTTTCCTGGCACGAAGCCAGCATCGGCGACCGCAGCCGGGCGTAGGCCTCGGCGTCCCACAGGTCCTGTGGATCGTGCAAGCCGACGAACCATCGGTAGAGCGGCTTGTACTGCAGTTGTTCGGCGAGTTGCCTGTCGCAGCGGAAGGAGTAAAGGGCCTGCAGCAACAGCGCCCGGATGATCTGCTCGTCGGGAAGCGGGGGCTCGGCATCCCCGATCGCAGCAGAGGCATCGGCTACGTCCAGCGAATGGCGGACGATCTGGTCGATGACGTGGAGCGGGTGGCACTCGAGGCCATCTGCTTGTCTGGGTGAGGGATCGACGAAGACAGATCGAGTGCCGATGCCCGAAAACTCGACATCCATGACGGAGTCGCCGCTCGACTCCGAATAATCAGACCGTTCCATGCCGTCTCCTCTCTGATCGCGGTCGTGCCGGATCTCGCGTTGTCGGATGCGGCTCAGGCCGCTTTTTCTGTGGAGCGATCGTCCGGCCTGATGCGATGGCTGTCACCGGCCGCGAAGACGGGCGATCCCGCCCCGTGTTGCTTGCGAATCCTGCCGTCGGGGTCCCGGTTGGTCGTCGCCGTACTTACTTCCAACCTTCTCGGAGGGTGATCTGTCTCTGCGCGAGTCCTAGATTGCCGACACAGGCAACTCGGTGGAGCGAGTTCGGCTTGAGCGACCGATAGCGAGCGGCCGCTTTGCGTCCATAAACAGAGAGGAGATCGACATGTTTCTGAAGAATGCCTGGTACTGCGGCGGCTGGGACTACGAAGTTCACCAGGGCCGCGATGCCATCGTTTCAAGAATGATCGCCGGCGAGCGCGTGGTGCTGTACCGCAAGCCTGATGGCGGTGTGGTGGCACTCGAGGACCGCTGCCCGCACAGGCAGGCGGCCCTGTCTCTGGGCCGCAAGGAGGGCAACTCCCTGCGCTGCCTGTACCACGGCATGAAGTTCAACAGCGAAGGCGTCTGCGAGGAAATTCCCGGCCAGACGACCATCCCGGAGCGTGCCTGCGTGCGCGCCTATCCGGTGGTCGAGAGGGACAACTGGATCTGGGTCTGGATGGGCGAACCCGCCAAGGCCGATCCCAACTTGATCTGCTTCTCGGTCGGGCCGAGTGATCCGAACTGGCATATCAAGACTTCGCAGATGCGCGTGCAGACCAACTATCGCTGGGAGATCGAGAATCTTGCCGATCTCAGCCACCTGACCTGGGTGCACCCGAACACGGTCGGCGGCGATCGTGCCTACGGCGAGATCAAGCCGATCCACACCATCACGCCACGCGGCATCAACACGCTGTTCTGGGTTCGCTCGGTTGCGCCCACCGGATCGGTGAAGCACATCTTCCCGGAGGACATGAAGCTCGACATCTGCTTCGACATCCAGCACACGGTGCCTTGCAACTGGATCATGCGGTTCCGCGCCTTCAGCGCCGGCACCAATACCGAAGGCGAATCCAACGGCCAACTGCTCGTCGATACCTGGACTTGCCAGGCGGTCACGCCTCGG
>NZ_JAHFRY010000203.1 GCF_023266035.1 Nevskia sp.
GACTTTCTTCGCGGTCGGCCTGCGCCACGATCCGCGCATCCTGCCGAGCCCGCTGATCGGCAAGGCCGCGCCGTCCTTCTCGTTGCCGGTGCTCGAATTTCCGCAGCCGGAAGCCACGGCCACGCCGCCGTTGAAGGGCAATGCCGATTTCCTCGGCAAGCCGCTGCTGGTCAATTTCTTCGCCAGCTGGTGCGCTGGCTGCCAGGTCGAGCATCCGTTCCTGATGAGCCTGGCCAAGGCCGGCGCGGTGACCATCGTCGGCGTCGACTACAAGGACGCCGATGCCGATGTCCGCCAATGGCTCGGCTCGCGCGGCAATCCCTACGGCCCGGTACTGGCCGACCTCGACGGACGTACCGGCATCGACTGGGGCGTCTACGGCGTGCCGGAAACCTTCGTCATCAGCGCCAGCGGCCAGGTGCTGCACAAGCATGTCGGCGCACTGACGCCGGAAGCCTGGGAGCGCGACATCAAGCCGCTGCTGGCGGCGGCACCATGAGCCTGCTGTTACTGGCGGCCGCGTTCGGCGCCCAGGCCCAGGTCACGGTCGAGAAGCCGGCGATCGAGCTGACGGTCGAGCAGGAAGCGCGGCTTGCCGAACTGCTGCCGGATCTGCGCTGCCTGGTCTGCCAGAACGAATCGCTGGCCGAGTCGCGCGCGCCGCTGGCGCTGGATCTGAAATACGAAGTGCGCAGCCTGGTGGCGCAGGGCAAATCGGCGTCCGAGATCAAGCATTACCTGACCGATCGCTACGGCGATTTCGTGCTGTTCCGGCCGCCGTTCGATCCCCGCACCTGGCTGCTCTGGATCGGTCCGTTCGCGTTGGTGCTGCTCGGGCTGTTGGTGCTGGTCCGGCAGATTCGCAGTACCCGCCGTGCGGCAGCCCGTGCCGCCACCACCGCAAAACCGGCTGATCCTGCAGCCCTGAAGAAGCTGCTCGACGAATGAATCCGACTGTGTTGTCCGGCCTTGCCATGGCCGCGTTGCTGTTGCTGGTGGTCCTGCTGGCGACTCGTCCCTGGTGGCGCAACCAGGTCGGCGCTCGCCAGAACCGCCGCGCCGCGAATGTCGTCGCCTACCGCCTGCGCCTGGCCGAGATCGACAACGAGACCGCGTCCGGCCTGATCCCGGCCGACGAAGCGGTGGCGCTGCGCAGTGAACTCGATGCCCGCGTGCTCGACGATGCCGATGCCAGCGAGCCGGAAGTGATCACCCGGACCGCGCGCCGCCCGCTGGCGATCGCGCTGGTCACGGTGCTGCTCGCGGCGTTCTCCGGTGGCTGGTACGTGCTCGGCGGCAGCTGGCAGGCGCAAGCGCAGATTGCCGCTGGCGCGGTACCGCCAGCGCCCGTCGATCCGCAGATCGCGGCGATGGTCGAGACCCTGGCGCAGCGCCTGAAAGCCCAGCCCGACGATCCCGAAGGCTGGACGATGCTCGGCCGCTCGTACGCGGTGATGTCGCGCTATCCGGACGCGGCAGCGGCTTTCGGCGAAGCCAATCGCCGTGCCCCGAAGCCGACCGCCGAAGGCTTGTCCGACGAAGGTGAAGCACTGGCCTTCGCCAGCGGCCAGGATGTCTCCGGCCACGCGGCGGAGCTGTTCGAACAGGCGCTGCAACTCGATCCCGGCAACGGCAAGGCGCTCTGGTACGGCGGCCTGGCCTCGGCGCTGACCGGTGATTACGCGACGGCGCGTACGCGCTGGCAACGGCTGCTCGACCAGCCCGGTCTCGCCGAGGAAATGCGCGCCGCGCTCGGCGACCGGATCGTCAGACTCGATCAGGCGATTGCTGCCAATGCGGCAGCAGTCGGTGAACCGGCCGCCGACAGCGGCGCTGCAGCGCCCACGGCCGCGGCGCCGGTCAGCCTGAAGGTGCAGGTATCGCTGGCGCCGGCTTTGGCTGGCAAGGTGCCGGCGGGGGCGACCTTGTTCGTGTTCGCCAAAGCAGCCAGCGGCCCGCCGATGCCGCTGGCGGTGCAGAAGCTCGGGCCTGCCAAGCTGCCGCTGGAGGTCACCCTCGACGAATCGATGGCGATGGCGCCAGGGCTGAGCCTGTCGAAGTTCGATCAGTACGTGATCACCGCGCGCTACAGCGCCGCCGGCAGCGTGCAGGCCCAGCCGGGCGATCTCGAAGGACGGATCGAGGCGACGCGGGCGCAGTCGGGTGGGGCGCCGCTGGCCGTGGTCATCGATCGCGTGCTGCCGTGAACCGGTTTGCCAAGCGCCCTGCCTGCGTTTCGGCAGTGACGCAGCGGAGCATTTCTGACACGCAAATTGCGTCGCAATCTGTGCAAAGCGACCAATTCCGATGCCAAGGCGCGTAAGATTCGCGCTTCGGCGGCATGGGCCGCCGAATCCGTGAGTCCGATGAGTACGACCTCAGCCCGCGTCTTTGATTTGCCGGCCCTGCCGCCGGTGCTTCCCGCGTTCGCCCGCGCCGCCTGGTCCGCCACCCGCTCGGTGCGTACGCCGGTGACCATGCCGGACTGGACGGTTCGCGTCGCCGGCCTTTCGTTCGATCGCTCGCAGGTCGCCGCGTACAACGCGCTGTGCGGCTTCGCCAATGCCGAGCAGGTCGCGATGACCTATCCGCAGGTGCTGGCGACACCGCTCTACCTGAACCTGATGACCCGGCCAGGCTTCCCGCTGCCGCTGATGGGTCTGGTCCATGTCCGCAACAGCATCGAATGCCGCCGCGCGCTGGCGATCGATGAGCACTTCGATATTTCGGTCGGCCTCGGGGTGACGCGCGAAGTTCGCGCCGGGCTCGAACTGGACCTCGGCATCGCGCTGTCCGAAGTCGGCGGCGACGTGCTGTGGCAGGCGACGATGACCCTGCTCAAGCGCGGCGTCCGCTCGGACGACAGTACGCCCGCGCTGTCCGGTCCGAAGCCGGCTCTGCAGGACGCTCCGGCCGAAGCCGTGCTGGCCCAGTACCTGAGAATCCAGGCACCGGAAGATACTGGCCGCCGTTACGCCCGCATCTCGCAGGACTACAACCCGATCCATCTGCACGCCGCCACCGCCAAGCTGTTCGGCTTCAAGCGGGCGATCGCCCACGGCCTGTGGTCGAAAGCGCGGGTGCTGGCGGAGCTTCAGCCGAAGCTGCCCTGCGCGCCGCGGCGCTTCGATGTCAGCTTCCGGCAACCGCTGTTGCTGCCGGGCCGCGCGACCCTGCGTTATGTGCAGGAGCCGACTGGTATCGAGTTCGCGCTGCTGGAAGCATCTGGTGGCAAGGTCCATCTGTCCGGAACCCTACGATAGATTCCTAGTCCTTCCCCATGTTCGTCCCCTTTTATCCTTTGGCCCTTCCCGAGCCGGTGACTCTCGTCGCCGTCATCCACTTTTAGCCTGTTGATCTGAGGCCCGCTATGCGCATCAGAAAAGCCGTATTCCCCGTCGCCGGTCTCGGTACCCGCTTCCTGCCAGCCACCAAGGCCAGCGCCAAGGAAATGCTGCCGGTGGTCGACAAACCGCTGATCCAGTACGCCGTTCAGGAAGCGATTTCCGCCGGTGCCGAAGAGCTGATCTTCATCACCGGCCGTTCGAAGAATTCGATCATGGATCACTTCGACAAGGCCTATGAGCTGGAAGCCGAACTGGCTTCGCGCGGCAAGGGCAAGCTGCTCGAAACGGTGCAGGAAATCCTGCCGCCGGGCATCACCTGCATCTTCATCCGCCAGGCCGAAGCGCTCGGTCTCGGCCACGCCGTGCTCTGCGCCTGGCCGGCGGTTGGTGACGAAGACTTCTCGGTGATCCTCGCCGACGATTTGATCGATGGCCGCCTGCGGCCCTGTCTGGCGCAGATGCAGCGCGTCTATCAGGAGTACGGCACCAGCGTCATCGCCACCCAGCGGGTGCCGATGGATGAAGTGTCCAGCTACGGCGTGGTCGAGACGCAGCCAGTTGGTCCAGGCCTTGGCGAGATTCGCCGGATCGTTGAAAAGCCGAAGCCGGAAGACGCGCCGTCGAACCTCGCGGTGGTTGGCCGTTACATCCTGACGCCGCGCATCTTCAAGCTGCTGGAGCGCACGCCACGCGGCGCCGGTGGCGAGATCCAGCTGACCGATGCGATCAGCATGATGATCCAGGAGCAGACGGTGCTGGCCTACGAATTCGAAGGCACGCGCTATGACTGCGGCTCCAAGCTCGGCTATCTGAAGGCCAACGTCGAGTACGCGCTCAAGCACCCGGAACTGGCCGACGAGTTCCGTCAGTATCTGTCCGATTTCACCGCCGACTGGCATACCGCCGGCAACCCCGACGCCGCCCCCAAGACGGCCAGCAAGTAAGTGCAGGCGCCGCGAGGCGCGAGGACCTCATGACTGCAAGCAAGTATCAAAGCCTGATCGAAAGTTCATCGATCCACGGTGCCAACGCCGCGTATATCGAAGATCTATACGAGCAGTATCTCGACGATCCGAATCTGGTCGACGCTCCGTGGCGCGCCTATTTTCGCGGCGTGCAGGGCCCGGGCGGCGCGACCGAAACGGCGCACGGCCCGATCCGCGCGCAGTTCGAGAAGCTGGCCCGCGAGCCGAGAGTGGCCGTCGCCGTCGCCTCGAACAGCAACGATGCAATCGTCGCCGAGAAGCAGGCCGCTGTGCTGCGCCTGATCAACTATTACCGGGTCCGCGGCCATCAGGCGGCGAAGCTCGATCCGCTCGGCCTGACCGTGGTGCCGGCGATTCCCGATCTCGATCCGGCCTTCCACGGCCTGACGCCGGACGACATGGATACGGTGTTCAACACCGGCACCCTGGCCGCCGCCGATCGCCTGCCGCTGCGCGAGATCTTGCGCATCGTCAAGGCCGTGTACACCGACACCATCGGTTCGGAATACATGTACGTGACGGAAACCGCGCAGAAGCGCTGGATCCAGGCCCGGCTCGAATCGCGTGCCTTCCAGCCGCGTCTGAAGGCCGAACGCCGTCGTGAAGTGCTGACCCAGCTGGTCGCCGCCGAAGGCATCGAGCGCTACCTGCACAACAAGTACGTCGGCCAGAAGCGCTTCTCGGTCGAAGGCGGCGAATCACTGATTCCGGCGCTCGATGAAGTGATGCGTACCGCTGCCGAAGCGGACGCCGAAGAGATCGTCATCGGCATGGCCCATCGCGGCCGCCTGAACGTGCTGATCAATGTGCTCGGCAAGTCGCCGAAGGATCTGTTCGCCGAATTCGAAGGCAAGTACTCCGCCGAGTCGCTGTCCCGCGCTGGCGACGTCAAGTACCACATGGGCTTCTCGACCGATGTCGGAGTGGCCGGCAAG
>NZ_JAHFRY010000204.1 GCF_023266035.1 Nevskia sp.
GCCTGGAGCGCCGCGATGGCTATGTCGCAGCGCTTTCCGCCGCCGGTCTGACCCCGGATTTCCGGCTCTGCGCGCCCTCCGCCGACGCCGCTCGCGCCGAGCTGGTGAACTGGTTCGCGAGCCCGGATCGGCCCGAGGCGCTGGTGGTCAGCAACAGCCTGTTCCTGAGCAGCGCGGTGCGCGCGGCGCGTGCTGCCGGCCTGTCGATCCCGAACGATCTGGCGCTCGCCGGCTTCGACAACGAAACCTGGACCGAACTGGTCGAGCCGGGGCTGACGGTGATCGAGCAGCCGGTCGAAGAGATTGGACGGCAGGCGATGGCGCTGCTGTTCGAGCGCTTGCAGACGCCGAACCTGCCGGTGCGCAAGCTGGTGCTGAGCGGGCGCTGCGTCGTGCGCGGATCGACGGCAGCGCGCTGACGCCATCGGGCAGCGGCTGGCACACTCGAGCGCCCAGCTTGAGGAGATTCCGATGCCGCTTTTCATCCGCAAGCACGTCGCTGCGCTGCTGACCGCCGTACTGCCACTCATGCTGGCCGGCAACGCGCAGGCTGAAGGCGACCATCTGGCGATTGTCGCGGTGCCGAGCATCGCGCCCGCCGCCGCCACGCTGAACACCGAGTTCCTGCGCCAGCATCCGGGTACGGCGATCACCGTCGCCAGCGCCGCTTCGGCGACGCTGGGCACTCAGATCGAGGCCGATGGCGCGTTCGACGTGCTGCTCGCCGATGACCAGGCGCTGCCGCAGCGGCTGGCCGCCAGCGGCAAGCTCGATGGCGGCAGCACGCGAGTGATCGGGATCGGTCTGCTGGCTTTGTGGACCAATACGCCGGGCGTCAATCCGGGCCGCGGCCGGCCGTTGTTCGCGGCCGACTACATCAATGCCATCGCCATTGCCGACCCGGCCGGTTCGCCGTTCGGCGTCATCGCCACCACCGCGCTGGATCGCCTCGGCGTTGCCGAAATCGCGACCCCGAAGCTGAAGCGGCTCGCCGATGACCTGGCCGTGGCCGAGGAGATCAAGGCCAGGGGTTCGGACATCGGCCTGCTGCCGATGCCGATGGTGAAAGCACCGGCCTATCGCGACATCGGCCAGTACATCCTGCTGCCGATCGGCGTCTACGAACCGGCGCAGTACACGGCGAGCTTGAGCAAGGCCGCCAGCGGCAATGCGCTGGCGCAGGCCTATGTCGAGTTCCTGCGCTCGGCACCGGCGCGGGCCCTGCTGGCCACCGCCGGCTTCGAAGCCCCGGCCCCGACACCGGCACCCTGAGCGAATCGGGCTGAGGCAACTCGGCGGCGGGAGCGTCACCGCGCGGTCATCGGCGGTGGCGAGCATCGGGCAGTGCTTCCGCTGGCTGCTGTGTCATGCCCCCCCCCAACAAGCTTTGCCAATTCCCGACGAAGCCGTCGTGATCTGTTGCGTGCCCGATTGCACGCCTCTGCTCGGCCAATGGCTCCCCCGCGAGCGGGGGAAGGAGAACGACGCGCCCGCTCAGGGACAGGGAATCGTGTAGCGCTTGTGGATCGCTTCGATGCCTTCGATCACCGCTTTCGACAGCTTCAGATCGTGTGAAGCAATGTTCGATTTCAGCTGCTCCATCGACGTGGCGCCGATGATGTTCGCAGTGGTGAAATGCCGTGACGTGACGAAGGCCAACGCCATCTGGTTCAGCGCCAGGCCGTGCTCTTTCGCAAGGTCCGCATAGGCCTGGGTCGCAGCCATCGCGTGGTCGCCGTTGTAGCGGCTGAAGCGCTCGTACAGGGTCAGCCGTGCATTCGCCGGGCGCTGGCCGTTCAGGTACTTGCCGGCCAGCATGCCGAAGGCCAGCGGCGAATAGGCCAGCAGGCCGAGCTGCTCGCGGTGCGAGAACTCGGCGAGGCCGACCTCGAAGCTGCGGTTCAGCAGGCTGTACGGATTCTGGATCGACACCGGGCGCGGCAAGCCTCCAGAACCATTATCTGGGCGGCTCAGGCGCAGGTATTCGGAGACACCCCAGGGCGTTTCGTTCGACACGCCGATGTGGCGCACCTTGCCGGCTTTCACCAGTTCGCCAAGCGCACCCAGCGTCTCTTCGATCGGCGGCGCGCGGCTGTCATCGCTGGGCTTGAAGCCAAGCTGGCCGAAGTAGTTGGTGGCGCGCGACGGCCAGTGGATCTGGTAGAGATCGATGTAGTCGGTCTGCAAGCGCTTGAGCGAGGTATCGCAGGCGGCGAGCACGCTCTTGCGATCGAGCTTGGCACCGCCGCGCATGTAGTCCATCTGGCCGGGGCCGGCGACCTTGGTGGCCAGGACGATGTCCTTGCGGCGGCCCTTCTTGGCGAACCAGGTGCCGATGATCTCTTCGGTGCGGCCATAGGTTTCAGCCTTCGGCGGCACCGGATACATCTCGGCGACGTCGAAGAAGTTGATGCCCTGGCTCACGGCGTAATCCATCTGCTCGTGGCCTTCGGCTTCGCTGTTCTGCTCGCCCCAGGTCATGGTGCCGAGGCAGATGCTGCTGACTTCGAGATCGGTGCGGCCGAGCTTGCGCATTTCCATCAGCAGGACTCCTGTGCGGTTCAGATACGGATGAATTCGAGATCGGCGACCTCGTGACCGAGGCGCAGACCGCGGCTTTCGAAACGGGTCAGCGGGCGATCGTCCGGGCGCGGCACGAAGCGGCCGTCGGGGCTGAGGTTCTTCAGGCGCGGCTCGGTGGCGATCGCTTCCAGCATGTGCTCGGCGTATTGCGCCCAGTCGGTCGCGAGCTTGAAGCGGCCGCCGGGTGCCAGCGCCTCGGCCACGGTGGCGACGAAGGCCGGCTGGATGATCCGGCGCTTGTGATGCTTGGTCTTGTGCCAGGGATCCGGGAACTGCACGACCACTTCGCAGAACGCGCCTTTCGGTGCCGTGGTGCGCAGGAATTCGGCGGCGTCGGCGCACATCACGCGGACATTGCTCAATCCCGCTTTCTCGACTTCCTGCAGCACCCGGCCGACACCGGGGCGATGCACTTCGGCACCGATGTGGTTGATCTCCGGATGCGCCGCCGCCGCCTGCGCCAGACGCTCGCCGTTGCCGAAGCCGATCTCCAGCGACAGTGGCGCGGCACGGCCGAAAGCTTCGGCGAAATCGATCGGCGGCAGCGGATGAACATGCTCGCCATCGGGCATCGGCCCCAGGCCGTATTGCGGCCACAGGCGCTCCAGCGCATCGGCCTGGGCGTCGGTGATCCGCCCTTCGCGGCGCACGAAGCTGCGGATCGCGCGGGCGCGGCGGTCGCCATCCAACTCTGGGAGTACGGGAACTTCGGCCATGCGAGTGCTCAGCCGATGACGCCGGCAATCGGCGACGAGGCCGAGGCATAGCGGCGCATCGGCATGCGGCCGGCGAGCTTGGCTTCGCGGCCGGCGATGATCGCGTGCTTCATGGCGCTGGCCATCAGCACCGGGTCACGGGCTTCGGCGATCGCGGTGTTCATCAGCACGCCGTCGCAGCCCAGCTCCATCGCGATCGCGGCGTCGCTGGCGGTGCCGACGCCGGCGTCGATGATGATCGGCACCTTGGCGTTCTCGATGATCGCCAGGATGTTGTAGCGGTTCTGGATGCCCAGACCGGAGCCGATCGGGGCCGCGAGCGGCATCACCGCGACGCAGCCGATCTCTTCGAGGCGCTTGGCCAGCACCGGGTCATCGCTGCAGTAGACCATCACGTCGAAGCCGTCGCGGACCAGGATCTCGGCGGCGGCGAGCGTGCCGATCACGTCCGGATACAGGGTCTTCGGATCGGCCAGCACTTCGAGCTTGACCAGCTTGTGGCCGTCGAGCAGTTCGCGAGCCAGGCGACAGGTGCGCACGGCATCGTCGGCGGTGTAGCAGCCGGCGGTATTGGGCAGGATCGTGTAGCGGCTCGGCGGGACGACGTCGAGCAGGCTCGGCTCGTTCGGGTTCTGGCCGATGTTTACTCGACGAATCGCCACCGTGATGATTTCCGCGCCGCTGGCTTCGGTCGCCAGCCGGGTTTCTTCGAGGCTCTTGTACTTGCCGCTGCCAACCAGCAGCCGCGAGCGATAGCGCTTGCCGGCGATGACCAGCGAGTCGTCAGCAGCTGCAGTGGACATGGGTTCTGCCTGGGTCATCTCGAATCTCGATCAGTGCCACTAAGCCCTCTCCCCTCGGGAGAAGGGAGACCCGCGGTTTATCCCCCGCCTATCGCGCGAACAACTTCCAGGCGGTCACCTGCCGCCAGCCTGCGCTCGCCCCAGCTGCTGCGCGGCACGATGTCGCCGTTCAGCTCGGCGGCGCAGCGCTGGCCGGACAGGCCGAGCGTTTCGATCACGGTGGCAACGGTGGCGGCGTCGGCAGAGTCGCGGGACTCGCCATTGACGATGATCTGCATGGCAGGACGAGGATTTGCGGGAGGCCTGAAGTTTAACCGACCAGGCTACGATCAATCACCGCGCCGTGCTTGTCAGGCCGGTCTCGGCAGGTGCATCCTTGCGCCGCGAAACGCACCCGAGCGGGTGTAGTTCAATGGTAGAACTGCAGCTTCCCAAGCTGCTAGCGTGGGTTCGATTCCCATCACCCGCTCCATCCCTTGCCGTTCGGCGGAAGGGATTTCCGCTTCGAGAACGCTCAGGCGTTCAGCCAATCCAGATAGCGTTTGACGCCTTCCTCGACGGTGAGGAACGGGCGGTCGTAGCCGATGCTGCGCAGCCGGTCGTGGCTGGCTTCGGTGTAGCTCTGGTAGCGGCCGCGGAGGCTGTCCGGGAACGGCACGTAGTCGATCCGGCCCTTGCCGTGCCAGGCGATCACGCTGTTGGCGATGTCGTTGAACGGCTGGGCGCGGCCGGTGCCGCAGTTGTAGATACCGGAATGTTCCGGGTGATCCCAGAACCACAGATTCATCGCGACGACGTCGTCGACGTGGATGAAGTCGCGGCGCTGGCCGCCGTTGTCATAGCCGTCCGATCCTTCGAACAGCTTGCAGACGCCGTCCTTGGCGATCTGGTTGTTGAAGTGGAACGCGGTCGAGGCCATGCCGCCCTTGTGCTGCTCGCGCGGGCCGTAGACGTTGAAGTAGCGCAGGCCGATCACCTGCGAGGTCAGGGACTGGCGGCACACGTACTGGTCGAACAGGAACTTCGAATAGGCATACACGTTCAGCGGCTTTTCGCAGTCGCGCTCCTCGCGGAAGCCATTGGTGCCCATGCCGTAGACCGAGGCCGAGC
>NZ_JAHFRY010000205.1 GCF_023266035.1 Nevskia sp.
GGGAACATGTCCCGAGCCATCGACCGGGTCAGCTGATTGGCTGCCGCTTTCAGCGTGCCGTAGGTAGGAACGCCGAGCATCACCTGGGTGCCGATGATGGAGGTGATGTTGACGATGGCGCCAGGCTCGCCGGCCTTGATCAGGCGCTCGGAGAAAGAGCGGCAGGTGCGCATCACGCCCGAAAGGTTGACGTTGATCAGGTTGTCCCAGTTCTCGTCCTTGATATCCGGGAACAGGCCGAAGTCGAGCTGTGCCGCGCTATTGACCAGGATGTTGACGCGACCAAACGCTTTCTCGGCGCGGTTGAACATCTCTTCAACGCCAGCGGTACTGCCCACGTCCGCATCGATGGCTATCGCCTCTCCTCCGGCCTTTTGAATCTGGGCAACGACTTCTTCCAAACGAGCCTTGTTGCGTGCAACACAGATGACCTTCGCTCCAGCGTCGGCGAGCGTGTTGGCGAATCTGCGGCCCATGCCGGAACCGGCGCCAGTGACCAATGCAACCTTGCCTTTCAGCGAAAACAGCTTCTCGATATTCGACATCTGATCCTCTCCTCGCAGGTGATTTTTTGTTTTGTTTTGTGACTGATTGCTGGCGGTCTTATTCACGGCGCAGCCGGGCGGTGGACCAGGCTCGGTCACGCAAGCTGATCTGTCGCGCTTCGGCCGTGACGGCAGGCGTCGACGCAGGCAGGGAGTCGCGCAGCTCGGCGAGCTTGACTCGGCGCATGCTCGGAATCGGTGTGCCATCCGGCTCGTAATAGCGGATCGCCAGCAGCCCTTGTTCGTGGCCGCCGGCATCAAGCCAGTTGGCGATGCCCGGATCCTGATGCGAGATCACCGCGCGGAAGATCCTGTTTCCTGCGCCGTCATCATCGATCTGAGCCTGGTGGCCGTTCAGCGAGGTCTGCCGCAGGTGGTAGTCGCGCGCTTCCCAGAAATGGCTGCACAGCTGGATGCTCCAGTAGTACGACTTCGGCAGCTTCACTTCGAGGATCAGCGCCTCGTCCGGCGCGCACTGGTAGATGCCCTTGCCGTACTTCAGCGATTTCCAGCCGAAATCGATGGTGTCGAACACCATCGAATTCTTCGGTGCGGCGTAATAGGTGTTCACCACTTGGGCGAAGCGCTTCGGCACATCGCGAATCCAGTCGCAGAACAGTTCCAGCCCATCACCGATGGCGGCCTCGGTCAGCGTCGGTGGCGGGTACTTGGCGTTCTCGTTGACGATGCTGAGGCGCGCCGGCTGTTCGGTGTTCCAGTCGTAGTAGTACTGCCGGAAGATGATGTTGCCCGGGCCTTCGGCGAGCTGAATCCAGTTGCGCACACCTTCTGGCCGCACACGGCTGAGGACGATGTCGACGTGGTTGTTGGCGCCGACGTCGAACTTCGTCAGGCGGTCATGCAAGGTCCAGTCGGCGATATGGGCGAAATGATCCTTGCGGGTTTCGATATCGAACACCCGTGCGGTGCCGCGATCGCCGCTGATCCGGTAGACGTTGTCGCCATGCACTGCCGCCCACTGGTAGTGGCAGTCGGTGGCCGGCAGGCCCCAGTGAATACGTGTGCTCAGCAGATGGAAGAACTGCGGATAGTTGGCATCCGCGAGTTCCATGGTCATCGGCAACGCGCCAGCGATCACCCGGGTGAGATAGCGCGCGCCTTCGGCGCGAGTCAGGTCATCGGTGACCAGCGGGTCGTTCCAGACCAGCTGTTCCAACTCGCCCATCACCTTGGTCACTTCCTTCCAGATGGTCGGATGGGTGAAACCAAGCTGCTGAAGTTGTGTGGAGTTAGGCACTGACGGTCTCCTTGCGGCCGAGCCGGCCGGAATCGATGAAGCGTTTGCGGTAGGCGGCGAAGCGACGATCGATCAGCTCCGGCGTGTAGCCGTAGTCATCCGCCGAATAGGTGTAGGAGCCCCAGTGATGATCGGGCCGCGTCTGGTCGTAATCGCGGAATGCGGCGAGCGCCTCTGGGGTCAGTTCGCGGCCGGCGTAGTCGTAGATACGGCGGATCACTTCGACGATGTCGCCCACCACATCCTCGAAACGAACATCGAGGACGCGGTTCGCCGGCAGCTTGTCGCGCTCGATCAGATAGCCATCCAGTGCGCCAGACCAGTAGTCCAGCATTTCCTTACCCAGCACTTTCTGATCGACGTGATCGCTGCCGATCCGGCGCGCCGCCTCGATCAAGCCACCAAACGACGGCATGACTTTCTGCAGATCCCGGTGACAGTGCACCAGCACCGCGTCCGGGAAGATTTCCAGCAGTGCGTCGAGCGCGTTGATGTGAACGGGGGACTTCATGATCCAGGGACGGCCGCGGGCGCCGCCGTCCTGCCACTGCAGATATTGCATCTGCGCGTACAGGTGTCGGTACATCGGGCGCTGATCGCAGGTGCTGATGTGCGCATAGAACGACGGCGAGCGCGCGAACAGCCAGGTGACCATGCACTCGAAGGAGCCGGCCATCAGGTGCAGTTCCTCGTCGGGCTCCAGGGCCTCGGTGGGGTGGCGCGCCATCCAGTCCGGAAACTGCGTCGCGAACATGTGCTCCACGGCCAGCGCTTCTTCGATGCGTCCCCTGGGATTGCCTGGTTCCTCATCCGGAAACCGCGCCGGGTTGGTGGTGCGCCAGTAGTCCATGCGCTGCACCTGGGGATCAGCCGACAGCACCCGCTGCAGCTTGGTGGTACCGGTGCGTGGCAGGCCGAGGATGATGATCGGCTTGACGATCTTCTCGTTCAGAATTTCCGGATGCCGCTTGATGTCCTGGACGTAGCGCAGCCGATTGACCAGCAGCTTGATGATGCCGCCGTACACCAGCTGCTCGCCGGTCGCGTTCAGCTGGGCCTCGCCCGGCAGGGCCTCGACCAGCTTGGTCAGTCCGGTCATGAAATACCGGTCACCGAAATCGTCCAGCCCGGTTGCAGCGCTCGCAGCGGCCAGCAGAGCTGCTACTGCTTTCGGCGGCGCGGCGGGTACGTTTGAGTCAGTCATCGCTCCTCCAGCATTTTGATGGGCCGCTTCTGGGAGCGGCATGGATCATTCTTCGCGGAAGACCGGCTCGGCCAATATCGAATTCGTCCAAAAGCGTTCGTACGGAATCGTCCGCAGGAAAAGACCGGCAATCCGGGGTCATGGCAGAATCGATGGACGAGTGCGCTGACCAAGGCGCCGTGAGGAGGAGCACGTGATGACGGACATCGGAATCCCCGCTGTCGACGCCTACAGCGAAGCCTGCCGGACAAGACCCTCTCTGGAGCGGAGCCGTGGCCCGCGCAAGGGCATCGGTCTCTACGGCTGGCGAATGGCGCCCACCAAGGAAGTCCACATCCCCGAAACCCGCGAGCTGATCCTGTCGGTACACCTCGGTGGCGCGCGCCGGGTGCGGGTCTACACCGAACAGGGTTTGAGTCGCTCGTTCTCGAAACCCGGCGATATCACCCTGATTCCGCGCGGTCAGGCGGTCAGATACCGGACCGATGGCGAAGTCGAATTCGCCACCGTGCATTTCCCGGTCAATGCTTCAACCTTGCGCAGTGGTGCGCTTTCGGCCGGGATGCTGAACCTGCCGACTTGCCTCTTCGCCCTCCGCGACGACTACGTGCTGGCCAGCGTAAAGACCTTGATGCACGCCTCGAAATCTTCGTCGCCAGACAACGGGCGCTACGTCGCCAAACTGTTCGAAGCGCTCACCTGGCATCTCGCCCGCGTCATCGATGATAGCGATGCCGAGCGGATACAACTCGGAACGTCAGTGCCTTCAGAGCTCGATGGGCCTGATTTCAACGCCGTCCTTAGCCATATCGAAAACCAGCTGGCGGAGAAACTGACGCTGCAGGGAATGGCCGATTACGCCGGCGTCTGTCGCACGGTGTTCGCCCAGGAATTTGCGGAACGCTTCGGCTGCTCACCGCACCGGTTCATCACACAGCGCCGAATCGAAAAAGCCAAGAGCCTGCTCGCGCAAGGCAGGCTCAGCATCACCGATATCGCTTACGAAGTCGGTTTCAGTGGCCAGTCTCATTTCTCGTCGACGTTCAAGGCGCTGACCGGCCATGCGCCAACGAGCTACGTCGAATCCGCCCAACTCACCAGTTGAAGTGAGCCGAGCGGTCCGACGACGCGGGTATCAGCGCCCTATCGCCTCGCCCGGCAGCGGCGGCGTCAGGGTCGGCAAGCGGCGCGCATGGCTCAACTGCTCGAAGGCATACCCCAGCGAGATCAGCTTCGGTTCGCTGAATGCCGGGCCGAAGAACGAGATGCCGACCGGCAGTCCGCCGGCGGTGAAGCCGGCCGGCACGATCAGATCCGGGTAGCCGCTGAGGTTCGCGAAGTTGGTCGCCGAGCGACCTTCCGGGCCGCCGGTGACCGGATCGATATCGGTCCTTGCCGGGCGTTTCGGTGACGTCGGATAGACGATCGCATCGAGGCCGTTGCTCTTCATCACGCCATCCAGCTCGGCCCGGACCAGTGGCAGCGCGTGATCGCGGACGGTCAGGTATTCGGCATCGGTGAGGCTGCCGCTCTTGGCTTCCAGCTTGAACAGGTTCCAGCGGCCTTCGTTGGGGATCATGCCGTCGGTCGGCGACACCAGCGACTCGACGCCGGCCATCAACTCGTCATGCGATTTCGGATAGCCCGGCTTCAGGGTCTTCAGGTAGTCGCCGATCTGAGCCCTGAATTCCGGGCGGCGAATGGCGTTGTAGAACTCGCTGCGGCTGTCGAGCAGCCACTTCGGATACTTGATGTCGACGATCGTCGCACCGGCCTTGCGCATGGTGCTCAGCGCGGTTTCGATGACCCAGTCGACCTCGTCGTCCTGGCCCATGAAATCGCGGGCGATGCCGATCTTGGCGCCCTTCAGCGAGTCCGCCTTGAGGTACTTGGTGTAGTCGGTTTCGAACTTGCCGGCGCTCTTCTGGGTGGCGGCATCGGCCGGATCGACACCGGTCATGGTGCCGAGCGACACGGCGATGTCGGCGACGGTGAGCGCCATCGGGCCGCCGGTATCGAAGCTCAGTGCGAGCGGCACGATGCCATCGCGGCTGAGCAGGCCATGCGTGGGCTTGAGGCCGACGATACCGTTCGAAGTCGACGGGCCACGGATCGAACCGCCGGTATCGGTGCCGAGACCGAGCGGCGCGAACACCGGCACCAGTGCCGCACCAGTGCCG
>NZ_JAHFRY010000116.1 GCF_023266035.1 Nevskia sp.
CACAGCCTTCCGACTGACTCGCCAGCTTCAGCTCGCGGACGATCGTGCCGCGCGGCTGCGCGGCGGCAAGGTCCAGCGCCATTTGCACGATGCGGCCGCTCTTGTGGACGAGGAAGGCAAACAGCGCCCGATCCTCCGCGCGCCGATACAGACAGATGCCGTAAGCCTCGCCCTCGCCGGCCGGCAGCTTGCCAAGCACCCGCAGCACGCCGCTGCGGGGAGAGAGCGCGAACAAGCTCACGGCCGCCTGCGCAGGATCGCTGCGATCGCTGGCGGCGACCAGAACCTCGTTGACGCCGGCAATCGACACTTCACCGCGCAGATCGACGTTGTTGAGCCGGGGCGCCGGCAGAAACTGCCGCTGGCTGCCGTCGAGACCGTAGACGTACAGGCCGGCCTTCTTGTCGCTGGCAACGATCAGACTTTCGGCGGGATCAGCCGGATTGCGCCAGATCGCGGGATCGTCGGCGGCATCGTTGAGCGTCTGCACCGGTGCCGTCTGGCCGACGGCGAACACGCTGGCGGTGTCGATTTTCGGCATCGTGGCCGTGCAGGCGCCGAGCGCCATGACCGAGGCCAGCATCACCGCTCGGTGGATACCCAGACTCATCGTTTCTCCTCTCGATCAAAAAGATCGCGGACGTTATCAGGCACAAATGGCCAAACAGTGACTGGCCGCCAGCGCGGTGCCGTGCTTGGCAGACGGCCAATCAGGAAAGTTATTAGGATATTCCTCGGCGCGCCGCGTAAAGTGCGCACCCGCCAACGCGTGCGGGTCTGCCAGCAGTAAGGCCAATGTATCAATACGACGAATACGACCAGAAACTGGTCGATGAACGAGTCGCCCAGTTTCGCGACCAGACCCGGCGCTTCCTCGCCGGTGAACTCCCCGACGACGAATACCGCATGTTGCGCCTGCGCAACGGCCTGTACGTGCAGCGTTTCGCGCCGATGCTGCGGATCGCCATCCCGTATGGCCTGCTCGCCTCGAAGCAGCTGCGCATGCTCGGCCATATTGCTCGCACCTACGACAAGGGCTACGGCCATCTGACGACGCGCCAGAACCTGCAGTTCAACTGGCCGACGCTGGAATCGGTACCGGATATCCTGGCTGATCTCGCCACCGTGCAGATGCACGCGATCCAGACCAGCGGCAACTGCATCCGCAACTTCACGTCGGATCATCTGGCCGGCGTTGCTGCCGACGAGCTGGTCGATCCGCGCCCGTACTGCGAGATCGCCCGTCAGTGGGCGACCTTGCATCCCGAATTCAACTGGCTGCCGCGCAAGTTCAAGATCGCGATGAGCAGTTCGACGACCGACCGCGCAGCGACCCGCGTGCACGACATCGGCGTGCACATCATCCGTAACGAAGCCGGCGAACTGGGTTACACGATCTATGTCGGCGGTGGCCTCGGGCGCACGCCGATCATCGGCGTCAAGATTCGCGACTTCCTGCCCGAAGCCGATCTGCTCAGTTATTGCGAAGCGGTGCTGCGCGTCTACAACCGCCTCGGCCGCCGCGACAACATCTACAAGGCGCGGATCAAGATCCTGGTCAAGGAAACCGGACCGGCAAAGTTCGCCGAGATGGTCGAAGCCGAATGGGCGCAGATCAAGGATTCCTACCTGAAGCTGACCCAGGCCGATCTCGACCGGGTCAAGCAGCACTTCAGCTCGCCGGCCTATGCCGCCGACGCCGCCAGCGACACCAGCTACGCGCAGCAGCTGGCAGCGAACTCCGCGTTCGCCGCCTGGACCCGCCGCAACCTGAAGGCGCATCGTGTGCCGGGCTACTCGGCCGTGTTCGCCTCGCTGAAGGCGAAGGGCGTCGCTCCTGGCGATATCGACGCTGCACAGCTCGCTGCGGTGGCCGATCTCGCCGATCGCTACTCGTTCGGCTAAGTGAGAGTCATGCACACCCAGAATCTGGTGTTCGCCGACGTGCAGCAGAAGGATCTCTACCCACTGTGGCAGGCGCTGGCCGGCATTGGTCTGGCCACGCCGAACATCGGCCTGTTGACCGACGTGATCTGCTGCCCGGGTCTCGATTTCTGCTCGTTGTCCAACGCCAGCTCGATCGCCGTCGCCGAGGAAATCTTCGAACGCTTCGAGAACCTCGACGACCAGCACGACATCGGCGAGATGAAGCTGAACATGTCCGGCTGCATGAATGGCTGCGGCCATCACAGCGTCGGCCACATCGGCATTCTCGGCGTCGATAAGAAAGGCGAGGAGTGGTACCAGATCACCCTCGGTGGCTCATCGAGCAACGACGCCAGCCTCGGCGATCGCACCGGCCCGAGCGTGTCGCGTGCCGACATCGCCAACGCCGTGCAGAACCTGATCGAAACCTATCTAGACGTGCGGATGAGCGAGGACGAATCCTTCCTCGCCTGCTATCGCCGGGTCGGCATGCCGCCGTTCAAGACGCGGCTTTATGCCAAGGTCGAGGCTGAAGCGTGAGCACCTTGATCCGCAATCTGCGCATCGAAGCCGATGACTACGTCCTGCTCACCGATGACGCGCCACTGCCGACTTCGGGCAAGGTCATCGTCAGCCATGCGCGCTGGCTGGCCGAGCGCGATGCGCTGCTGGCGTCCGGCCTGAGCATCGGCATCAAGCTGCCGAACACCGTCGACGTTGCCACCGTGCTGCCGGAAATCGCCGAGCGGCCGCTGATCGAACTGGACTTTCCGAGCTTCCCGGACGGCCGCGCCTACTCGCAGGCCCGCCTGCTCGCCGAGCGCTTCCAGTTCAAGGGCGAACTGCGCGCCACCGGCAAGGCCGTGGTCCGCGACCAGTTCCAGTTTCTGCTTCGCTGCGGCTTCAACAGCTTCGAACTGCGCGACGGCCAGGACCCGGCCGCCTGCCTCGCCGCGGTCCACGAATTCAGCGTGCCGTACCAGCAGGCTGCCGATCATGCCGAGCCGGTGTTCCTGCGTCGCCGCGGCCTAACCGGCTGAAAACAGCATAAAAACGCGCCGCCATTCGGCCGGGTTCAAGTCGTACAATGGCGCATGACGCAGCTCTCCCGCCCGACCGCTACGGCCCCGCTGCCGATCCAGGATCGGTTCGGCCGCATTAAACGCAAGCTGCGGATTTCGCTGACTGACCGCTGCAATTTCCGCTGCCCGTACTGCATGCCGGAACGCCCCGAGTTCATGGACCGGGCCGATCGCCTCAGCCGCGTCGAGCTGTCCCGCATCCTGATGCTGTTCGTCGGCGAACTCGGCGTGAACCGGCTACGCCTGACCGGTGGCGAACCCCTGCTGCGCCGCGACCTCGAGGGCATCATCGAAGACGCGCAAGCGCTACGGCCGTTCGGCCTGGAACGCATCAGCCTGACCACCAATGCCGCGCTGCTGGAAAAGCGCGCCCCGGCATTGAAGGCCGCCGGTGTCGACGACCTGAACATCAGCCTCGATGCGATGGACCCGACGATCTTCGCCAAGCTGTCCGGCGGCCGTTCGATCAAGCCGGTGCTCGCCGGCATCGTTGCTGCCCGCGACGCCGGCATCCCGGTGAAGCTCAACGCGGTGATCATCCGCGGCATCAACGAAGGCGAGATCCTGCCGCTGGCCCGCTACGCCGCGCAGGAAAAGCTGCCGCTGCGCTACATCGAATTCATGCCGCTCGACGGCCGCGGCGAATGGACGCGCGACCGCGTGGTGCCGCAGGCCGACATCCTCGAACACCTGCGTGCCGAGTTCGCCGTCAACGCGCTGCCGCGCTCGAACGATCCGGCGGCTTATTACGAGCTCGACGACGGCAACGAAATCGGGATCATCGCGACCGTCTCCAATCCGTTCTGCGCCAGCTGCGATCGCCTGCGGATCACCGCCGACGGCTCGCTCTATCCCTGCCTGTTCTCGAAGAACGGCATCAGCCTGCGCGACCCGATGCGCAATGGCGCCGACGATGCTGCGCTGTCCAAACTCATCCGCTCGACGGTCTGGAACAAGGATGCCGGCTACGCAGCCAATCCCGGGTATTCGGATCGGCCGATTGCGATGAACTCGCTCGGAGGCTGAGCGATGCGCGTGACTGTCGAGTGTTATGGCGCGAGTGCGCGCTGGTGCGGTAGCGATGCGGTAACGCTTGAGTTGCAATCCGGCGCGACCGGCAACGACGCGCTTGATGCACTCGCCGAGCGTTATCCGGACTTCTCCGCCCGCCGCGACAGCGTCGCGATTGCCAGCGGCGATGCGATCACTTCACCGACGGCACCGCTGTTCGACGGCGACGTGATTGCGCTGATTCCGCCGGTTTCCGCTGGCTGAACGATGAGCGCCATCAAGTCCCTGCCCCGCCTCCGCGACGGCGCCCTGAACCTCGCCGACTGGCTGGTCGAAGCTCAGCCCGCCGACGCCGGCGCGCTGGCGGTGTTCGCTGGCACGGTGCGCAACGAGCATCTCGGCAATGCAGTCAGCGGCATGACCTACCACGCGCATCGCGGCCTTGCCGAAGCGCGGTTGCGCGAGATCGAAGCCGCTGCGGAAGCGCGCTTCAAGGTTCATGTGCTGGTCGCACACGCGGTCGGAGTGCTCGCGATCGGCGAGATCAGCGTCATCGTCGTGATCCGCGGCGGCCATCGCGCCGAAGCCTTCGAGGCCTGCCGCTGGACGATCGACACGATCAAGCAGGCGGTGCCGATCTGGAAGGAAGAACACTACGTCGACGGTGCCGTGCGCTTTCTCGAAGGCGTGCCGATCCAGCCGGTCGAATCACTCTGAATCAACAAGCGCGAGCCCGATGAGAGCCCAATGAGGGATGTAAGCCCCAAGGAAGTGACCCTGCGCGTAGCCGTGGCGCAAGCCGTGGTCGATGTGCCGGCCGATGTGCTGATCCGTCTGCGCGAAAAGACGCTGGACAAGGGCGATGCGCTGGAAATCTCGCGTGCCGCCGGCATTCTCGCGGCGAAGCGCACCTGGGAATTGCTGCCGCTGTGCCATCCGATTCCGGTCGAGCGGCTGGACCTTAGCTACACGTTCACCGAGACCACGGTGACCGTGCTCGTCGAGGTCGCGACCCATGCCCGCACCGGCATCGAGATGGAAGCGCTGACCGCGGCGAGCATCGCCAGTCTGTGCCTGTACGACATGCTGAAACCGCACGCCGGCACCAATCTGCGCATCCGCGATGTGCTGCTGCTGAAAAAGACCGGCGGCAAGTCCGGCGATTTCCTGCGCGCCTGAGTTGGTCCGGAGCGCGCTCCAGTCCCTGAAAGAGGAATCCGACGATGTCCGTGGAAAACACCCGCAAGCTGCTCGCTGACTACTACGGCGCCTTCAACCGCCGCGACTGGCCGACCTTTCTCGGCCTGCTGACCGACGACATCATCCATGACGTCAACCAGGGCGGCCGCGAAATCGGCAAGGACGCTTTCAATGCGTTCATGGACAAGATGAACCGCTCGTACTCCGAACAGATCGCCGACATCGTCATCAACGTCAACACCGACGGCAGCCGCGCGGCGGTGGAATTCCTGGTGCTCGGCAAGTATCTGAAGACCGACGAAGGTCTGCCGGAAGCGAATGGCCAGACCTACACCCTGCCGGCCGGCGCGTTCTTCGATATTCGCGATGGCAAGGTCGCGCGAGTGACCAACTACTACAACCTGAATGATTGGTTGAAGCAGGTCGGCGCTTAAGACGCTGGTCTCCCCTCTCCCCAAGGGAGAGGGTAAGCGGAGATTTGCAGTGCCTGAACTCAGAATCGAACAACTCCGCGGCAGCGAAATCGCCACGCAGATCGACGCACTCGCCGCCGTACGCATCGCCGTGTTCCGCGCTTTTCCGTACCTGTACGAAGGCTCGCGCGACTACGAGGCGCATTACCTCGATCTGTATGTGAAGTGCCCGCGCAGCCTGGCGATCCTGGTCTGGGATGGCGAGCGCTGCATCGGCGCGTCCACCGTGCTGCCGCTAGTCGATGCCGGCGCCGAAGCGCAGGCGCCGTTCATTGCCGGCGGCCACGCGATCGAGACGATCGACTACTTCGGCGAATCGGTGCTGCTGCCCGAGTACCGCGGCTTCGGCCTCGGCGTGAAGTTCTTCGAGCTGCGCGAAGCCCACGCCGCCGAACTGGGCCTGCAGGTCTGCGCGTTCTGCTCGGTACAGCGGCCGGACGATCACCCGATGAAGCCGGCCGGCTACGTGCCGAACGACCGCTTCTGGGGCAAGCGTGGCTATCTGAAAGCGCCGGAGATTGTCACCACGTTCTCGTGGCCGGATATCGGCGAAACCGTGTCGACCGCGAAGCCGATGACCTTCTGGCTGCGCCGTCTGCCATGAGTGCGCGCGCCTTCACTGTCGCCGCCGCGCAGTTCCCGGTGTTCTCGCCGAACGCCTGGCACGACGTCGACGCGCTGATCACGCAATGGGTGGCCGATGCTGTCGCGCAGGGTGCTGCGCTGCTGGTGTTTCCCGAATACGGCTCGATGTCGATCGCCCATCTCGATGCCGCGACGTGCTCCGATCTGCACGGCCAGATCGCCGCGATGCAGGCGCATCGCGAGGTTTGGCTGAGCTTGCACCAGCGGCTGGCGCAAGCGCATCAGGTCTACATCCTCGCCGGCAGCTATCCCTGGACGCTGGCCGATGGCCGCACGGTCAACCGCGCCTGGTTCTGCGCGCCGGATGGCCGCGCCGAGTATCAGGACAAGGCGGTGATGACCCGCTTCGAGCGCGAGCAATGGAACATCTGCAGCGAGCCACCGCTGAAGCTGTTCGATACCGCACTGGGCAGGATCGCCGTCAACATCTGCTACGACTCCGAATTCCCGCTGCTGGCCCGTGCGGCCTGCGAAGCCGGCGCCGAAATCATCCTGGTGCCGAGTTGCACCGATACCTTGGCCGGTTTCTACCGGGTGAAGGTCGGCGCCCAGGCGCGAGCGCTGGAAAACCAGTGCTATGTGATCCAGTCGCCGATCGTTGGTGAGGCCGCGTGGTCGCCAGCCGTCGACGTCAACATCGGCAGCGCTGGCGTCTATGGCCCGCCGGATCGCGGCTTTCCCGATGACGGCGTGATCGCACTCGGGCCTTTGAACGAGCCGCAATGGCTGTATGCCGAGATCGATCCGGCGAAGGTCGCCGAAGTGCGCGAGAACGGTGCCGTGCGGCCGTTCCGGCACTGGCCGGAGTCGGCGGCGGCTCTCGTCGTTCCGCTATCGCTATAAGCCCAAAGCTTCGATGACCGCACCGACGCACAAGCAGTTGCTGATCCTGCAGCGCATGGAAATGTCGCTGGTCCGCGCGGTGCTCGCCAAGCCCTCGTTCCTGATCTCGCGCGAGTACAAGCAGCTGCGTTACCTGCTGAGCTTCGCGCGGCTGCATGTGTTTGCACCCGGTGGAGTCGATGGCAGCGCGCGCCGCGAAGACGTGGAACTGGCGCAGGACCTGATCGCGCCGCTGCGCGAAAGAGTGCTGCTGGATCTGAACAAGCCGCTGAGCCATGAACGCGATCCTGAGCGACGTCTGGCCGGTGCGAATGCCGTGCTGCGCGCGTTGCATCCGAGCCTGGTGTCAGCGCGTCGGCAGCTGCTGCGTCGTCACGAAGGCAGCTTCAACGAAGCCGAGCTGGATGCCGAAGTCGGCCGCAAGGCGCTGGTCACGATCATGGGCGGCGGCGGCGGTGCCGGCTACGTCTACATCGGCGCGGCCGCGCGCCTGAGAGCCGAGCAGACCTCGTCCGACTACATCGTCGGCGCCTCGATCGGTGCGCTGATCGGCGCCTTCCTGAGCCGCGCCCGGCAGCTCGACATCGAAGCGCTGATGGCCTGGGCCAAGGGCCTGCAGACGCGGCACATCTTCGCCCGTCCCCACATTGGCGCCACCCACACGCTGCCCGGCCTGATGCGCCTGCATCTCGGCGGCATGGAAACGGCGATGCGCCATCCGGATGGCTCGCCGCTGCGGCTCAAGGATCTGGAAATTCCCTATGAAGCGGTGATCGCCGGCATGCGCACCAGCGTCTACGACCACATGCCGGCGACGATGCGCGAGCTGCTCACCGCGCAGGTGCGCAACAAGTCGCTGTCGCGGCTGGTCACCGAGCGAATGCTGCTGATCGGCACGTTCTTCAATCCACGGGTGGTCAAGCCGATTGTGCTCGGCCGTGATCCTTCGACGCGCAGTCTGCGCGTGATCGACGCCGTCGGCCTGTCCGCCGCGATTCCCGCCGTGCTGCAGTACGAGCCGAGGCGCCGCGATGCAATCAGCGACGCCGTGCTGACGCGGCTGCGCGAGGAGCACGCGGTCGCCTTGTTCGCCGATGGCGGTGTCGCCGCCAATGTGCCGGCACGCATTGCCTGGGAAGGCGTGCACAGCGGTCGCATCGGCACCCGCAACGCGTTCTATCTGGCGCTCGACTGCTTCCATCCGCAGTTCGATCCACGCCATCTGTGGCTGTGGCCGGTGACTCAGGCGATCCAGCTGCAACTGCCATCGCAACGGCCCTATTTCGACTGGCTGATGCGCTTCGAGCCGACCCTGAGCCCGCTCAATCTGCTGCCTTCGGCGAGCGATTTCGACAAGGCCTTCCAATGGGGCTGGAACCAGGCCGACGTGATGATGCCGTTCCTGCTGAAGGCACTGGAGCCTATCGAATGGGTGCCATGAACGGGATCACGGCGCGCGCTTCCTGAACAGCAGCAGCGAGAACGCGGCCGTCGTTTCAAGCTGCTCGCATTGTTCGAGCGCCGCGCGGCGCTCGGGCCGCGCCTTCCAGACGTAGGGCGTCATCGCCAGCAGCTGGCGCAACTGGGCGTTGCCGAGCGATAGCGGTGCGCGTACTTCATCGCGTGCCGTCAGCTCGAAACGATCGGCAAAGCCAGCGAGAAACTTGTCCGGCTCGTGGGCCATCACGTCCTCGAACAGCCCGGCTCGCAGCGACCACAGATGATCGGCCGCCGGCGTCACCACCAGCACGTGGCCGCCGGGTTTCAGCGCGCGGTGCATCTCGTCGATGTGCAACTGGGTGAACAGACAGCTGATGATGTCGAGCGAGGCATCGTCGACCGGCAAAGCGGCGCCGCTGCCGACGATCCAGGTAACGCCGGGATAGCGCTTCGCTGCGAGCCGGATCGCCGGCTTGGCGATGTCGAGGCCGATGACCTCAGCGGCGATCGCCGGGAACGCGCTGGTGTACCAGCCTTCGCCGCAGCCGAGGTCGAGCAGTAGGTCGGGTGCGAGCGGCGCAAGCATCGCCACCACCGCATCGCGCAGCGGACCGTAATGGCCGGCTTCGAGAAAGGCACGCCGCGCAGTGAGCGATTCCGCACTGTCACCTGGTTCCTGGCTGTGCTTCTGCTGCACCAGCAGCAGGTTCACATAGCCTTCGCGAGCAACGTCATAGCAGTGGTTGTTCGCACAGCGCCAAGTCGGCGGCTGACGAACCAGCTCGCCGCGACACAGCGGGCAGACCAGCACGGGGCGCGGCTCGCTCAGCCGATCTTCTCGAGGCCGCCAAGATAGCTGCGCAGCGCGGCCGGCACGGCGATCGTGCCATCGGCGTTCTGGTAGTTCTCGATGATCGCGACCAGGGTGCGGCCCACGGCGAGGCCGGAGCCGTTCAAGGTGTGCAGCAGCTCGGTCTTCTTGGTTTCCGGATGGCGATAACGGGCCAACATGCGTCGCGCCTGGAAGTCCTCGAAGTTCGAGCAGGAGCTGATCTCGCGATACTTGTTCTGGCTCGGCAGCCAGACCTCGATGTCGTAGGTCTTGGCCGCGTTGGCACCCATGTCGCCGGTGCATAGCACGACGGTGCGGAACGGCAGCTCGAGCTTCTTCAGGATGTTCTCGGCGTGCGCGGTCAGTTCCTCGTGCGCGGCATAGGAGGCCTCCGGCGTGGTGGCCATCACCAGCTCGACCTTCTCGAACTGATGCTGGCGAATCATGCCGCGGGTATCGCGGCCCGCCGAGCCGGCTTCGGCGCGGAAACACGGCGTATGGGCCACCCACTTCTTCGGAAGGCTTCCAGCGTCGAGAATCTCGTCGCGCAGCAGATTGGTGACCGGCACTTCGGCGGTCGGAATCAGGCCCCACTGCGCGCCCTCGCCCGGCACATTGCTCAGCCAGAAAAGGTCTTCACCGAACTTTGGCAGCTGGCCGGTGCCCCGGAACGACGCGGCATTGACGATGAACGGCACGTACAGCTCTTCGTAGCCGTGTTCGCCGACATGGACATCGAGCATGAACTGGCCGAGCGCCCGATGCAGGCGCGCCAGCTGGCCGCGCAGCACGGTGAAGCGGGCGCCGGTGAGCTTGGCGGCGGCAGCGAAATCCATCAGACCGAGCGCTTCGCCCAGATCGGCGTGATCCTTCGCGCCACTGCTTTCGAGAGGCGTGCCCCAGCGGCGGACTTCGATGTTGTCGGCTTCGCTCTTGCCGTCCGGCACCGAGGCATGGGGGACGTTGGGCAGGCTGCCGGCAAACTCGTCGAACTCGGTCTGCAGCGTGTTCAGTGCCGCTTCGTTGCCCACCAGCTGCGTCTTGATCCGTTCCATGTCGGCAAAGATCGGCGTCGCGTCTTCCCCCTTGGCCTTCGCTTGACCAATGCGCTTGGAGCCGGCGTTGCGCTCGGCCTGCAGCGCTTCGGTTTCGGTCTGCATCTGCTTGCGCTGTGCTTCCAGCGCATTGAAGCGTTCGAGATCGAAGACATAGCCGCGACGCGCCAGCTGCGCGGCAATCGCGACGGCATCGGCACGCAGGTGTTTCGGGTCAAGCATCGGTCGGCATCCGGGTAAAAAGTGCCGCGCAGTATAGCGGCGGGGCTGTAACGATCAGGCCAGCTGGCGTCCCAGCCACATGCCCATCGCGCAAGCCGCGAGGCTCAAGGTGACGTTGGCGGCGATGTTCGCGAACGCGGCCGTCGAGCTGCCATCGCGCCACAGCAATAGCGTTTCGATCGAAAACGCCGAGAACGTCGTGAAGCCGCCGAGGATGCCGGTGGTCAGGCCCAGCCGCAGCGTGTCGGACAGCGCACCAGGCTTGGTCAAGGCATACGCCGTGATCGCCCCCATCGCGAAACCGCCGACGAGGTTGACGGCCAGCGTGCCCCAGGGGAAATCGGGCGCCGCGCCGCGCAACAGGGTGGACAACAGGTAACGCGAGACTGAACCCAGTGCACCGCCCGCTGCAACCGCGAAGATCACCGTTGCATTCATGCCGCGTGCGCCCGTAACACCTTGAGACCGAGGCCCTGCTCCATCGCGTCGAAATCGCGGTCACGGTGCAGAAGCGTCAGGCCATGCTCGATGCAGAAGGTGCCGATCAGCAGGTCGATGGTCTTGCGCACCGTGATGCCCTGCGCGCGCAGCCGCCGATAGTTCTGCGCGCTGCGCAGCGCGATGTCGAAGCCAGCCATCTCATGGCTCGGCAGCGCCGCCATCAAGCTGGACACGCGGCGGAACTCGCGATCGTCACGGATGCCCTGCAGCACTTCGGTCAGGATCAGATCGCCGGTCACGACGGTGTCGCGGTCGAGCAGCTGGTCGAGCAGCTCGACCTGCGGGCCGTCGACACCGTTCAGGAAGTCGATCCAGACCGAGCTGTCGGCCACGATCACGGTTCGTGCACGGAAAGCCGGCTCGCCTCGAGATTGCCGTCCCAGGCCACCTTGCCGCGCAAGCTGCGCAACTCCTGCTGGCGCTGCATGCGCACAAGCAAGCGCAAGCCGTCTTCGACCACCTGCTTCTTGGTGCGCGCGCCGGTTGCAGCCATGGCGTCAGCCATCAAGCTGTCATCGATGTCGATATTGGTCCGCATCGGATGCCTCGGTGTGTATCGAATTACAAAATGATACACAAAATGAAATGGGGCGTCAGCGGGCCGGCTTTTGTCGCGACACCGCCCGCAGCTGCGCCAGCCGCTCGCCGATCTTGATTTCAAGGCCGCGCGGTACCGGGCTGTAGAACTCGGTGCCGATCAGCGCGTCGGGCAGGAACTGCTGGCCGGCGGCGACGCCATCGGCTTCGTCATGGTCGTAGCGATAGCCATCGCCGTAGCCGAGGCCCTTCATCAGCTTGGTCGGCGCATTGCGGATGTGCATCGGCACTTCCAGCGAACCGTGCTTTTCGACGGCCGCGCGAACGTTCTTGTACGCGCGATAGACCGCGTTGCTCTTCGGTGCCACGGCCAGATAGACGACCGCCTGCGCCAGCGCCAGTTCGCCTTCCGGGCTGCCGAGCCGCTCGTAGGTGTCCCAGGCCGAAATGCACATGGCCTGCGCGCGCGGATCGGCAAGGCCGATGTCCTCGACGCTCATGCGCAGCACGCGGCGCGCGAGATAGCCGGGATCGACGCCGCCATCGAGCATCCGCGCGAACCAGTACAGCGCCGCATCGGGATCGCTGCCGCGTACCGATTTATGCAGCGCGCTGATCTGGTCGTAGAAGTTCTCGCCCTGCTTGTCGAAGCGGCGCAGACCACGCCCGATCAATTGATCGAGCAGCGCGTCGTCCTTCTTGCCGGCGGCACGGCTCAGTTCGACGGCGGTTTCGAGCAGGATCAGCGCACGGCGCGCGTCGCCATCGGCAGAATCGGCGATACGCTCGATCCAGGCCTCGGGCAATGCATCGGCCGCCTCGCCCATGCCGCGCTCGGGCTCAGTGAGCGCCCGGCGCAGCAGCGCGCTGATCGCATCGCTATCGAGCGAGCGCAGCACGAACACGCGCAGCCGGCTGAGCAGCGCGCCGTTCAGTTCGAAGCTCGGGTTTTCCGTGGTCGCGCCGATCAGGGTGACCGTGCCGTCCTCGACATACGGCAGCAAGGCGTCCTGCTGGCTCTTGTTGAAGCGATGGATTTCGTCGATGAACAGGACGGTGCGGCGCGGCGGCTTGGCATTGCGCTCCATCTGCGCATTGACCATCGCTTCACGGATGTCCTTCACGCCGGCCATCACTGCCGACAAGGTCAGGAACTGCGCGTCCGAGTGATTGGCGATCAGCCGCGCCAAGGTGGTCTTGCCGACACCGGGTGGGCCCCAGAAGACGATCGATGGAATGCGGCCGGATTCCATCGCCACCCGCAACGGCGAGCCTGGCCCGAGCACGTGCGCCTGGCCGACGACTTCGTCGAGCGTGCGCGGGCGCATCCGCTCCGCCAACGGCGCGTGCGCGTTCAGGGCTGCGTCCGCACGCTCACGCATCACGGCGAGCCGCGAGGCGATTCATCAGGGCGTTGCAACACCAGCCTTCGGCGGGCTGTCGCCATCGACCACTTCCGTGCCCTTCGGCGGCACGAACTTGAACTGCGTGTCGTCGATCTTCTGATTGGTCTTGATCGCGCTGAATTTCACTTCCGACGAGCCGCCGATCGGGTCTTCGAAGCGCATCCGCTGCGGCGCGCCAGCCTTGTCGAGCGTCAGTTCGATCAGCTTGAAATCACCGTCCTTGGCTTTCGGCAGCAGGCGCACGATACGGGCGTCGCCTTCGCTGCCGCCGTCCTGTACGACGAAAGCCTCGCTGAGGCCGCCGCGCTGGGACAGCAGCGCCGCCGGCGTGCCGGCCAACGCGTCACGAGCATTGCGCACGGTGACTTGGTTCAAATCGGGATCGAACGCCCAGAGCTTCACGCCATCGCAGATCGACAACTGCTCGTAAGGCTTTTCGTAGGCCCAGCGAAAGCGGCCGACGCCGGTCTTCGCCGATGCTGGCGGACGGGCAAGGAGGAACATGCCGCTGCTGCGGGCCGTGACCTTGTTGCGATCGTCGGTCTGGGTCTGCTCGAAGTGCGCCTCGAAGGTCTGCACGCCGTCGACGAAGCGCTTCAGCGCGTCTTGCGCAGAATCAGCGCCAGCAGCGGACGCAGCTGTCGACGACAGAAGCAGGACAGCCAGCAGCGATGACAGCGATCGGATCATGGGAGGCCACGGGGTACGAAGAGTGAGACCGTGAAATTATCGCCTGTCGGCTGAAGCCCCGCTGAGCGGCTTCGCCGCGCCGTGTCGATTCAGCCAACAGAAACGGAAAAAGGCCCCGAAGGGCCTTTTCCTTACCGCCAGGAAACGTGTCGCTTACTTCGTTTCGAGAACCTTCTTCAGGTTGTCGAGACCGCCGGTGTAGACGCCTTCGATGGTCGTCGTCGCGGTCGCGTCGTCGGCGCCCTTGGCCTTGAACTTGCTCGACCAGGTAACGGTGCTGCCGGCGCCTTCGGCGGCGACGGTGAGCGTCGACGCGTAGTCGCTGACCGGCAGCGGGCCTTCGATGATTTCATACGAGAAGGACTTGGCGGCGTCGTCCAGCGCGGTCAGCTTTTCCTTGATCGTGCTCGGGGTTTCGCCGGCCAGCGTCAGCTGACGCACGGCACCGACGGTGTTGTTGGTGCCTTCGACGATTTCCGACTTGGCGATCGCCGGGTGCCAGGTGTTCATGCCGTTGAAGTCCTTGACCTTGGCCCAGACGGCGTCGGCCGGGGCAGCGATCGAGACCGACTTGCTGACCGACAGTTCTGCACCGGCGGCGGCCGGTGCAGCTTCAGCAGCCGGGGCAGCTTCGGCCGGAGCGGCTTCCGGAGCCGGGGCTGGCTTGCAGCCAGCGGCGAGAACGGAGACCAGCGTGACGGCAGCAGCGGCGTAAATCGACTTCATGGATTGAATCCTCTCAAGGAATTTAAATGGTGCAGATCGGGATGTGTGCCCCTTTGCGCCCGGCACCGATCGACGTCGATACTCACGCAAGGCCGCGTAATCTGCCACAGCAGCCCTGTTCGGGAAAGCGGGAGATCTCCCGGCTGCCCCGCCGAGGTGCTCAATCCCGGCCGCCAGGCCCGAGGATTTCGCGATTGCCGCCGGGGCCGGAC
>NZ_JAHFRY010000206.1 GCF_023266035.1 Nevskia sp.
CGAACATCGGCCAGTCGATGACCCAGAGCGCCGCCCAGGCCTTGGTATCGGTGAAGCCGTGATCGAGGCCGACCTTGATGCGCAGCGCGCCCATGGCGTCGCAGACGATCTTGTACTTGTCGGCACCGAAGAACAGCAGATCGCCGTCGACGGCGCCGCTGCGGCTGATGATGCCGGCGAGTGCGGCGTCGGACAGGTTCTTGACGATCGGCGACTGCAGGCCGTCGCGGCCCTTTGCAGTCCACTCGTTGACCTTGATCCAGGCCAGGCCGCGGGCGCCGTACTGGCCGACCATCTTGGTGTAATCGTCGATCTGCGAGCGCGGAATCTTGCCGCCACCCGGTACCCGCATGACCACCACGCGGCTCTTCGGATCGGACGCCGGTGCTGCGAACACCTTGAACTCGGAATCGGCGACGAGATCCTTGATCTCGACCAGTTCCAGCGGGTTGCGCAGGTCTGGCTTGTCCGAGCCGTAACGGCCCATGGCGTCGGCGTAGCTCATGTGCGGCAGCTTGCCCAGATCGACGTTCATGACCGACTGGAACAGGTCGACGAACATCACCTCGATCATCGCCATGATCTCTTCCATCGACAGGAACGAGGTCTCGACGTCGAGCTGGGTGAATTCCGGCTGGCGATCGGCGCGCAGATCCTCGTCGCGGAAGCAGCGGGCGATCTGATAATAACGATCGAGGCCGCCCATCATCAGCAGTTGCTTGAACAGCTGGGGCGACTGCGGCAGCGCGAAGAACTTGCCTTCGTGGGTGCGGCTCGGCACCAGATAGTCGCGCGCGCCTTCCGGCGTGGCGCGGGTCAGGATCGGCGTCTCGACGTCGATGAAGCCGAGCTCGTCCATCTTGTTGCGGATGCGCCGGATCACGTCGTGGCGCAGACGCAGGTTCTTCTGCATCAGCGGCCGGCGCAGATCGATGTAGCGGTACTTCAGGCGGGTTTCCTCGCCGACCAAATCATCGTCGAGCTGGAATGGCGGGGTTTCCGACTTGTTCAGCACTTCCACCGAGCGGCCGAGCACTTCGATGCGGCCGGTCGGCAGGTTGGCGTTGACCGTGCCTTCCGGACGAGCGCGGACCAGGCCGGTGATCTGCACGACGTATTCGCTGCGCAGGCGTTCCGCGGCGGCGAAGGTTTCGGCGTTGTCCGGATCGAAGACGATCTGCAGCAGGCCTTCGCGGTCGCGCAGGTCGATGAAGATCACGCCACCGTGGTCGCGGCGGCGCTGGACCCAGCCACAAACCTGGACGGTCTGGCCGGTCAGCGCTTCAGTGACCTGGCCGCAATAATGGGAACGCATCATCGAAATCACACAACGATATGAACAGGGCGGCGATTGTACGTCAGGCGCTTCAGCGCGGGCTGACGGGCAGCCCCGATTGCGGGACGGTCGGCGTGGTGCCGGGGGCAACGACGCCGAGCGAGATGATGTAGCGCATGCCTTCCTCGACGGTCACGTCGAGGAATTTCAGCTCCGCGGCCGGCACCTGCATGATGAAACCGCCGGTCGGGTTCGGGGTGGTCGGCACGAACACCGGGATCAGATCCTGGCCGGTCGCTTCACGCACCACTTTCAGCGGGTCGCCGGCCTGGAAGCCGATCGTCCACAGCCCGGTACGCGGCCATTCGATCAGCACCACGCGCTTGAACGCCGTCGATTCCCGCGAGAACAACGTCTCGGCGAGTTTCTTGACGCCGCCGTACAAGGTGCGCACCAGCGGAATGCGGAACAGCATTTCCTCGATCCAGTGCAGCAGCCGGCCACCGAGGTAATTCGCCGCCAGCGCGCCGGTACCGAACACCAGACCGACGCTCAGGAACACGCCCAGGCCCGGGAAATCCGGGCGTAGCGACGTTGGAATCAGCAGCAGGCTGGTATCGAGCAGGCCGATCAGGAAACGGATCACCAGCAGGGTCGCCGCCAGCGGCACCCAGATCAGCAGCCCGGCGAAGAACCATTGCCGCAGCACCACGCGCAGCAGGCGCGGCGCGGGCTCGGGAGGCAGCTGCGCTTCCGGCAGCGGCTCGCCGAGGTCGCTCACCGGTTCAGGCGACCGGCGTGGTCGGTGCCGCCGGCGTTGCAGCAGGCGCCGCAGCGGCGGGTGCCGAGGCAGGCTTGTCAGCGACCTTGTCAGGCTTGACGGCGCTTTCGGCACTGTCACCGGCGAGATTGCGCTTGTTGTCCGACTTGAAGTCGGTCTCGTACCAGCCTGCGCCCTTCAGGCGAAAGCCGGCAGCGGAAATCTGCTTGGTCAGGCTGGGCGTGTGGCAAGCCGGGCAATCGACGGCCGGCGGATCGGACAGCTTCTGCAGGATCGTCGTCGGCTTGCCGCAGTGGGTACAGGCGTATTCGTAGAACGGCATGGTTCACCTCTAAAACGCGATTCTATTCCGAGATGGCACGGTGGGACTGCCCGCGTCGAATTCAAGCCAGAAACGGGCCACCGTCGACGCCCGCCGTAGAGGCCTTCAAGGTCGGGTATCCACGGGCAAGCCCGTCTACAAGGCAGTGCGGTCGTTCCGTTCCGCACCGGATGCAACCGGATGCAACCGGAGACGACCTTGAAAATGCTCGCAGTCCTGGCAATCCCTGCCGCGCTGATCCTGCAGGCGGCAGCGCCGGCGCAAGCGGCATCGATAGTCCACGACCTGAAGGCGACGCCGACCACCGTGCACCGCGGCTTCTTCGATGCCTCGCTGCCGCCGGTGCTGACCATCGACTCCGGCGACATCGTGCGTCTGGAAACCGCCAGCGGCAATCCACGCTACTTCGAAGGTCTCGGGGTGCCGAAGGAGAAGATTCCGAAAGAGCTGTATGCCGCTTTCGAAGGCGTGGAAGGCGCCGGGCGCGGCGATCACACGCTCAACGGACCGATCCGCGTCCGCGGTGCCGAGCCCGGCGACGTGCTGGAAATCCGCATCCGTTCCGTTGAAGTCCGACTGCCGATCGCCGGCCAGGGCTTCCGCCCGAAGCGAGGCGTGCTGCCCGATGAGTTCGATTACCAGAAGGACCGGGTACTGTGGATCGACATGAAGCGCCAGAGCGTCGAGTACGCGCCTGGCGTCGAAGTGCCGGTCAAGCCGTTCTGGGGCGTGATCGCGGTGGCGCCGGAGGCCAGCCGCGGCCGTGTTGCCAGCGGCCCGCCCGACGTGTTCGGCGGCAATCTCGATAATCGCGATCTCGGCGCCGGCAGCACGGTGTTCCTGCCGGTGCAGGCCACCGGCGGGCTGGTCTCGATCGGCGACGGCCATGCGGTGCAAGGCCATGGCGAGGTCTGCCTGTCAGCGGTGGAAGCCTCGCTGAAAGGCGAAGTGCAGATCATCCTGCACAAGAACAAGGCGCTGAAGGGACCGCGCGCGGAAACCGCGACTCACTACATGAGCATCGGCCTCAATCCCGACCTCGACGAAGCCGCCCGCCTGGCGACCAGCGACATGGTCGACTTCCTGGCGACCACCAAGGGCCTGTCGCGAGACGACGCCTACATGCTGTGCAGCGCGGCGATGGACCTGATCATCTCCGAAGCCGTCGACGGCACCAAGGGCGTGCACGCGATGCTGCCGAAGTCGATCTTCCGCAAGTAGCCTCGCACGCCTCGCCCAGCAAAAAGCCCGGACGACTCGCGTCATCCGGGCTTCCGGTGCATCAGGCGCTAGGCAGGCTCAGAACGCGTCGCCCGGCACCCGCACCCAGCCTTCCATCAGCACGCGGGCCGAGCGGGACATGATCGCTTTCTTGACCACCCACTGACCGTTCTCCTGAGTCGCTTCGGCACCGACTCTCAAGGTGCCGGACGGATGACCGAAGCGCACCGCCGTCCTCGCACCGCCACCTGCCGCTAGATTGACCAGGGTGCCGGGAATCGCCGCCGCGGTGCCGATGGCCACCGCCGCTGTGCCCATCATCGCGTGATGCAGCTTGCCCATCGACAGCGCGCGGACGTTGAGATCGATCTCGCCCGCCTTGATCGCCTTGCCGCTGGACGAGACGTAATCGGTCGGCGGCGCTACGAACGCCACCTTCGGCGTGTGCTGACGCTTGGCGGCTTCGGACACGTCCTTGATCAGGCCCATGCGCAGCGCGCCGTAAGCGCGGATGGTCTCGAACTTCGCGAGCACTTCCGGCTTGCTGTTGATCGCTTCGCGCAGCTCGGTGCCGGTGTAGCCGATCTCCGCCGCGTTGATGAACACGGTCGGAATGCCGGCGTTGATCATCGTCGCCTTCAAGGTGCCGATGCCGGGCACTTCGAGATCGTCGACGAGATTGCCGGTCGGGAACATCGAACCACCACCGTCGCCATCACCTTCATCGGCCGGGTCGAGAAACTCGATCTGCACCTCGGCCGCCGGGAAGGTCACGCCGTCGAGCTCGAAATCGCCCGTCTCCTGCACCGCACCGTTGGTGATCGGCACGTGGGCGATGATCGTCTTCAGGATCTGCACCTGCCAGATGCGCACCGTGCAGATGCCGTTCTGCGGAATGCGTGCGGCATCGACCAGGCCGTTGCTGATCGCGAACGAACCGACGGCCGCCGTCAGGTTGCCGCAGTTGCCGGACCAGTCGACGAAGGCCTTGTCGATCGACACCTGACCGAACATGTAATCGACGTCGTGATCGGCCTTGGTGCTCTTGGCCAGGATCACGGTCTTCGAGGTCGAGGACGTGGCGCCACCCATGCCGTCGATCTGCGCGCCGTAAGGATCCGGCGAGCCGATCACCCGCAGCAGCAGCTTGTCGCGCGCTTCGCCCGCGACCTGGCAGCGCTCGGGCAAGTCCGTGAGCTTGAAGAACACGCCTTTCGAGGTGCCGCCGCGGACGTAGGTGGCGGGGATCTTTACCTGCGGAACATGGGTCATCAGAAGTCTGCTCAGTTGTATTGGTTGATCGCTTTAGCCACCCATCTCCCGCGAGGGGTGAAGGGCTATGCGTCCGACTCCACTTGCACGTCCTTAAAGCAAACCAAATTGCTGCTGAGGCGGCTCGGGCGCTGCCGCAAGCGGCCAGCGACCCACCACCTCGTAGCGATACGGGTTACCGCAGCCCCGCACCAGCAGCAGCTCATCGACGGTCCATTCGATCGGTTCGATGGCCACGGATGGCAGTGGCGACGGCGCCTTGTAGCTGATGGTCAGGTGTGGGCCGTGACCGGAATCGTCTT
>NZ_JAHFRY010000207.1 GCF_023266035.1 Nevskia sp.
GTGGACAACCGCGGTCGAAGCTGGAAGCCATGAAAAAGACCTCATTCCCGAAGCAGGACATCAAGGTTCTGCTGCTCGAAGGTGTTGCACAGACTGCTGTCGAAAATTTCCGCGCGGCGGGCTACACGAACATCGAGTTCCACGAGAAATCGCTGCCCGAAGCGGCGCTGATCAAGGCGATTTCCGATGCCCATTTCGTCGGCATCCGCTCGCGCACGCAGCTCACCGCCGAAGTGATCGCCGAAGCGCGCCGGCTGGCCGCGATCGGCTGTTTCTGCATCGGCACCAATCAGGTCGATCTCGCTGCCGCGCAGGCGCGCGGCATTCCGGTGTTCAACGCGCCGTACTCGAACACCCGCTCGGTGGCCGAACTGGTGATCGCCGAGGCGATCATGATGATGCGGCGCATCCCGGAAAAGAACGCCGAATGCCATCGCGGCGGCTGGTCGAAGTCGGCCGTCGGCAGCTTCGAGGTGCGCGGCAAGACGCTGGGCCTGGTTGGCTACGGCCACATCGGCACCCAGGTCGGCGTGCTCGCCGAAAGCCTGGGCCTGCGGGTGATCTATCACGACATCGAAACCAAGCTCGCGCTCGGCAATGCGATGCCGGCGGCCAGCCTCAATGACCTGCTGCATCGCTCGGACATCGTTTCGCTGCACGTGCCGGAAACGCCGGCGACCCGGCTGATGTTCGGCCAGCCCGAAATCACCGCGATGAAGCGCGGCGCGCTGCTGATCAACGCTTCGCGCGGCACCGTCGTCGATATCGATGCGCTGGCCGAAGCACTGCGCAGCGGCCAGGTCGGCGGCGCCGCCGTCGATGTGTTCCCGGTCGAACCGAAGGGCAACGACGACAAGTTCGTCTCGCCGCTGATCGGCATGGACAACGTGATTCTCACGCCGCACATCGGCGGCTCGACCCTGGAAGCGCAGGAAAACATCGGCATCGAAGTGGCGGCCAAGCTGGTTCGCTACAGCGACAACGGCTCGACCTTGTCGGCCGTCAACTTCCCGGAAGTGTCGCTGCCTGAGCATCCGAACAGCCATCGCCTGCTGCACATCCACGAAAACCGTCCGGGCATGCTGTCGCGGATCAACGAACTGTTCTCGGCCGGTGCCGTCAACATCGAAGGCCAGTACCTGCAGACCAGCGGCAACATCGGCTACGTGGTCATCGATATCGCCGCTGCCGACGAGCAAGCCGAAAAGCTGAAGGATCAGCTGGCAGCGATCTCCGGCACCCTGCGGACGCGACTGCTCTACTGAGGGCCGGCTACTGATGATTCGGGCGGAGACAGCGGCATGCGCAATGGATTGCTCCTGCTGCTGTCAGCGCTGGCGATGAGCAGCGCCACGGCGGCACCGAAGGTCGCGCCCTACGGTTCCTGGGCGTCGCCGATCACCTCGGATGCGATCGTCGCCGACTCCCTGAAGCTCGGCCAAGTCGCGCTCGATGGTGACGCCATCTACTGGGTCGAAGGCCGGCCTGCGGAAGGCGGGCGCAACGTATTGATGCTGCAGCGGCCGGATGGTCTCGTTGCTGAAATGACGCCGGCCGCGTTCAACGTCCGCACCCGCGCCCACGAGTACGGCGGCGGCAGTTTCGCGGTTGCCGGCCACATCGCCTATTTCGCCAATTTCAACGATCAGGCGCTGTACCTGCAGCCGCCGGATGGTCCGCCGCAGTTCTTTGCCGCCGAGGCCGGCGCCCGTTTCGCCAACGGCCTGATCGATGGCCCGCGCAGCCGGATGATCGCGGTGCGCGAAGCCCATCCCGAAGACGGCAGCGAAGCGGTCAACACCCTGGTGTCGATCGGCCTCGAAGGCGAACACGTCATTCGAACGCTGGTGCGCGGTGCTGATTTTTACTCGTCGCCCGCCTTGAGCCCGGATGGCCAGCAGCTCGCATGGCTGAGCTGGTCACACCCGAACATGCCCTGGGACGGCACCATCCTGCAGGTCGGCCGCTTCGATGCCGATGGTTTCATCGTCGATATCCGCACGGTGGCGGGCGCAGCGGACGAATCGATCTTCCAGCCCCAATGGTCGCCAAGCGGCGAGCTGGTGTTCGCCTCGGACCGCAGCGGCTGGTGGAACCTGTGCGGCTGGAACGGCAGCAAGACCCGGCTGATCCACGAAGCGCAGGCCGAGTTCGGCGAGCCGCAGTGGGAGTTTGGCATGAGCCGTTACGGCTTCTTGCCAGACGGCCGGATCGTCGCCAGCTACCTTGCCAACGGCATCGCCAAGCTGGCGCTGATCGACAGCAAGACCGGCAAGCTGCAGGACATCCCGACGCCGTTTCACGAGATCAAGGAGCTGCGGGTCGGCAACGGCTTCGCCGTCTTCCTCGGCGGTTCGGACAGCGAAGCGCGTTCGCTGGTGCGGCTGGATCTGAAGACCGGCCGTTTCGAGATCCTGCGTCGCGGCAGCAAGCTGAAAGTCGAACCGGCCTACCTGTCGAAGCCGCAGCCGATCGCCTTCCCGACCACCGGCGGCAAGATCGCTTACGCGTTCCACTACCCGGCAACCAATCCGGCTTACGTCGGCCCGAAAGGCGAGCGCCCGCCGCTGATCGTGCTCAGCCACGGTGGCCCGACCAGCCAGGCAACGCCGACCTTCAACCCGGCGATCCAGTTCTGGACTTCGCGCGGCATCAGCGTCGTCGACGTCAACTACGGCGGCTCCAGCGGCTACGGTCGTGACTACCGGCGTCGGCTCAACAGCAACTGGGGCGTCGTCGACATCGACGATTGCGTCAATGCCGCGAAGTATCTGGTGGCCCAGGGCCTGGCCGATGGTGACCGGCTGGCGATCCGCGGCGGCAGCGCCGGCGGCTACACCACGCTCGGCGCGCTGGCATTCCGGCCCGGCGTGTTCAAGGCCGGCGCCAGCTATTACGGCGTCGGCGATCTCGAAGTGCTGGCCCGCGACACCCACAAGTTCGAATCGCGCTATCTCGACAGCCTGGTCGGCCCGTATCCGGCCGAAAAAGCGTTGTACGCCTCACGCTCGCCGATCAACAGCGTCGACCAGATCGCCAGCGCCCTGATCCTGTTCCAGGGCCTGGACGACAAGGTCGTCCCGCCGAACCAGTCGCAGATGATGTTCGACGCGGTGAAAGCCAAGGGCCTGCCAGTTGCCTATGTCCCATTCCCCGGCGAAGGCCACGGCTTCCGTGCGGCGGCGGCGATCAAGCGCAGCCTGGAAGCGGAGCTGTATTTCTACGGTCGAGTGCTCGGCTTCAAGCCGGCGGATGCGCTGGAAGCGGTGGCGATCGAGAACTTGCCGCCGCCGCCCTGATCGGCGTGCCTGCGCTGCGCGGCTGACCGTAGACTGCCGCTCATGAAGTCATCGAACCGCCTGAAGCGATCGCTGCTGCCGGCCCTGACCGGCGCAGTGAAAACCCGGCTGCGCAACTGGGTGATCGGCGTGTTCCCGCGCAATGCCCAGCTGGCGATCGAGTACGACCAGCCGCTGGGCGATCCCGGCCTGTTCGGGCCGGATTCGGTGACCTGGCGCATCCACGGCGATTTTCCCGCGATGATGGCGGGCGGCATCGGCGCCCTGATGTTGCAGACCCTGCACCCGGCGGCACTCGCCGGCGTCTGGGATCACTCGAATTTCCGTCACGATCTGACTGCGCTGCGCAGCTTCCCGGCGCTGCCGCCACCGAATCCGGTTCGCCGGCCGCCGCGCCGCAAGCAGGCCTGAACCGGTGAACGCGGCGCCGCAGCGCAAGATCGTCCATGTCGACATGGATGCGTTCTATGCGTCGGTCGAGCAGCGCGACGATCCGAGCCTGCGCGGCAAGCCGGTGGTGGTCGCCTGGAAAGGCCAGCGTTCGGTGGTCTGCGCAGCGTCCTACGAGGCGCGCACCTACGGCATCCGCTCGGCGATGCCGGCGATCCGCGCCGAGCGCCTGTGTCCGAACGCGGTGTTCGTGCCGCCGGATTTCGTTCGCTATCGCGCGGTTTCGCGGGCGACGCGGGAGATCTTCGCCCGGCACACCGCGCTGATCGAGCCGCTGTCGCTCGACGAGGCCTATCTCGATGTCACCGAGAACCGGTCCGGCCTCGGCAGCGCCACGGCGGTCGCGGTGGCGATCCGTGATGCGATCCGCGACGAGCTGCAGCTGACCGCCTCGGCCGGCATCGCGCCGAATAAGTTCCTGGCCAAGATCGCTTCAGACTGGCGCAAGCCGGACGGCCAGTACGTGATCCGGCCGCGCGAGGTCGAAGCCTTTCTGGCACCGCTGCCGGTGGCCAAGATTCCTGGGGTCGGCAAGGTCATGAACGGCAAGCTCGAAGCGCTCGGCGTGATCACCGTCGGTGACCTGCGCGGGCTGGAACTGGCGGCGCTGGAAGCGCGTTTCGGCCGCTATGGCCGGCGCCTGTACGAGCTGGCGCGCGGCATCGACGAGCATCCGGTGATCGCTGATCGGCCGGTGATGTCGGTGTCTGCCGAAGACACCTTCGCCGAAGACGTGCCGCTGAGTGCGCTCGAACCGATGATCCGCCGGCTGGCCGAGAAAACCTGGGCGGCGGCGATGAAGACGCCGCGCATCGCGCGCACCGTGGTGCTGAAGCTGAAGACCCGCGAATTCCGCATCCTCACCCGCAGCCTGACGCCGTCGCAGCCGCCGGCAAGCTGCACCGAGCTGACCGACATCGCGCTGGCGCTGTGCGGCCGGGTCGAGGCCGATACGGAGGCGCGCTATCGCCTGGTCGGCGTTGGCCTGAGCAACTTCAGCGAGCCGGATGCGGCGAGCCCGATCAGCCAGCCGGACCTGTTCTCCAGCACTTGAACGGGGGTCTGAGCAGAGCGCATCTGTCAAAGGGCGGCATGCAGCAGAAAGCCGGAAGCTGTGGTCATACTCGCCTCAAGCCTGTTCGCGACGCCGGCGCATCCTGCCGGGCAACGCGGCTCACCGATCTTCGAACCGACATGAAATCCCGCCATCTGCTGCCCGTCGTCACTGGTCTGATGCTGTCTGCCTGCGGGTCCCCGGCCCACGCCGAAGCGACCGCCGACGCGGCCAATCCGCTGATGCAGACCAGCCCGCTGCCGCTGCAGTACCCGCCGTTCGACCAGATCCGCAACGAGCATTTCCTGCCGGCGCTGGAAGCCGGCATGCGCGAGCAACTGGCCG
>NZ_JAHFRY010000117.1 GCF_023266035.1 Nevskia sp.
GGCGAAGCTGACCGCCGCACGCAGATGGCTGTCGTCATCGCGGCGGCCGCAGCGGGTGATTTCCAGATACAGGCGATCCGGGAAATGGCGGCCCCACCAGTCGGTCAGGCCGCGCGCGTGTTCGATTTTTCCGGCCAGCAGCGCCCGGCCGATCTCGCCATCGCGGCCGCTGAGCGCGATCAGGCCGTCGCTCGCCGCTTCGATCCAGGCCCGATGAATGCGCGGTCGGCCGCGGCCCTGCCCTTCGTTGTAGGCACGCGACAACAGGCGCGTGAGATTGCGGTAGCCGCTGTCGTTCTGCACCAGCAGGGTGACGTTTTCGGCCTGCTCGCCGTCACCGGATTCCGGCATCGCGATATCGGCGCCGATGATCGGCTTGATGCCCGCCGCTTCTGCCAGCTTGTAGAACTTCACCATCGCGAACAGGTTGTCCTGATCGGTGACCGCGATGGCGGGCAAACCGAGCTTCGCGGCGAAACCGGTCAAGTTCTGGACATTGGCGCCCGCACTTTTCCTCGCTGGCGATTCGACGCGGATCAGGCTGTCGACCAGCGAGAATTCGGTATGCAGGTGCAGATGGACGAACACAGCGGTGGCTAGTGGCTAGTGATTGGTGGCTAGTAGAACGGATGCAAAGCACGACTGGGGATCGGCGCGAGATTCTACGTGGCAACGCCTCGCTTATCTGACCACTGACCACCGATCACTCGCCAATGCTTTTCCGGCAGGGCGCGAAGCTCAGCCGATGAATGCGGCTGGCACCTTGTTGCGCCAGCGCTTGCAGGTGCGCGGGCGTGCCATAACCCTTGTGCCGGGCCAGCCCGTAACCGGGAAACTGCGCATCGAGCCGAGTCATCTCGGCATCGCGGGCCACCTTGGCGATGATCGCCGCGGCCATGATCGCGTCCTCGCTGCGATCGCCGCCGATGACCATGCGGATCGGCACCGGCAGCCGTGGCTGCTGGCTACCGTCGATCAGGCACAAGCTCGGCACCGTCTTCAGCGCAGCGACAGCGCGCTGCATGGCCAGAAACGTTGCCTGCAGGATGTTGATCGCGTCGATCTCCTCGGGCGTCGCGATGCCGATCGCCCAGTCCAGCGCCACCGCTTCGATCAGCGGCACCAGACGCTCGCGCTGCAGCGCGCTGAGCGCCTTGGAATCCTTGAGCCCGATCAAGCCATGCCCTTCCGGCAGCACGACTGCCGCCGCATAGACCGGCCCGGCCAGACAGCCGCGGCCGACTTCATCAATGCCGGCGATGCACCGGTTCATCGGGCCGCAATCAGCTCGGCGATCGCGGCCGCCGAGGCTTGCGCAGCATTGCGGCGCAGCTCGTCGCGCACGGCGCCGAACTGCGCGAGCTGGCGATCGCGGGCCTGGCCGTCCTCGATCAACGCGCGTAGCGCTTCCGCCATCACCGCCGGCTGCGCCGCGTCCTGAAGATATTCGGGTACCACCGGCTCGGCGGCCAGCAGGTTCGGCAAGCTGACGTGCTTGGTCTTCAGCATGCCAAGCGTCGACAGCAGGAAGTAGGTCAGCAGCGAACCGCGATAGGCGACGACCATCGGCCGCTCCAGCAGCAAGCATTCAAGTGTCGCGGTGCCGGAGGCCAACAGCACGGCATCCGCCGCGCGCATCGCGGCACGGGACTGACCGTCGACGAGCTTCCAGTTCACCAACGGTGCGTGTGCGGCGATCGCCGCCTCCATGACCGGCCGCAGGCTGGGCTTGGCGATCGGCGTGACCATCGTCAATCCCGGCAGCTTGCCGGCCAGCAGCGCTGCAGTCTGGGCAAACGGCACTGCCAGCCGCGCCAGTTCGCCGCCACGACTGCCCGGCAGCACGGCGAGTACCGGCCCCGAGGCCGGCAAGCCGAGGGTCTGGCGCGCTTCGGCCTGCGAGGCAGGCTCGGCCAGTTCCTCGGCCAGCGGGTGGCCGATGTAGATCGCTTTGACGCCGTGGCCGGCGTAGAACTTCGGCTCGAATGGAAATAGGCAGAGCACCAGATCAACGGCCTTGGCGATGGTTTTCACCCGCCCCTGCCGCCAGGCCCAGACCGTCGGGCTGACCATCTGCACGGTCTTCAGGCCGCGTTCGCGCAAGCGCCGTTCAAGGCCGAGATTGAAATCCGGCGCATCGATGCCGATGACCACGTCCGGGCGATCGGCGCTGAGCTTTTCGATCAGCTCGGCGCGCAACCGGAACAGGTCCGGCAGCTTGGGCAGCACTTCAGCAATACCCATCACCGACAGCCGATCGATGGTCGCGATCGACTCGCAGCCCGCTGCCCGCATCCGCGGACCGGTGACGCCGCTGAATCTCGCGTCGGGAAATCGCGCCCGCAGTGCCGGGATCAGCGCACCGCCGAGCAGGTCGCCAGAGGTTTCACCGGCGATCAGCGCGAAGTGCATCGTCAGCGGACGATCGACCGCGTCGAGCTTTCGATGAACGCCAGCAGACGTGCGCAGTGCGTCGAGGTGGCGGCCATCTCGGCGAGCTTCACTTTCACGTCGACCATCAGCAGGTCCGAGATGTAGATCAGCTTGTAGGCGTCCTTGATGTCGCCGATCTCTTCCGGCGAAAAGCCGCGCCGCTTCAAGCCTTCGCTGTTGATGCCGCGGGCCTTGGCCGGCTGGCCTTCGATCATCATGAACGGCGGCACATCCTTGAGGATGACGCTGCCGCCGCCGGTGAAGGCATGACCGCCGATCCGGCAGTACTGGTGGATCAGGGTGAAGCCGCCGATGCCCGCCCAGTCCTCGATCGTCACGTGGCCGGCCAGCGTGGTGCCGTTGGCGAGGATGTTGTCGTTGCCGACGACACAATCGTGGGCGATGTGGGCATTGGCCATGATCCAGTTGCGATCGCCGACCTTGGTCAGGCCTTCGGCCGTCTTCAAGGTGCCGCGCTGGATAGTCACGTACTCGCGAATGGTGTTGCCATCGCCGATCTCGACGCGGGTGGCGTCCTCGTACCGGGCCGTCTTGTCCTGCGAGATCTCGCCGAGGCTGGCGAACTGGAAGATGGTGTTGTCCCGTCCGATCCGCATCGGGCCTTTCAGCACCACATGCGGGCCAACCGTGGTGCCCTCGCCGATCTCGACACCGGCGCCGATGATCGAATACGGGCCGACCGACACGCTCGGGTGCAGACGCGCGCCGGCGTCGATGATCGCCGTCGGATGGATCAAGCCGGTTTCAACTGCCGCCATGCTGCCGCTCACTCCGCCGCGTCAGCGGCAACGGGTGCAGCAGCACGCGAAGCATCCTTGAGCACACACATCAGCGTGGCTTCGCAGGCCAGTTCGCCGTCGACGGTCGCCCTGGCCTTGAAGCGGCGCAGATGGCGCTTGACCCGGTCGAGGCTGACTTCGAAACGCAGCTGGTCGCCCGGTTCGACGATGCGCTTGAAACGCGCGTCCTCGATGCCAGCGAAGTAGAAGATCAAGCCGGACTCCGGCTTGATGCCGGTTTCGATCGCGGTCAGCAGGCCGCAAGCCTGGGCCATCGCTTCGATGATCAGCACGCCAGGCATCGTCGGCACCTGCGGGAAGTGACCGAGGAAGAACGGCTCGTTGTAGGTGACGTTCTTGATCGCCACCAGCGACTTGCCAGGGTCGTGTTCGATGATCTTGTCGATCAGCAGGAATGGCTGGCGGTGCGGCAGCATCGCCATGATGTCGCGGATATCAAAAATCGCCTTGCTCACCTTGCTCCTCTCCCGTTGCCGGAGTCATTTTCAGTATTTGTTCGATCGCCGCAAGTCGTTCATCGACTTTCGGCAGCCGACGGATGCGGGCCACTTCGCGACGCCACTCGCGCGCCGGCTGCGCCGGAACGCCCGAGCCGTACTGCCCGGGGGCGGTGATCGACTTGGTGACCATCGCGTAGCCGAACACGACAACGTTGTCAGTGATCGTCAGATGTCCGCCAATCACCGAGGCACCACCGATCATGCAGTTGCGGCCGATGGTGGTCGATCCGGCAATGCCGGTGCAGGCGGCGATCGCGGTATGCGCGCCGATCCGGCAGTTGTGCGCGATCTGGATCTGGTTGTCGAGCTTGACGCCGTCTTCGATCACCGTGTCATCGAGTGCGCCGCGATCGATGGTGGTGTTGGCACCGATCTCGACATCGTCGCCGATGATCACGCGCCCCAGCTGCGGTACTTCGATCCAGCCCGCCGGGCTGGGCGCCAGTCCGAAACCGCGGCCGCCGATCACCGCGCCGGGCAGCAGTCGGGCGCGCGCACCGAGCAGGCAATCCGGGCCGATGTAGACATTCGCTTCCAGGCGCGATCCGGCGCCGATCGCAGCACCTCGGCGAACCACGCAATTCGGGCCGATGTAGCTGCCGGCGCCGATCACGGCATCCGCTTCGATCACCGCACCGGCAGCGATGCCACAACCGTCGCCAATCCGCGCGGAGGGATCGATCGTCGCCGAAACGTGGCGCGCAACGACGAACTCCTCGGCGCGATCGAATTCGCGCGCGACGAGGGCGAATGCGACCGCAGGATTGGCGCTGATCAAGGCATTGCCGCTGAAGCTCGCCACATCCCGGGTGCCGATGATGACCGCCGAAGCTTGGCTATCCGCCAGTTGCTTGCGCAACTTCCGATCCGCACAGAAACCGATGCGTCCGGCTCGACCGGGTGACAGCGCGCAAACACCCGAGATCAGCAAGGCCCCGTCACCGCGCAGCTCCAGACCATGACGCTCGGCCAGTGCGGCCAAAGTCGTCGCGCGTGGGCTCATCGGTGCCGGGGAACTTGAGTCCGCGTTTACTTCGAGGTGCCGCCGAGCTTCTTGACCACGTCGTCGGTGATGTCGAACGAGGTGTTGGCGTAGACCGGATCGGCGACGACGACGTCGAGGCTCTTTTCCTTGGCCACGGCGACCACGGCATCACGGACCTTGCTGACCACTTCGTTGGTCAGCTCGCGCTGACGGGTCTGGGCATCTTCCTGGAACTTGCGGCCAGCCTGGCTGAGGTCGACCTGACGGGCGGCCAGATCCTTTTCGGTCTTGGCGGCGGCGTCCGGGCTGACCGTCACGCGGTCACGCTTGAACTTCTCGACGTCGGACTCGAACTGCTTGGACTGCGCTTCCAGATCGGACTTCCGCTTCTGGAATTCGGCGGTCATCTTCTGATCGGCAACCTTGTACTGCGGCGATGCGCGCACGGCGTCGTCGAAACGGACCACGGCGACCTTGGCGTCGGCGGCGACAGCCATCGTCGGTGCTGCGAACACGGCCAGCGCGGCAACAGCGGCGGCGGCAAGAATGCGGGGCTGAATCATGTCGGTCTCTCGTTGAAAGTGAAAAGTGCAGCAGGGTTTGCGGGACGAAACGGCTCCGGCAACTGCCGGAGCACACTCAGTGGCGAACTTAGAAGCCGGTACCGAAGTTGATCTGGAAGCTGTCGGTGAAATCACCCGGCTTGTCGTTCAGCGGGAACGCGTAGCTCAAGGACAGCAGACCGAGGATCGGCGTGAAGAAGCTGAAGCTCAGGCCGTAAGCCTGACGCAAGGTCGACACGCTGAAATCACCCGGCTTGGCGTACACGTTGCCGAAGTCGTAGAACAAGCTGGCGCGCGTCGTCTTGTTGTCGCTGACCACCGGGATCGGAAACACCAGGTCGGTCTGGCTGGTGGCACGCAGCTCGCCACCAAACGGGTTGTTGTTCGGGAAATCGCGCGGCCCGAGCGAGCCATCGCGATAGCCGCGAACGGTGTTCGCGCCACCGGCGAAGTACAGCTCGTACGGCGGCACGTCCTTGCTGGAACCGTAGGCGTGGACGTAGCCCACCGTCGCATTGAACTTGGTGAAGAACTTGAACGGCAGCTGGAAATACTGCTCGTGCGAAATGCTGGTGTTGTAGTACGACAGATCGCTGATGCCGGGCAGCGTGATGTCGAGGTTCAGGCGGGTCAGCATGCCGCTGGTCGCGAAGAACGTGCGGTTGCGGGTATCGCGGGCGATACCGGTGCGCAGCTGGAACGCGGTGAATTCCGTGCCGTTGTTGATCACGAAATTGAGAATTTCGTTGCTCGACGCACCCGGGAAGGTTTTCACCGCCGTCTGGCTGACGCCGCCGCCGAGACGCAGCGACGCAAATTCCGACAGCGGAATGCCGTAAGTCAGATCGCCACCGACGACATTGGTATCGAAGCCCGAGCTGAAGCGGATGACCGACTGCGACTTGCGGAAGTAGGTCGACACCGTCTGGCTGATGCCGTCCTGGGTGAAGTACGGATCGGTCAGGCTCAAGGACACCGAGCGGTTGAAGGTGCTGGTGTCGGCAGCCAGCTGCACGCGGTTGCCAGTACCGAGGAAATTGGTGTTGGTGATGCTGGCGTTGATCAGGAAGCCCTGAGCGCCCGAATAACCGACGCCGAACTGGATCGAGCCCGGGGCGCGTTCCTTGACCTTGAATTCGATATCGACGAGATCGTCGGTGCCGGGCACCGGCTTGGTCTCGACTTCCGCTTCCTCGATGAACGGCAGGCGCGCAAGACGCTGGCGCGAGCGCTCGACGGCGCTCTTCGAGAACGGCGCGGCTTCCAGCTGACGCATTTCGCGACGCAGCGTTTCGTCGTTGGTGCCGGTGTGGCCCTGGAAGTTGATACGCCGGATGTAGGCGCGCTTGCCGGGCTCGATGAAGAAATTCAGGCGGACTTCGCGATTCGGCTCATCCACTTCCGGCAGCGGCGTGACCTTGGCGAAGGCGTAGCCGATGTCCGACAGCGCGCCTTCGATACGGGTCGCGGTTTCGGTGGCTTCCTTGCGCGAAAAGATCGCGCCGTTCTTCGATGAGGTCAGTGCATCGAGAAACTTCTCGTTGAGCACGATCTCGCCGGAGAAGCGGTGATCCTTGACCTTGTAGACCGCGCCTTCTTCGAGCGCCAGGGTGACGTAGATGTCCTGCTTGTCCGGCGACAGCGCCACCTGCACGGAAGCGATGTTGAACTGCAGGTAGCCGCGATCCTGGTAGTACGAGGACAGCGTTTCGAGATCGCCACCGAGCTGCTGCTTGGAGTAGCGATCAGTCTTCTGGAACGGCATCCAGGTGGTCTTCTCGAGCTTGAGCTGCTTGAGCAGTTCGTCGCGCGGGAAAGCCGTGTTGCCGATCAGGTTGATTTCCTTGATCTTGGTGACCTTGCCTTCAGTCACCTTGATGTTGATGTCGACGCGGTTGTTCGGCAGGTCGGTGACCTTGGCCTCGATCGCGACATCGTAGTAGCCGTTGGCGTAGTACTGGCGGCGCAGTTCCTGTTCGACAGAGTCGAGCAGCGCGCGCTTGAACAGTTCGCCTTCGGCGAGACCGGCATCCTTCAGCGACTTGTTCAGCTCGTCGCCGCCGACCTTCTCGTTGCCTTCGAGCTTGAAGCTGGCGATCGCCGGGCGTTCCTTGAGCTTGATGACCAGGTCATCGCCATCGCGCACCAGCTGCACATCGAGAAACAGGCCCGAGCCGTACAGGCTGCGGATCGCCGAACGCGATGCCGTTTCGGTCAGTTCGTCCCCGACCGACAGCGGGAAGTAGGTCAGCACCGTGCCGAGTTCGAGGCGCTGCAGGCCCTCTGCTCGCACCTGCTTGATCACGAACGGATCAAATGCCCACGCCGCCTTGGTGCTTGCGGCGATAGCGACCAGAGTCAGCAGCGCGCCGCGTGCCGTGTTGCCTAGACCGTTCAGAACCATTCCTCGAATAAACCCATAGTCGTTGTCAGCCGATCACGCTGGCGACATCGTTGTAAAACGCCAAACCCATCAGCATCAGCAGCAAGGTCATGCCCAGCTGCTGCCCCGCCGCCTGCACGCGCTCGGACAGCGGCGAACCCTTCACCGCTTCGATCACTCCAAACAGGATCTGTCCGCCATCGAGCATCGGTATCGGCAACAGATTGAAGACGCCGATGCTGACGCTGACCAATGCTACAAACGTCAGGAACGCGCCAATTCCGGCGCTGGCCGAATAGCCCGCCGCTTGCGCGATCTGGATCGGACCACTGACGTTCTTCACCGAGACATCGCCGACAACCATCCGGTACAGCAGGCGTACCGTCAGGGCCGACACCTGCCAGGTCTGGTGCAACGCCGCTGAAGCCGCAGCCAAGGGTCCCAGCCGCACTTCAGCGCGCAAATCCTGCCACAAATCACCCTCGGTCGCCATGCGCTGCGGCGCTAGACCGACTCGGCCGATGGCCTCGCCATGGCTGGAGTCGGTGCCGATGATGACGCTGATTTGCTGGCTGCTGCCAGCGCGCTCGATGGCGAACTTGGCCAGCTGACCAGGACGCGCCGACACCTGGCTGCGCAGATCCTGGAACGAGGCGACCGGCTTACCGTCAATGTCGATGATGCGATCGCCGATCTTCAGGCCGGCGCGATCTGCCGCCTCACCCGCCACCACCTGCCCGACCACGGCCGGAATCAGCGGCTCGAACGGATTCAGACCAAGGTCCTCGAACAGCAGCACCGGGTCGACACGCGCCTTGCCGAGATCGATGTTGACGGTCTGCTCGCGGCCATCGGCGTGGGCAACCAGAAAAGCGGTATTGCCGCGGCTCAGAGCGCGATCGAGCAATTCGGCACGCAGCACCGACCAGGTCGGAATCTTCTGATCATCGAGGGCAACGATGCGATCGCCACCAGCGAGTCCGGCGGTGGCCGCCAGGCTTCCGGCTGGGGGCGCGGCGATCACCGGCTTCATGCCCGGCACGCCGACCATGTACAGCACCCAGTAGAAGGCGATCGCCAGAATGAAATTGAACGCCGGGCCGGCCGCGAACACGGCGATGCGCTTGGCCACCGGCTGGCGGTTGAAAGCGCGGGGCAGATCTTCCGGCGCAATCACCACGTCGGCCTCGCGCTCATCAAGCAGCTTCACATAGCCGCCGAGCGGGATCATCGCCAGTACATATTCGACGCCATCCTTGCCGCGCCGCGACCACAGCGGCTTGCCGAAGCCGATCGAAAACTTCAGCACCTTGATGCCGAAACGCCGCGCCACCCAGAAATGACCGAACTCGTGGAAGGCGACGAGCACACCGATCGCAACGATGAAAGAGGCAGCGGAATGCAGCGTATCGAGCATGGATCAGAACCCGAAATGGGACGAGGTCGCGGCTTCGACCATGGACAAGGCAAAAGCGTTCGCCATCCCGATCACAATCACAGTCAAATTCCCAACAAGGCCAGACCGAGCGCCAGCACCGGCGCTGCCGCCAGCAGGCTGTCGACTCGATCGAGGATGCCGCCATGCCCCGGCAACAGGGTGCCGCTGTCCTTGACGCCGCGATGGCGCTTGAACAGGCTTTCGGTCAGATCACCGATCACCGACACGCCGATCACGGCCACACAGAGCAGCAACAGCTTCCACCAGTCGAAACGGCCGAAGCCGAACACCCACGGTGCCGCGCCTGCCACCAGCAAGGCAGCGACGAAGCCGCCGATCGCGCCTTCAACCGTCTTCCCGGGGCTGACTTCAGGCGCCAGCTTGCGCCTGCCGAAGCGGCGGCCGGCGAAATAAGCACCGATATCGGCCATCCAGACCAGGCCGAACAGGAAGAACATTCGCAGCACGCCATTGCTGCCGGCATGCAGCATCGCCAGCCCTAACAGCGCCGGCACCAGCATCAGCAAGCCGTAGATCGCCATCATCGCGGTGCCCGGCGGCTTGAGCCGGAAATTCGCTGGATAGCCGGCGATCATGCTGAGCGCATGGCCCCACCAGATCGCCCCGAACATGAGCACCCAGACACCCAGCGTGATCGTGCCCATGAACCAGGCCAGCGCCAGCAGTACCGCGACCAGCAGCAGATAAGCTGCGCGCGAGCTTGGCTGGGTCAGCCCCATCAGCGCCGTCCATTCCCAGGCTGCGAGCAAGCCGACAGCTGACAGGAACAGGTACAGCCAGGACGTCGGGAAGAAGATGATCGGCCCGAGGATCAGCGGCACCAGGATCAGCGCGGTAATGACCCGCTGCTTCAACATCAGCTTGCTTCCGGCACGCGACCGAAGCGGCGTTCACGCGATGCGTACCAGGCGAGCGCTTCGGCGTACGCCGTTGCGTCGAAATCCGGCCACAGCGTTTCGACCAGATGCAGCTCGGTATAAGCGAGCTGCCAGATCAGGAAATTCGACAGGCGCTTCTCGCCGCCGGTGCGGATCAGCAGATCGGGATGCGGCAAGTCGGCGACGACCAAGCGCGATTCGATCGCTTCCGGCGTGATCGGCAGACCCTCGCGGCACAGGCTCGATGCCGCCTGGGCGATGTCCCACTGGCCGCCATAACCAACAGCGATCACCAGCGTCAGACTGGTATTGGCGCCGGTCAGCGCTTCGGCGTCGGCCATCAGCTTGCGCAATTCCTCTGGGAAATCGTCGTGATTGCCGATGAAGCGGATGCGCACGCCATTCTTGTGCAGGCTGGCGATCTCGTGCGACAGCGTGCGCACGAACAGACGAATCAGCAGTGACACCTCGGTTGGCGGCCGCTGCCAGTTTTCCTGGCTGAACGCGAACAGGGTCAGCACCTGGACGCCGGCCTTGTGCGAGGCGCGGACAATCCGCCGCGCCGCTTTCACGCCTGCCTGATGACCGAAGGCGCGCGGTCGCAGCCGCTGCTTCGCCCAGCGTCCATTGCCGTCCATGATGACGGCCACGTGCGCCGGAATGCCGGCCTGGCCAAGCGGCGGCAGGTGCTGGGTCATCCGTGCGACAGCAGCTCTTTTTCCTTGGCGTTCATCACTTCTTCCGCCTTGGCAACGAACTGGTCGGTGAGCTTCTGGATCGCCGTCTCGGCGCCCTTTTCCTCATCCTCGGTGATGATCTTTTCCTTGGCCAATTCCTTGATCGCCTGGTTGGCGTCGCGGCGCACGTTGCGGATCGCGACACGGGCGTTCTCGGTCTCAGACTTGACCACCTTGACCAGATCCTTGCGGCGCTCTTCGGTCAGCGGCGGCATGTTGATGCGGATCGTGGTGCCGGCGGTGTTCGGCGTGATGCCGAGATCGGAGGCGAGAATGGCTTTCTCGATGGCGCCGATCATGTTGCGATCCCAGGGCGCGATCGAAATCGTGCGGGCATCTTCGACGACCACGCTGGCGACCTGCGACAGCGGCGATTCAGAGCCGTAGTAATCGACCCGCACGTGGTCGAGGATCGCCGCGCTGGCGCGGCCGGTGCGGAGCTTGCTGAAGGCCTGTTTCAGGCCATCGACGGTCTTCTGCATGCGAGCCGTCGCGTCTTTCTTGATGTCTTCGATCATCGGGTCAATTCCGGAACAACAGATTCGTGAAGTGAGATTGTCAGGCGGCCGCGCCGTTGCGGTGCAATTTCCGAGGCCAGTGTTGACCGTTGACGCGGCTCAGACCCGCACCAGCGTGCCCAGCGACGTATCGCCAGTGACAATCCGGTGCAGCGCCTTCGGGCGGTCCATGTCATAGACCCGCAGGCGGACCTTGTGATCGCGGCACAGTACCAGCGCGGTCTGATCCATGACGCCGAGTCGGCGATCCAGCGCCTCGTCGTAGGTCAGTTCATCGTAGCGCGTCGCCGTCGGGTCCTTCTTCGGGTCCGCGGTGTAGATGCCGTCGACCTTGGTCGCCTTCAGCATCAGGTCGGCCGAGATTTCGATCGCCCGCAGGGCAGCGGCGGAATCGGTGGTGAAGAACGGGTTGCCGGTGCCGGCTGCGAACACCAGCACCCGACCCTTTTCGAGATGGCGGATCGCCTTGCGGCGGATGAAATCCTCGCAGACCTCGTTGATCCGGATCGCCGACTGCACGCGGGCTTCCAGACCGATCCGCTCGATCGCGTCCTGGATCGCCAGGGCATTGATGACTGTAGCCAGCATGCCCATCTGGTCGCCGGTGACGCGGTCCATGCCGCCACGCGCCAGGCCTTCGCCACGGAAGATGTTGCCGGCGCCGACGACCAGGGCGACCTGAACGCCGAGATCGACGATTTCCTTCAATTCATTGGCCAGAAACGTCATCACGTCTGGCGAGATGCCGAAGCCGAGGTCGCCCATCAGGGCTTCGCCGGAAATCTTCAGCAGGATGCGCTTGTAGGCAGGTTTAGCAGGCTGTTGATTCAATGAAGAGGCTCCGAGTCAATCAGCGTAGGGATCGTCGGGCCAGCCATCAGCATGCCGCAGAAGAATTCAGGCATTTGCAGTGACAAACGAGCCGCGAAACCAAAAGAAGGACCAGTTTAAAGGACCGTTACTTAAAGGACAGTTACCAAAAGGCCCCGTTTCCGGGGCCTCAGATGACAATACTTTAACCTGAAAATCAGGCCCTGACTTAGGGTCTGTTGGCATTGCTTGGGTCGCTGCGTTGCGAGTCAAAAAGCCGCCGGGCGAGGCGCGAACCGCAGGCCATAGCCTACCTGTGGTCAAGGTTCGCAACGAAGTCCCGGCGGCCCAAGAAAATGACTTGGGGCCGCAACCCTTCGGGGCGGGATCAAAACAATGTCAACAGACCCTATGCTCAGACCTGGCTGGCAGCAGCCACTTCAGCGGCGAAATCAAGGGTTTTCTTCTCGATGCCTTCACCGACCGCCAGACGCACGAAGCTGGCCACGCCCGCGTTCTTCGACTTGAGGAGCTTTTCGACCGTTTCGTCCGGATTCTTGACGAACGGCTGGCCCATCAGCGTGATGTCGTTGACGAACTTGCGGATCTTGCCTTCGGTCATCTTGGCCAGAATGTCGGCCGGCTTCGGCCGGTAGCCGCCGCCGAACTTCTTCTTGACGCCGGCGTACTCGTCGTCCCAGTTCTTCTTGCCTTCGGCGTCGAGGGCCTCATAGGTGCCGTTGGTCTTCTCGGCCTCCATTTCCTTGAGGAAGCCGCCGAAGCGGTCGGAATCAGCCTGCGCTTCGGCCTGTTCCTGCGCCATCGTCGCTTCGATCACGCGCTTTTCGGCTTCGATCGCTTCAGCCGGAATCTGCGTGGTGTCGAGATAGCGCGGCTGGCTGGCGGCGACGTGCATGGCGATGTCGCGAGCCAGTTCTTCGTCCCCGGCGCTGAGCGCCACGACCACACCGATCTTGGTCCCGTGCATGTAGTAGTTGATCGCGCCGGCAGCCTTGGCGACGACTTCGAAGCGACGCACGGTGATGTTCTCGCCGATCGTCGCGACCAGGCTGCGACGCATCTCTTCGATGGTCTGGCCGGCTTCGTTCTTCAGCGCCAGCAGCTCGGCCAGCGTGGCCGGACGGGCCACCAGTGCGGCCTTGGCAGCGGCGTCGCCGAGTGCCTTGAAATCGTCGCCCTTGGAGACGAAATCGGTTTCGCTGTTGGTTTCGACCAGGGCGATGGCATCGGCGCCGACGGCGATCGAGATCACGCCTTCGGCAGCGGTGCGGCTGCCCTTCTTGTCGGCCTTGGCCATGCCGTCGACCCGCAGCTTTTCAGCGGCTGCATCGACATTGCCGCCGGTGGCTTCCAGCGCCTTCTTGCAGTCGCTCATGCCGGCGCCGGTACGGTCGCGCAGTTCCTTGACGAGGGCCGCAGTGATGGGAGTGCTCATATCCGTTCAACCTTGATTCGAATGTGGGGGACGTAGGGTCGAAAAAGCGGACCTTACGGATTGATTGTGTCGATGCATCGATAGGAGGGCGATCGCCGGACTGGGCGTTGGGCTGGCCCGGAACGCGAAACGGCGCTATCGCGCCGCCTCAAGCCGATCCTTCTCGAAGACAGCGGCGGCGGATGAGCAACTCATCCGCCGCCGGCGATGCTTCAGGCCTCGGCGCGGCCAGCCGGCTTGCCGGTGCGCGGACGGCGCGGACGGGCCGGTGCTGCGTCGTCACTGCCGGTCGCGAATTCTTCGGCGCGGACATTGACAGTGTTGGTGCCACGGCCTTCGATGATCGCGTCGGCGATGCACTGGGCGTAGACCTTGATCGCACGGATCGCGTCGTCATTGCCCGGAATCACGCAGTCGATGCCGTCCGGGTTGTTGTTGGTGTCAACGACGGCAATGATCGGAATGCCGAGCTTCTTGGCTTCCGAGACGGCGATCTTTTCGTAGCCGGTGTCGATGATGAACAGGGCATCCGGCAGCGCCGGCATGTCCTTGATGCCGCCCAGCGAGCGCTGCAGCTTTTCCAGCTCGCGGGTGAACAGCAGCTGTTCCTTCTTCGACAGACGGCCGATGGTGCCGTCGGTGACCTGCTTTTCCATCTCGTGCAGGCGCTTGATCGAGCCCTTGATGGTCTTGAAGTTGGTCAGCGTGCCGCCGAGCCAGCGCTGGCTGACGTGCGGCATGGCCGAACGCACGGCTTCGTCGCGGATCGCGTCACGGGCAGCGCGCTTGGTGCCGACGAACAGGATGCGGCCACCGTTGGCAGCCAGCTTGCCGGCAAAGTTGCAGGCGTCCTTGAGCAGCGGCAGCGTGTTCTCGAGGTTGATGATGTGAATCTTGTTGCGGTCGCCGAAGATGTAGGACTCCATCTTCGGGTTCCAGTAGCGGGTGCGGTGTCCGAAATGGACGCCCGCTTCCAGCAGCTGACGCATAGTAATCGACGACATGGTGCAATCTCCTTGGGTTGGGCTGACCGCGCATCGAGGAATCCTTCGGCTTCGTCAGATTGTTTGACGAGCGTTCAGAACACCCAGGGACGAGCGCGGATGGTTTCTTGCTGCCTGCTCCCATCAAGCC
>NZ_JAHFRY010000208.1 GCF_023266035.1 Nevskia sp.
GCAGCACCGGAACTCCCCCAGTCAACCGAGCCGTCGCCGTAAAAACTTCAACTGTTAAACAGCCGGCAGCTGCCGTCGCTGAAAAATCCTCGCGTTCGCCGCGAGCGCCGAAATCCTCGCCAGCCACGATGGGCACGGTCGTCGACATGACCGACGACTACATCCGCAGCATGTCGGACGACGATTACATGAACGACGTGCAGGTGGAGTTCTTCCGCCTGCGCCTGCTCAAGATGCGCGAAGAAGTATTGGCGCGCGAGCTGGACGTCAAGGAACGCCTGCATCAGCGCGAGGTGTTCGCCGATCCAGCCGATCGCGCCACCGCCGAGGAAGAGCATTGGCTCGACCTGCGTCTGCGCGAACGGGAATCGATGCTGATGCGCAAGATCGATGAGTCGATGCGCCGTATCCGCGACAAGGAATACGGCTTCTGCACCAAGACTGGCGAACCGATCGGCATTCCCCGCCTGCTCGCCCGCCCGACGGCCAGCGTCTGCGTCGACGTCAAAGGTCAGGACGAAAAGGTCGAGACGCACTTCCGCGATCGCTGATCGACGTCGCAGCACCATCAACGCGACGAAGGCGTGCACCGCCTTCGTCGCGTTTTCGTTGGGCGATTGCTTCTGCGCGATACAATGCCGCCGCTGCGCCCGTGGCGAAATTGGTAGACGCATGAGACTTAAAATCTCCCGCCTTCGCAGGCGTGCCGGTTCGATTCCGGCCGGGCGCACCAAGCTTGCAGTACCCGCCATACCAACCCGTTTCGACATACGCCCCGGTAGCTCAGTGGATAGAGCGACCGCCTCCTAAGCGGTAGGTCGCAGGTTCGATTCCTGCTCGGGGCACCACATCGCAGCATCGTCAAGAGAAGCGCGGCTTGATACCCGCCGGATTCCAGGAGCAGCGCCAAGGTGGACGCAAGTCTGAACTCGCCTTCTCACTGGATCCTGCTCGCGGTTCTGGTCGCGGCGACGATCATCGATAGCCGCACGCGGCGAATCCCGAACCTGCTGTCGCTGGGTGGCGCAGCCGTGGGGATCTTGCTGGCGGTGACCGGCTACGGCAGCGTGACGCCGGGCGCGTCGCTAGGCGGGCTGGCGCTCGGCCTGATTGCCTTGCTGCCGCTCTACCTGCTGAAAGCCATGGGCGCTGGCGACGTGAAGCTGATGGCGGCCGTTGGTGCGTTCCTGGGTCCGTCCATCACGCTGGCTGCAGTGCTCTGCACGTTCATCGCGGGTGCTGTGATCGCCATCATCGTGCTGATCGTCCGGGATGGCTTGCGCGAAACCGTGCAGCGCTACGGGTTCGGCATCAAGCATCTGATCCTGGGCGGGACCTGGCTGGGCAAGCGCGTCGACAAGGAAGGAACCGGCCCGCTCCGCTTTCCCTATGCCGGAGCCATTCTTTGTGGTTCCGTTGCCGCCGTGCTCTGGGCCGCTTCGGCTGGCCACTGAGTATTTGGTCGCGCACACGACAGAAGCCGCGTAACGCTGAGGTAAGGGAAACGTGTTTTTTTTGGGCTTCTGCTTGAGAAGCAGGCGCCCCGCATCGGGATGCGCTTTCATAGTCAGCAGGTAATTGGTGGAGACGATCGGGATCGAACCGACGACCTCGTCATTGCGAACGACGCGCTCTCCCAACTGAGCTACGTCCCCACACGAAACCTGCTGCTTGCTGTCTTGCGGAGTACGGAATCATCGCTGCTGCAAGACAACTTGCCGTCCCGCGAACTGTCTGCACGGGGAGGATGAATTTCCCGGCAGCAATCTGCACGACGGCGCGCAGTTTAAGCCTTGTCAACCGAAAGGGGAACCCTTTTCTTCGTGCCCCACGGTGCTGATGCCGGCTGTCGGCGCAGGCCGTCCGTTGCGAGTGGCGCCCCACCTTCCGCTTGGCGATGATCCGATGATTCGCTCGCGCTCCGTCTTCGAGAAACCGTTCATGAACCGATTGCTGAAACTTGCCCTGCTGTCTCTGGCCACCTCGCCGATGCTGGTGCAAGCGGTTGCGCCGAGCCGAGCGGCGGCCTCGTTGGCCGATCCTTCGGCAAGGCTGACTTATCGCAGTGGCGAAGTGATCGTGAAGTACCGCGCCGGCATGAAGGCCCAGAGCCAGTCCACGGCCAGCGATATGCTTCGGGCTGCCCAGGGGCAGCGCGCCGAAGCGCGCTACTTCGATGGCCGCTTCGAGCGCCTGAAGCTGGCATCGGTCGTCGATGTTCCGGGCGCCCTGAAGATGCTCGCGGCCGATCCCGCGGTGGAGTACGCGGAACCGAATTTCCTGCGCCGGCCGATGGCGGCGATCCCCAACGATCCGCTGTTCTCGCGGCAATGGGGACTGCAGAATACCGGCCAGGCGAACTTTGTCGACGGCGGACCGGCCGGCATTGCCGGCGCCGACATGAATCTGGTCGAAGCCTGGGATTCGCTCGGCGCTGGCATCGCTGATCGCACCGGACGCGGCAACGTGACGATCGCCATCATCGACGATGGTTTCGAGACCTCGCACCCCGATCTGATTGACAACCTGGTCAACGGTTACGACTTCGCCGACAACGATTCCGACCCCAGCCCGACCTCGGCCGATGAATCACATGGCACGGCCGTGGCTGGCGCCGCTGCGGCGCGCGGCAACAATGGCATCGGCGTCGCGGGTGCGGCCTGGAACGAAAAGATCATGCCGCTGCGCTTCGGCTATGACGTGGCTTCGGAGCTGCAGGCACTCGACTTCGCCCGCAACAACGGTGCGCGCATCGTCAACGCCAGCTTCGGTGGCCCGAGCTATTCGCTGGCCGAGCGTGATGCGATCTCCGCACTGAACACCGCCGGCATCCTGTTCGTGACCTCGGCCGGCAATCAGGACTCGAACATCGATATTTCAGGTGCCAGCTATCCCGCCAACTACCAGCTGCCGAACGTGCTTACCGTTGCCGCGACCAATCGCCAGGACGGTATCGCCAGCTTCTCGAACTATGGCTCGACAACCGTGCCGGTGGCCGCCCCCGGCCTGCAGATCGTCACCACGACACTCGGCGGCGGCTACACCACCGGCGGCATCAATGGCACCTCGTTCTCGTCCCCGTATGTGGCCGGCGTTGCGGCACTGATCCGCGATTACTACCCAAGCGCGACGGTTGCCGAGGTGAAGGCTCGGCTGATCGAAAGCGGCCAGGTCGGACTCGATCCCTCGAACCCGGTGAACCTGCGCACCGCTGCCGGCCGCATCGATGCCAGACAGGCGCTGAATCTGCAGCCACGGCCCTCGCTGGTGATCCGCCCCGCACAGGCCAGCAGCTACACGCTGGCGTACGACACCAGCAATGTCGATGTGCCGGTGCTGGTACCGGCGACTGTCGAGGACGGTGCCAACGGCAATGGCGGCCTTGATCCCGGCGAAACGACGACCTTGCGGGTTACGGTCGAAAACCTGTGGCTGGCGGCAACCAATGTCCGCGCCACGCTGACCGCCAGCGGTGCCGGCGTGGTCGTCAACAGCGGCACCGCCTCGCTCGGCGCGCTTGGCTCCGGGGTCATCCAGCCGGTGGATTTCCAGGTGCGCGTGCCGGCCACGGTCGACGGCCATCAGTACGTGCAGTTCGCGCTGGCGATCACCGCTGACGGCAACTACACGGCAACGCGTCGCTTCATCATGGAAATCGGCAAGCTGAGCCTGGGTACCACGGCCTCACAAAGCTTCGCGCCGGGCCTTTACGACGAGTTCCACACCTGGAGCTTCGACGTGACCCGACTGCCGGCTGGCAGCAATCGCCTGGTCGTGCAGTCCACCGCCGTCAACGACGTCGACATCTTCGTGCGCTACGGCGAACCGGCGCAGTACAACGTCGATCTCGACGCCGACGTGCCGACCACCGAGGGCGATCCGGAACCGTTCTACTTCGTCAACGTGCCTGAGGCGCAGCGCGGCGATGCCGCGGACAACGGCGACGAGACGATCTCCATCGACACCCCTCGCCTCGGCACCTACTACGTCACCGTGGTCAATTTCGATCGCACCCAAGGTGCCAGCTACCCGCTGCGCGCAGCGCTGGAGAACACGCCACCGCCGCCTGGCAGCGGCGGCGGCGGTGGCGGTGCGGTGCCGCCAGCTCTGCTTGCGATGCTGCTGAGTGCGGCGCTGCTGAGGCGTCGGAAAGCAGACTGATGACCGCTTGTCCGGCGGTTCGCCTGCAGCCATGACCAAGGGCTGCGCGGGGGGGCTTCCACGCTCGCTGAAAGCCTGCTAAAACGCGCGCAAATCACGATGTCACTCGATGGAGCACGCACACGCATGGCTGGCAGACCGGGCAAGAAACCGCAACCGCAACCGAAGCCGTTCGACGAGTTTGCGGAAGAGGTGGAAGGCTTTGAAGACGACACGCCCGTGGTCGATGCCAAGGGCAATGTCGTGCCCAATGGCCGCTCGCGCGACTGGCGGGATGTCGAACGCCTGCGCGAGGAACGCGAGCTGAAGAAATTGATCGGCGAAGATTTCGACGATCTGTTCGACGACAAGCCCGGCCGCCGCAAGCGCGACTGAAGCTGCGCCTGCGGGCTCAGCTTGCCGAGCGGATGAAATGCTGGCGGTAGTAGCGCAGTTCCTCGATTGAATCCCGGATGTCGTCCATCGCCAGATGCGATGACTCCTTCCTGAATCCCCTCGCCGTTTCCGGTGCCCAGCGCTGGCACAGTTCCTTGACCGTGCTGACGTCGAGATTGCGGTAGTGGAAGTAGCGCTCCAGCGCCGGCATCCAGCAGGCCAGAAAGCGGCGGTCCTGGCAGATCGAATTGCCGCAGATCGGTGATTTGCCGGCCGGCACCCAGTCCCTCAGAAAGGCGATGGTCTGTGCTTCGGCCTCCGCTGCGCTGACTTGGCTGGCGCGCACTCGCGCGGTCAGGCCGGACTTGCCGTGCTGGTTGACGTTCCACTCGTCCATCTTCGCCAGCTCGTGCTCCGGCTGATGTACGGCAATCACCGGACCTTCGGCGAGCACGTTCAAATCGCTGTCGGTGACGATGGTGGCGATCTCGATGATCCGGTGTTCCTCGGGGATCAGGCCGGTCATCTCGCAGTCGATCCAGATCAGGTTGCTGGACGCTTGTTCGGGGCTGTTTTTCATGGC
>NZ_JAHFRY010000118.1 GCF_023266035.1 Nevskia sp.
ATCGTTGACGCTGAGCTTGGTGCTGCCGCCGCATCATCGTTGACGATCGTGCCCTGGCCTTGTGCGTCGGCAATCGTTGCTCCGCTCGGGCTGCTCAGGTTGACCAGGAAGGTTTCGTTCGGCTCGACGGCGGTATCGCCATTGACCGCGACGTTGAAGGTCTGGCTGGTGCTGCCGGCGGCGATGGTCAGCGAACCGCTGCTGGCCGCGTAATCCGAGCCGGCGGTCGCCGTACCGTTGGCGGTGGCATAGGAGACCGTTACCGCGCTCGTCGAAGTGGCTGACAGGCTGACCGTGAACGTCGCGTTCTTGGTGCCGCTGTTGCCTTCGGTCACGCTCACATCATTGATCGACAGCGACGGCGTGCCACCGACCGGCGGCGCATTGCAGATCACCGGCGTGACGCTCAACGAGAACGCACGAACGCTGCCGGTATCGGCAGGCCCCGAGTCCTGCGCCCGCAGCTGCCAGCTGCCATTGGCAGGGCGGCCGTCGAAGCTCGACAGCGGACCGGACGGCTTGAAGCTGCCGGTGAACGGCGCCTGGGCAGCGGCCACGGTCTGAATGCCCGGGCCAGCGCTTTCGTCATCGAGCGCGGTCTGGCAGAGATTATTGCCGGCGCCGCCCGCATTGCTGATCACCGGCACCACGGTGCCATCCGGCGACACCAGGCTGATCGCCAGATCGGCGACATAGGTGTGATCGATGCCGACGGTCGTCGAGCCTGCGGTGGCGCTGCAGCTGGCGCCATCGATCTTCAGATTGACGTCGCCGATCGCGCCGGAAATGCCCGATACCGACAGCGGCACATTGATCGCCGCGCCATTGTCGGGAATCGCCACCGGTGAGCCGGCGTAGGTGAAAGTGGCGCTGTTGCCGAGCCCGCCGGTGCCGCTGGCGAAGGCGACCGTCTGCGGGCTGTTGGCGCCGATATAGCTCAGGTTCTGCGAGAAGTTGATCGGGCTGCCGCAGGGGAATGCGGTCTCGACCCGGAACTGGTAGGCCGTGGCATTGCCGGCCGAGGCCGACGGCGCCAGATTCGGATAGGTCGAATTGGCGCTGAGGATGGTCACGCCGGCCGTGGCGCTGCTCAGCGTGCTGTTGATCGACGCCGCGGATGCCGCGCCGATATTGGTCAGCGGCAGGCTGATCGACCAGGTTTCGTTCGGCTCGATGACGTTGTCGCCGTCACCGACGATCTGGGTATAGACCGCCGTGCCGGCCGACAGGAACGGCTGCGGCGTGGCGCCGGCCGCCTGCAGCGCCGGCAGCGGCATGACGATGCCATAGCCGGTGGTGCGATCGACACCCGGCACTTCGATGTCGATCGCCGTGCTGGTCAGGAAGTTGCGGACCTGCACCGGCGTCAGCGACGGCACGCCGGACTTCAGCAGCGCGGCAATCGCAGCGGCATGTGGAGCGGCTGCCGAGGTGCCGAAGAACGGGTTGAAGCCCGGTGCCGAAGTGGATACGCCATCGGCTGCCGTGATCACCGGTTGCTGGCGGACGACACCGCCGGTGGCGGTGCGATTGCCCGGGGTCAGTTCGGCGCCGGTCGGGCCGAGGATGATGCGACGCGGACCGTCGGAGCTGAAGCTTTCCGTCGCATTGCTGGCGGTGAACGCGTTCGGGAACGGGCCAACGGGCGGCACGTTATCGAAACGGATCGGCCCGGCTGGCGTCGCTGCCACACCGTAGCCGTCGGCGGTGGCGCTGTGACCGCGAGTCACGCCGGAGGTCGACAGCGCCGAGGTGATGGTGCCGCGCAAGGTGCTGAGATGGAACATCGGCGGGCTGCTGGTGTTGCCGACCGCGAAGCGGTTGACGACCAGACGCTGGCCGACGCTGATCGGGCTGACGCGCTCGTAGGCGCGGTCATCGCCGCCGACACCGTTCTGGCGATTGGTGCTCGATTGCACGACGCTGGTCATCGTGCTGTTCAGCAGATACAGGTCGTAGTCGGTGGAGGCCGTGCCACCGGTCAGATCGTAGTTCTCGGCCCAGATGATCAGCGCGCCGGAAGTCGAGGCGCCGGTGACCTGCACCGACTGGCCGCCATCGCCGAAGTCGTGCAGCGGTCCGACGCCAGCCAGCGGTGTCGGATTGGCCAGCGTGCTGGCCAGGAAATCGCCTTCCCAGGTGCCAGAGGTGTTGTCGGTCTTGTTGCCGGAATTGCCGGCCGACGAAAAATACAGCACGCCGGAGGCGGTGACATCGTTGACGGCTTTGGCAACGACACCGTCCTGGAACACGTTCTCGTCGAAATACAGCACGTCGTCGACGATGATGTTGCAGCCATCGGTGGCCAGATCGCGGATGTTCTGGGCGAAGCTGGCTTCGCTGTTGAACGCGGTGGCAAAGCCCAGCGTCGCGCTCGGCGCCAGGTCATGAATGATTTCCAGCATCGCCGTGCCTTCGTCGCCACTGCCGGCCTGGCCAGGCAGCACGTCGACCGCCGGCAGATCGCCGCTGGCCTGCGAGGCCGCCAGCGAGTTGACGCCATCAGACAGCGCACAGACCTTGACGCCGGCGCCGGTGGCGCCGAACGAGCCGCGTGCCTGATCGGCTGCGTGCGCCTTGTCGCCTTCCGAAACGTTGACCACGTTGGTCAGCGCTTCCACCGCTTCCTGCACCCGCGTGACCTGCTTGAGCCCGGCCAGGGTCATCAGATCACTGAGCCGGAGCTTGGCGCGGATGGTCTTGTATTCGACGGCGGTGGACTTCGGCGATACCAGCACAGCGCCGATTTCGGACAGCTTGCGCAGCACCACGGCCGCGTCCTCGCGATCGGTGATGCCGATGTCGACGCTGTAACGGCCGTCCTTGCCGGCCTTCAGATACTGGTATTCCGGCAGCTGGGCCAGCCGTGCGTCGCCGCGCTGCTTGAGCGTGGCCATGAACAGCGCGGAATCGAGCTTGTCCTCGATCAGCGTTTTTGCATTCTTGATCTGTTGCAGTACTGCGATCTGCGATTGCGCGCTGGCTTGCATCGTTGCCGGCGCCTGTTGTGCAACGGCGGCACCGGATAGCGACAGGCCGGCTGCCAGCAGCGTTGTCCTTAGCAGGCGGGGCGTAGGCCCGGCCTGGTTTTTCTGTTGTGTCATGAGTGACTCCCCGTATCGATTGTTGCCGTGCGGCGACGAAGCACCGCTTGGCATTCAAGGTTCAGAACGATTCGAAAGCAGTGATTGCAACGCAAGCTGGACGGGTTCCCATTTCCCGCCGGCGAGCGAATTCCCTCGACAGATGGTGCCGATCCTACTGCGCTGCGCGCCGGCCGGTTGCTCACTGGTTCACAGCGACGGCACGCGCGGCCGATGAAATTGCTTCGGGCCGTTGGCCGGCGGGCTGCATTGCCGGCCAATGGAGACCAAGGCGAGCATCCCGCCGGCCGGCAGCAAAGTCCTGACCGATTTCCGACTATTTCCGTCCGCCAGCCGGAATCAGCTGCCGGTGCCGGACAACTGGATCACCGTCGGGCTGTCCGGCGCATTGGAGGTGATCGTCACCGAGCCGGGACGAGGGCCGACCGCAGTCGGCTTGAAGCTGCCGGTCAGGGCGCAGGTGGCGCCGGGCGCCAGCGATTTCGGGCAATTGCTGCTGCCGTTGTAGTCGCCGCTCAGGCGGATCGAGGTGATGGCCAGCGGCGCGCTGCCGCTGCTGGTGATCAGCAGCGAACGCTGCACGCTCGACTGCCCGACCTTGACGCTGCCGAAGTTGAAGCTGCGCGTCTGCACGCTGATGCCGGGTGTGCCGGCGGCGCTGTCGTCGTTGACGATGGTGGCGGTGCCCTGAGCCTTGGCCAGCACGCCGCCGCGCGGGTTGCTCAGATTGACGAAGAAGGTTTCGTCCGGCTCGCTGCGGGTATCGCCGTTGATGGTCACGCCGAAGGTGCGCGTGCTGCGGCCGGCGGCGATGGTCAGGGTGCCGCTGGCGGCGAGGTAGTCGCCGTCGGCGACGGTGGCGGTGCCGTTGGCGGTCGTGTAGTCGATCGATACCTCGCTGCTCGGCACCCGATCCAGGCTGACCGTGAACAGCGCCACCGTGGTGCCGCTGTTGCCTTCGGTGATTCGTACGTTGTCGATCGAGATCGACAATGGCGCGTTGACGGTGATGCTGTCGAGGTAGATCGGCGACGGCTGGAAGGCGCGGTTGCGGTACTGCACTGCAACGGTGGCGAGGCCGCTCGTCACCGGCAGCGTCAGCGGCGTGCTGGCGCTGGACGTGGTGTAGGCCTGCCAGGCACCAAAGTTCACGCCATCCTCGGCGATCCGGAAGCTGTCGATGCCGGTCTCGGCGTCGCTGGCGCTCAGGTTCAAGGTCACGTCCCGGCTGTCGGTGCTGGCGTCGTCGTCGTTGATCGTCACCGTACCGACCGGCGCGCTGGCGTCGCGGTAGATCGTGTAGAAATTGCCGCTGCCGGATTTCCGGGTCAGCACGATGCCGGCGTAGCCATCGACATCGGCCGTGAACGTCAGTGCTTCATCGCCGCCGGCAGCGGCGACACTGCTGACCGCGGCCGCGGACTGGCGGCCGCGCTGCCAGGTCGAGGCATCGTTGCTCGACGTGAACGCGAGCAGTTCGTAGTCGGCGTCGCCCGAGGCCTGCACTCGGACGTACTGCGGCTGTCCGGCCCGCACCGGCAGGTCATAGATCTGCACCACCGAATCGGCCGGGAACAGCGCGAATACGCTGTTGCCGAGCACGCCGCTATCGTTCTTCGCGTACTCGATGACATAGCGGCTGGCGAGGCCGCCGAGCAGGCTGGCTTCGACTCTGTCGGTGCCGATCGGTCGCCGGCCGTTGTTGTGGTCCTGGGCAATGATCTGGATATCGCCGGCCGCCGTGCTGCTGCTGACCAGCGGCGTCACCGTGCCGCCGCCGACGACCGTGCCCTGATCCTCGTACAGCTTCAGGCCGAGGTCGGTGGCCGCCGAGACCGGTCGTGCAGCGACGGCCGACCAGTAGCGCCGCGTGCTCACGTAGTCATAGGCATGGCGACTCGGCGACGGCTCGCGGCGGTTGCGTGGCACGCCGGATTCCAGCCGCACCACATCGAGCCCGGCGGCTGGCGGCAGGAAGATGCGCTGGTAGAGCCTGAGGCCACCGGACGGCAGCGCCACGCTGCCGATCACCGGGCCGCTGTTCTGCAGCGCACTGAGGTTCTGGCTGACGGTGTTGCCCGGCCTGGCATCGCGCAGCAGCGAGAACGCGCCGGCGACGTGCGGCGCGGCCATCGAGGTGCCGGACTTCGCGCAGTACACCAGGCCCGGGCATGACGAAACGATGTCGCTGCCCGGTGCGAACAGTTTCACATCCTTCGAGCGGTTCGAGTAGAAGGCGATGCTGTCGTCCTTGTTGGTGGCCGCGACGCTGATCGCGGTGGAGATGCAGCCCGGCGTCGACAGGCCGTCGGTATTGCCGTCGTTGCCGGCCGAAATCACCGTGGCGATGTTGACCGAGCGCAGCGTGTCGATGATCGGCTTCAGGCTGTTGCTGTCGCAGGGCTCGGACGAGTAGCCGCTGCCGAGGCTCATGTTGGCCGCCGCGATCCGGTAGTTGTTGCGCTGGTCGTAGACGTACTGCAGTGCCGCGATCTGGTCGCTGGAGTAGGAACGCGCGTCGTTTCCACCGGTCACCGGGTAGCGCGAGAACACCTGTATCGGCATCAGCCGGGTATCCGGTGCGACGCCATCCATCGAGGTCGAACCGAGTCGCGCGGCGCCGACCGCGATGCCCGCCACATGGGTGCCGTGATCGCAGGCGTCGGTGTAGGGGCCGCTGGAGTAGGTGCACTTGCTGGCAGCGCCTTCGCCGGTCTGCGTGGTCTGCCCGTTCGGGCAGTTCTTCTTGCTGGAGAAGCAGGCCTCGGCGACAAAGCCGCGCAGGAACGGATGGGCGCGATCGATGCCGGTATCGAGCACCGCGACGACGCCGGAGTAGTCGCCATTGCCGCCCTTGATGCCGAGATCCTGGATGTCGGCAGCGCCGATCAGCGGCACCGAATCGGCCAGCGCCGGGCTGGACAGGCGGTCTTCCTGGATGGCGGCGACTTCCGGCAGCCGGGCCAGCAGTTCGAGCACGGCCGGCGAGGCGTCGAAGGCCAGCATCGGCACCACCCGGTACTGCTGCCGGATCTCGATCTTGTGAACCCGCAGCGCATCGAGCACGCGCGCCTGCAGCGCAGCGATCTCGCCCTGCTGCCGCTGCGCCAGAGCCGCACCGAGCATGCCTTCCGGCGTCAGCAGCATCTTCAGCGTGACGATCACCGGCACCTTGCCGTCGCGCTGGGCGACGGCCTGCAGTTTCGACAGCGCGGCGGCATCCGGCGCGCGGCTGCGGAAATCGGTCGCGGCGAGCAGCTTGTCGGTGGCCAGCTGGGCGGCGCTCAGCGGCCAGGGATCGGGCCGCGCGCCCTGCGGCTGGACGATGGCGGCGCCCTTCAGGTCCGGCTCGGTGCCGCGCAGATTGCGCAGGCTGTCCGGCAGGATCAGTTCACCCCGATCGCCGATCAGCCGGTAACCGCGCTGTTCGAGCGCGGCCTTGCCGGCGTCGCTGAGCGGCGTGTCGATCACCGCCCCGGCGGTGAAGCTGAGTGTGGCGGCGGCCCCGATCAGCCAGCGGCCGAGGTGGGGAAGGAACGCGGCCCTGGCCGAACGGCCGGCCTGATGGTTCTGATGCTTGAGCATGCTGCGGGTCTCCCGGATGACGGGCGGGCCCATCCAGAAAGGGCCGGCCGAGGTGTGTGGGCGCGGTGCCTTGCGCCGGCAGCACGGTGTCGCGGCGGGGCCGGGAAAGCCTGAAGAATTTCTGAAAGATTCCTGAAATCGCAGATCTGCCGGGCCTTGCCGTGCAGCCGGTCACCAATTCCGGGGGCGGGCTATCCCGGACGTGACGGGCGCACGGCGATCCGGCAAGCTTTCGGCCCCGCCGTTCCTGCCCTTCTCCGTCCCCCGTTTCCGCGCTGCGCGATGACTGAGCCGACCCACTCCGCAGCCACGCCGGACCCGGCCGCCAGCCCCGATTTCCGCATCTGGCATTTCGCCACGGCGGTGTTCGATGAGCGCAGCCAGGAACTGCGCGTTGCCGGCCGCCTGGCCGAGCTGGAGCGCAAGCCGACCGAGCTGCTCCGGCATCTGCTGCGCCATGCCGGCGAAGTGGTGACCCGCGAGGAACTGCTCGAAGCGGTCTGGCCGGGCCGGATCGCTACCGAGGCCTCGCTGGCCAAGGCGGTCAGCCGGGTTCGTCAGGAACTCGGCGACAGCGAGCAGACGCTGATCCGCACCATCCACGGCTACGGCTACCGGCTGGTCGCCGAAGTGCGGATCGAGCGCCCGGAGGCGGAGCGCGAAGCCCGGACCTTGCCGCGCCGTTTCAATCTCCATCCCGGCATGGCCGTGCCCGAGCGGCCGCTGTGGCAGTTGCGCGAACACCTGGCCAGCGGTGGGCAGGGCGAGGTCTGGCTTGCCGAGCAGCCGAAGAGCGGCGAACGCCGGGTTCTCAAGTTCGCGGTCGACGCCAGCGGTCTCCTGGCGCTGAAGCGCGAGATCACGCTCTATCGGCTGCTGCGTGAAGCGGTCGGGCCGGCGGCGCGCTGCGTGCGCTTGATCGACTGGAATCTGGAAACCGAGCCGTTCTTCACCGAATCCGAGCACATCGGCGCTGGCAGCTTCGTCGACTGGGCCGCCGGACGCGGCGGACTCGCGGCGATCCCGCTGGCCGTGCGTCTGGAACTGCTCGCCCAGGCCGCCGAAGCGCTGGCCGCCGCCCATAGCGTCGGCGTGCTGCATCGGGATCTGAAGCCGGCAAACCTGCTGATCGACGACAGCGATCCGGCAGCGCCGCAGGTTCGTCTGGCCGATCTCGGCAGCGGCGGCCTGGTCGAACCGACGGCGCTCGACCGCTACGCGATCACCCGCATCGGCTTGACCCAGTCGCTGCTCGGCAGCAGCGACAGCGGCACCTTGGCCTACCGCGCGCCGGAACTGCTCGCCGGCCAGCTGGCCACTGCGCGAGCCGACATCCACGCGCTCGGCGTCATGCTCTATCAATGCGCAGTCGGCGATTTCGCCCGGCCGATGGCGGTCGGCTGGGAAGCCGATATCGACGATCCGGTGCTGCGTGCCGACATCGCCCAGGCCGCGGCCGGCAATCCGGCACTGCGCCTGGCCGATGCCGCCGAGTTCGCGCACCGGCTGCGCAGCCTCGATGCCCGCCGTGCGCAATGGCACGACGATGAGGCGGGTCGGGCTGCCGCCGAGCAGCAGCGTCTGGAAAATCAGCGGCTGAAGGCGCGGCGCTTCTGGCTGCGGGCGACGGTGGCGGTGCTGCTGATCGGCCTCGGTACCAGTCTGTGGCTGTACGTCGATTCACGCGCAGCGAGGCTCCGTGCCGAGCGGGCTGCCGATACCGCGCTGGCGGTCAGCGATTTCCTGAATCGCGATCTGCTGAGCAGCTTCAGTGCCGGGGAGGGATCGGTGCACGAGGTTGATCTCGGCAAGGTTTTCACCCAGGCCAGCAACCAGGTGGCGACTCGGCTCGCGGCCCAGCCCGAAGCGGCCGCCGAGGTGTACTCGTCATTGATCACTGCGTTTTCCGATACCGGCATCACCGGCGGTCTGCACGACACCCAGCAGCGGGCGCTGAAGCTGGTCGAGGATCTGCTGCTGATCGACCCGCCGCGGGCGGTGAGGGTGGCGGTGCTGCTGCTGCGTGATTCCGATCAGGTGCTGCCGGCGATTTCCGGTGAGCACATCGGCCCGTGGAAGACGCTGGCGACGCTGGCGAAAACCCAGCTGCCGACCGGTGATTCGGGGCAGCTGATGCTGCGCAATGTCGAAGCCAATCTCGAATTCGATTTCGGCGACGCCCAGCGCGGTCTGGCGCTTGAAGAGACGGTGGTGCGGGACGCTGTGCGCTTCGAGCCGGAAGCCGGTCGGCGCGCGAACTACCGCTGGTTCCTGGCCTGGATGCTGACCTTCGGCCCGCAGGGCAACCGGCTGGGCGAGGCCGAGCAGAGCCTGCGCGACGCCCTGGCGGACCTCGCCGCGCATCCACCGCCGACTCGCCGTGCCGAGGCGGCGATGCGCAATCTGCTCGGCACCGTGCTGGCCCAGCAACAGCGCTTCGACGACGGTGAGCGCGAACTGCTGCAGGCCAAGGCGATCTACGCGGGACTGACCGGCGATCGCTCCAAGGATCTGATCGCCGTGCGGCAGGCGATCAGCGTGCTGCGCGAGCGGCAGGGGCGCCACGCCGAGGCGGTGGCGATCCTCGAAGAGAACGAGCCGCTGTTCGCTTCGCTCAAGGGCGCGATGACCCTGGACCTGCTGCAGTTCCGCGCGGCCCTCGGCTACGCCTATGCCGGCGCCGGACGCTACGAAGACGCTGCGCGCCTGCTCGGCGAGATCATCGACCGGGCAACACAGCTTTTTGGCAGTGGTGATGCGGACGTGCGCCTGCTGAACATCAGCCGCATCGAGCCGCTGGCGCGCGCCGGCCACATCGCCGAGGCGCGGGCGCTGCTGGCCGAGGTGCGCGCGCGTATCGGTGACGCGACCGACCCGGTATCGAACGAACACCGGTTCCTGGCGCAGACCACGGAAGTCGACATCGCGCTCGCCGAACAAAAGTTCGATCTCGCCCGCCCGGCACTGGCCACGGCGCGCCAGCTGTGCACCGAACTGCAGGGGCCGGAAGGCCGCTGCATGCGCCGGGTCAACGATCGCGAAACGCGGCTCGGCAAGGCGGGCTGAGCGTCAGACGAACGTGGCCGCCTGAGCTTCGCCGTTAGCGGCCGCCCTTCAGCGCGTCACGCTGCTTGCGCAGCACCTCGTACTCGGCTTCCAGCGCCCGCTGTTCGGCCACCGTCGTCGCGTATGCGGCCTTGCGTTCGGCCACGTAGAGCAGGCCGGGTCCGTTGACCTTGTCGTGCTGGCTGCTGTCGGCTTTCTGCAGGGCCGCCTCGGCGGCAGCGAGTTCGTCCGGCACCCGTGCCGCCAGCGCCGGATCGCTGCGCAAGGTCAGCAGGCTGGCGCGGATACGAGCGACGGCGGCGGTCGACGGCTCGACACCCGGTGTCGGCGCTTCTGCAGCCGGCGAGAAGGTCGGCAGGCCGTTCGATGACAGCCGCAAGCCGCCGCAGGCCGACAGCCCGAGCAGGCTGCCGAGCATGATCAGGGACAGATGTTGACGGGCCGGTTTCATGGCGTGGCTCCCGAGCCCGGCGATTGCAGAGCTTCGATGTCGCGCTTCAGCGACATGTTCTGCGCCGCCAGACGAGAGCGCTCGGCGCGGGCGATGCCCAGTTCGGCATCAGCCTTGGCCTGGGCCGCATACCAGCGCGAGGTGATCTCGGTTTCCTTGTTGCCACTGGCGGCGCGGGCGCGGGCCAGATTGTCGCGGGCAGCTTTCCAGGACACCGAGTCGTAATCGCTGATGCGGGCGCGTTCGGCGCGGGCGACGGCGGTTTCGGCATCGGCCAGCGATTCGCCGGGCTTGGCGTTGCGGCCGCTGCAGGCGGCCAGACTCAGCACCACCAGCAGCATCGCCGAGGCGACGCCGAGGCGGCGGGAATGAAGTTGAGCGTTATCGATCATCGTTCGGTTCTTGTTCGTGGTTCGTTGTCTGCTGCCATTGCTGCCTGGGGTCATCCGAATCAGCCCCTGCGCCGTAAACTCGCATGCATCGCCCTGCCCCGTGTATTTCGATCACTCGATCTGATGACTCCAGCATCCGCTGCAATCTCCGGCCTCGCCATCGTCGCCTTGGTACTCGCCCTAGTCTGGGCGATCCAGCTGAAAACCCGCAATGCGGGCATGGTCGACCCGGTGTGGTCGTGGAGCCTGGGCTTCCTGGCCATCTGGTACGCAAGTTTCGGGACCGCTCCGGCCGAAACCCGGCTGCTGCTCGGCGGGCTCGGCGGGCTTTGGGGCTTGCGCCTCGGCAGCCACCTGTATTTCCGCAACGCCGGCAAGCCCGAAGACGCCCGTTACGCGAAGTTTCGCCGCGAATGGGGCGATTCGGTGAACCTGAAGATGTTCGGCTTCTTCCAGTTCCAGGCGCTGATCGCCTGGCTGCTGTCGGTCGGTTTTCTGGTGGTGGCGTTTCGCGATGGCAACGCCAGTGTTTCCTTGATGGGACTGGGCGTGCTGATCTGGGTCATCGCGGTCGCCGGTGAAGGCATTGCCGACTGGCAGATGGAACGCTTCAAGGCGGATCCCTCGACCAAGGGCCAGGTCTGCCAGCGCGGCCTGTGGCGCTATTCGCGGCATCCGAACTATTTCTTCGAATCGATGCACTGGCTGGCCTACGTGCCGCTGGCGATCGGCACCGGCCTGTGGTGGGTGGCGATCATTCCCGCCGCGATCATGGCCTGGCTGCTGCTGAAGATGTCCGGCGTGCCGATTCTCGAAGCGCACATGGTCCAGTCGCGCCCCGCTTATGCCGACTACATGCGCACCACCAGCATGTTCATTCCCTGGCCGCCGAGAAGCAGTGGCTAGTGGTCGGTGGCTAGTGGTCAGTCAAAGCCACGCCGCACCGTACCGCTTCGCTGTTCAGCTTTTCGCCGTTCACTAGCCACTAATCACCGACCACTAGCCACTAGCTTCATGAACGTCATCGATCTCTGCGAGAAAGGCCTGATCCCGGATTCCCTGTCGCGCTGGGGCATGCGGCAACTGATGAAGCGGCGGTTGGTCGACGAGGCGAACCAGGATGGCGAGGTTCGCAGCCAGCGCTACAACGCCTTTCTCGACGAGCTGCGCGCCAGCCCGATCGCGGTCGAAACCGGTGCTGCCAACGAGCAGCATTACGAGGTGCCGGCGGCGTTCTTCCACGCCCATCTCGGGCCGCGGCTGAAGTATTCCTGCTGCCTGTATCCCACCGGCAATGAAACGCTTGGCGAAGCCAGTGACGCGATGCTCAAGCTATATGCCGAACGCGCCGAACTGCGTGATGGCATGCGCATTCTCGATCTCGGTTGCGGCTGGGGATCGTTAAGTTTGTGGCTGGCCGAGCAGTATCCGAATGCGCAGATCGTCGGCCTGTCGAATTCGCATGGTCAGCGCGAGTACATCAAGGCCCGCGCCAAGGAGCGCGGCTTCGGCAATCTGACCATCATCACCGGCAACATAGTGAGTTTCGACTTTCCGGCGACGGCGCAGACCACCGGTGCGCTGATCGACTCAGGCTTCGATCGAGTGATGTCGATCGAGATGTTCGAGCACATGAAGAACTACGGCCTGCTGCTGGAAAAGATCAGCCGCTGGATGAAGCCGGACGCCAAGCTGTTCGTGCACATCTTCGTCCACAAGCTGCTCGCCTATCACTTCGAGGTGAAAGGCGAGGACGACTGGATGTCCAAGTACTTCTTCACCGGCGGCACCATGCCGAGCGAAAACCTGCTGCTGAACTTCCAGGATCACGTCGCGCTGCAGCGCCAGTGGTGGGTCGACGGCCGGCACTACGAGAAGACCTCGAACCAGTGGCTGGCCGGCATGGACGCCCACAAGGACGAGATCCTGAAGATCTTCGAAGCCGGCTACGGCAAGCAGCAGGCGCCGATCTGGGTACAGCGCTGGCGAATGTTCTACATGGCCGTGGCCGAACTGTTCGGCTATGCCGACGGCAACGAATGGGGCGTCGGTCACTACCTGTTCACCAGGCGCTGAGCATGATGCCGCCGCTGGCGGAATTCGCCATCGACCGCGCGGTCCCATCTGCACTTTCCCGAAAAATCCTGTTCGCCATGAAAACCGCTGCTGCCTTGTTGCTCTGCGCGGCCATGGGCACGGCTGGCGCCGCACCGGTCGATTACCGTTTTCGTGGCTATGCCTACGATCTGAAATCGAACCAGTACCGGTATACCGAAGTGCATCGCCAGAAGATCGATGGCCTGCGCTGGATCGAGGGCTCGATCGATTACTTCGATCCCGCTGGCAACAAGATCGCCGCCAAGACGCTGGACCTGCGCAAGGACCCGCTGATCCCGGTCTTCAAGCTGGAAATCTTCAAGGAGCACTACGTCGAAGCGATCACCGATGTCGAGGCCGATCGCTACACGATGCTGAAGACCGCGGACGGCAAGACCCAGACCAAGCTCATCACCAAGACGCCGGGCATGGGCGCGGATTCCGGTTTTCACAGCGCCATCGTCGCCAACTTCGACAAGCTGCAGGCAGGCGAGACGATGAAGTTCCAGTTCGGCGTCGCCGGCCAGCTCGATACCTACAGCTTCCGCTGCAGGAAAGTGGGCGACACCAGCTTCGAAGGCAAGCCGGCGATCAAGCTGCTGGTCGAGCCGGATTCGCTGCTGCGGCTGTTCGTCGACAGACTCGATCTGACTTACGAAGTGAAAACACGGTATCTGCTCGAGTATCGCGGCGTCTCGAACATGCACGATCCGGCGACAGGCAAGGCCTACAATGTCCGCATCGTTTATACGGACACGCCGCCGAAAGATGCGCCTGCCAATCTTCCGCCGCTGGAATAACGCGCTTTTAGTCATCCTGCTGCTGCTCGCTGGGACCTCGCGCGCCGATGACAGCGATACCGCCGTCGAGGACGCCCTGAAGCTCGCCGCCTCGCGCCAGGCGCCAGTGATCGTCGATTTCTACGCGCCCTGGTGCTACTCCTGCTACTTCATGGCCAAGCACGTCAAGACCGGCCCGGAGTGGACGGCCCTTGAAAAGAAAGCCGTGATCGTCGAACTGGACGCCGACTCGCCGGCCGGTGCCCGCTGGATGCAGCAATGGACGGTCAAGGGCCTGCCCAGCTACATCGTGCTCGATGCCAGCGGCCAGGAACTCGGCCGCATTCCGCTGGAACGCACGCGCGCCCAGTTCTACCCGGAGATCGCCGCGATCATCGCCCGCGGCAGCGATCTCGATCAGCGCAAGAGCCAGGTCAAGGATAACGGCAAGGCCTCGCTGGTCGCCGCTCGCAGCGTGCTGCAGGCCTATGCCGCGCGCGCCGATGTCGATGGCGCGAACGATTGGCTGAACGCGCTTCCGCCCGCCGCCCGCAAGGCAGTCGATCAGGATGCCGACGCTGCGCTGTGGCAGTCACGGCTGACCTTGCGCAAGGCTTCGATTGCAAAGGACGCTGCTGCCTGTGCTGCCGCGGCGCCCGCCGTGCTGGCTGGCGAGTTGGGCTGCGATCGCGCCTACGAACTTGATCGCGCGATGCAGTGCACCGCCAGCCTGCCGGCCGGTGAGCAGCAGAAGCTCTACGCCACGCAGCAGCCGGTGATGAATGCACTGCTCGCCAAGCGGGTGTTCATCGCCACGCCGAGCTGTGCCGATGCCCGCAGCCTGATCACCACGACTGCCGATCTGGCCGCCACGCTCGGTGATACCAAGCGCGAAGCCGCCGTGCTCGAGCAGGCGATCGCCGATGTCGAGCGCCGCCTCGGCGGTGCGAAGAAGCTCGATCTCAAGCGCGACCGCAATCTGGCCGACAACCTGCGCCTGTATCTCGATCTCGCCAAGCGTTACGAAGCTTTGGATGCATTGTTCCCGAAGCTCATCGCCGCCTATCCGGACGACTACGTTTATGCGTTCCGCTAC
>NZ_JAHFRY010000209.1 GCF_023266035.1 Nevskia sp.
TTGGTATGGGTGCAGCAGTCAGATCGTTTCGCGGCGTCCACCGAGCATCATCTGCAGCAGTTCGGCGAACGAGGCCGCGCCCATCTTGCGCATCAGCCGCCCGCGATGGGCTTCGACAGTCTTGTAGCTGATGGCCAGCTTGCGGCCGACTTCCTTGTTGCTGCGGCCCGCGACCACCTGATCGAGGATCTCGCGTTCGCGGGCAGTCAATCCTTCAAGCCGCTGGCTGCGCAGGAATTCACGGCGGCGAGCGTCGCGGCTATCGGCATCCAGTGTCAGCGCCTGGCCGATGCGTTCCAGCAACTGGGCGTTGTCGTAGGGCTTCTGCAGGAAATCGACGGCACCACCCTTCATCGCCTGCACCACCGTTGGAATGTCGCCATGGCCGGACAGGAACAGGATCGGCAGATGGACGTGGCGGCGCTTCAGTTCGTCCATCAGCTCCGGGCCGCTCAGACCAGGCATCTGCACATCGAGCACCAGGCAGCCGCAGGCATCGGGCTGGGCGATGGTCAGAAAGGCTTCCGCGGAATCGAAGGTCTGCACGTTCAGCTGGGCCGATTCCAGCAGCCAGCGCAGAGAATCACGCATCGCGGCATCGTCATCGACGACGAATACGGTGGGCCGGCTCTGCGAGTAGGTCTGGATCTGGGCTTCGGTCATTTCGCTATTGGCTTTCATGGGGTCACACCACGGTATTCAGGTCGAAGCGGAAACAGGCACCGCCTTCGGGGTTGGCGGCGACGCGCAGACTGCCGCCATGGGATTCGATGATCGACCGGCAAACGGCCAGGCCCAGGCCCAGGCCGTCCTGCTTGGTCGTGAAGTAAGCGTCGAAGATCTGGCTGCAGGCTTCCGGCGAAATGCCGGGGCCGCGATCGCTGATCGTGACTTCAACCCGGCTGCCGGTCAGCTGTCGCGATTCGATGCGCAGCAGGCGCTGCTCGGCTGGGCTGGCGGTCATCGCCTCGTAGGCGTTGCGGATCAGGTTCAGCAGCACCTGGCGGATTTCCAGCGCATCGACCAGCACCGTCGGCGTCTCTGACGCCAGCCCCAGTTCGACGCGTACGCCGAGCTTGCGGCGCTGGTGATCGAGCAGGCCGAGCATCTCGCTGATCAGCGCGTGGAGATCGGTGGCGGTGGTTTCCGGGACGTGGCGACGGACGAAGCCGTGCACCTGACGGACGATGCTGCCGGCGGTTTCGGTGTGCTGGATCGCCCGGGTGATGACGCCGTCGAGTTTTTCCGAAGTGCAATCGCCCTGCTTGAGACGCAACTGGCAGCCATGCAGGTAGTTGAGCGTAGCGGCCAGCGGCTGAGCGAGTTCATGGGCCAGTGCGCCAGCCATCTCGCTCATCGAGTTCAGGCGCGAAGCACGGGCGAGTTCCTGCTGGTGACGGCGGCGGACATCGGCCAGCTGCTGCTCCAGTTGGGCTTGCGTCGCGCGCAGCGCGCTCTCGGCCTGCTTGCGGTCGCTGATGTCTTCGAGCGTCCACACCGAGCCCGCCGTTGGACGGCCGGCATCGACCGCCTGACCGCTCAACTGGCACCAGAACAGGCTGCCGTCGCGGCGGCGCATCTGCCGTTCGATACGGCAGCGGCCCTGGCGTTCAAGCAGCCGAGCGCTGCTGCGGCCGCAGGCGACATAGTCGGTGTAGCTGGGATACAGCATCTGCAGATTGCGCTGGTTCAGCTCGCCAGGGCCGTAGCCGAACAAGGTTTCGAGGCGCCGATTGCAGCGCTGCAACTGACGATCGCGGACATGGCCGATCGCCACGGCGGCGTGCTCGAAGAGCAGCGCGGCATCGGATGCAGGCTCCGCGCGGAGTGGGCGTCGCGGTTCCAGCCGTTCCGCACGGCGCAGCAGTTCCACCACCGGTGCGGCGCTCACGCGACCGCTCCGATCAGGGGGTTGAATAGGGTCATGCGCTCCTCCGACTGGCGGTATCCCGACCAGTGCTTATCGTCAAGTGAGGGTCAACGCTAGGGGATGGGGTGCGCACTACCCGGACGGGTGGAATCCACGATTGCGGTATGTCAGGGATGCTGAACACATTGCCACTTCGAGTGCTCCGAAGGTGAAGAAAACTTCGGATTCTTCAGTGTTTGCGGCCATTGCGGTGCAAGCGCCGCAAGCGCGGCGGATGCGTTATCGTCGGTACTTGGTCTGCATGCCTACCATTGCCACCGAGGCTGGCGGTTGCGATTCGCACCGACAGTGGCGGAGCTGCATCCAGATCGCAGATGCGCCCCGCACATTGACCAGACACATTGATTAGGCGGCCGGCAAAAGTACCGGACGCTGACCCGCACCGAGGAGCTTTGCCCATGTATATCAACCGTTTCGACCGCGGCTACTCACGCCGCAAGTTCCTCAATGACGCAGCGCGCGGTGTGCTCGGCGCTGGCGTGCTGATGCCGCTGAGCGAAGCGATCTCGGCCAACGGCGAGATCAACAAGGCCTACCCGGACGAACTGCTGTCGATCGAGGGTTACACCAAGGGCAAGATCAAGACCGGCGACATCATCGATGCCAACAATGTCCAGTACGTGAAGGATCTGCTGGAGCCGGTGCGCTACGAGCAGATCCTCAAGCAGGGCCGCAAGCTCAAGATCGGCAAGACCACCAGCGAGATCATGCGGCTGTCGCCCTGGGAGTACATCGAGGCGACGTTGAGGAACAACGGCAAGGCCGGTTTCGATGCCCGGGGCAATGTCGTCAACAAGGCCGATGGCCAGCCGTGGATCGGCGGCAATCCGTTTCCGGACCCGAAGAATGGCCTCGAACTGTTCGCCGCGCAGACGCTGAACTGGGGCCGTCACGATGCCTCGTTCTACGCCATGAAGCTGTATGCGACCGACCCGGGCGGCAATGTCCGCTTCACCTACACCGGCGGCTGGTGCGAGTACTCGCCGGTGGCCCGCGTCAGCATGGAGCCGATGCCGTATGTGGAGAGCCAGAAGACCAAGCTGCGCTATCAGTCGGTGTTCTTCACGCAGCCACAGGCCTATCGCGGCACCTCGTTCCTGAATATCTGGGACTACGATCACTCGACCTTCCCGGCGCTCTACGGCTATGTGCCGGAGTTCAGGCGCATTCGTCAGTTCCCGTCCGATCAGCGCTTCGAGCCCTTGATTCCGGGCCTGACCCTGTTCCTGTCCGATGCCTGGGCCGCTGGTGATCCGCTTTACACCTGGGGCAATTACAAGATCGTCGGTCGCGGACCATTCCTCGCCGGTCTGGCCGATGGCTGGGCTTCCGACGATCCGAACTGGGAGCACAAGACCCACGGCGGCCAGCAGGGCAAGACCTTCTGGGATGCCACCGTCGAACTGGTGCCGGAAGCGATCATCGTCGAGGCCGAGCCGGTCAAGTTCCCGCGTGCGCCGATCGGCAAGAAGCGCGTCTACTTCGATGCCCGCAACCAGATCGTCATCGGCATGGTCACCTACGATCGCAACATGAAGCCGTACCGCTCCTTCGACGGTGCCTATTCGATGTACGACCAGGGCGGCAAGAAGGTGATGGATGGCAAGCATCCGTACTGGAGCTGGGCGCATGTCACCTCGAGCGACATCCAGACCGGCAGCGTCACCCGCATCGAGCAGGTCAAGCAGGTGGAAGGCGTCTATCAGAGCGGTGCCAACGATCCGGCTTACTACGACAAGTATCTGACCCAGGCGGCGCTGCAGCGTCTCGGCGCCTCCTGAGCCGGCAAACCTTCCTGTGATCTGCTGATCCTCCCCCGATCATCATCGGGCCGCGCACGGCGCAGCCCGCTGTCTGGAGTTGATGAACCATGTATACGCTGCGTGCCCGACTGGCTCGCTGGGTGCTCGGGCACCGGCGGCTTTCGTTTGCGATCTTTGGCCTGATCACGCTGTTCTTCGCCGCCGGCCTGCCTAGAGTCAAGCTGGAAACTGTCTTCCGTGATCTGCTGCCGACCGACGACCCGTTCGTGCAGGTCTACAAGGCGCACCCGAACTTCGGCAGCCCGCTGATGGTGATGGTGATGCTGCGGGTCAAGGAAGGCGACATCTTCAACCCGGTGACCCTAGCCAAGACCTGGCAGTTCACCCGCGACATCGACAAGGCGCCGGGTGTCGATCATGAGCAGATCCTGTCGATCACCACCGAGAAGGCGCGCTACTCGGAAGCCACGCCGTACGGCATCGACATGCGGCCGCTGATGTCCGATCACTCGCCGGCCGATGCCGACGAAGTCGCCGACTTCCGCAGCCGGGTCGACCGCGCGCCGAACGTGCGCACCTTCCTGATCAGCGAGGACAACCGCTCGACGATCATCATGGCGACGTTTATCGAGGACAAGGTCGATTACGGCACCGCCTTCGAATACGTCGAGGCGCTTGCCGCAGGTGCCCGCGATGCCAATACCGAAGTCTTCATCGCCGGCCAGCCGACCCTGATCGGCTGGGTCTACCGCTACGAGTGGCAGATGGTCGGCATCTTCGCCGTCACCCTGGGTCTGCTGATCGCCTCGCTGGCCTTGTACATGCGCAACATGGTCGGTGTGCTGACGCCGATCCTGACCAGCGCCACGGCGGCGATCTGGGCCTTCGGCCTGGTCGGCTGGCTGAATATCTCGATCGAACCTCTGCTGATGATCGTGCCGCTGCTGCTGACCGCGCGCTCGTTCTCGCATTCGGTGCAGTTCACCGAGCGCTATTACGAAATCTATGCGCATGTGAAAGACCGCGTGAAAGCGGCCGAAATCACCATGAGCGTGATGATGGCGCCAAGCGTGCTCGGCATCCTGACCGACGTGCTTGGCATCGTCGTGGTGATGGCCGCCCCGATCCCGGCGATGGTTCGCCACGCGATCTTCTGCGGCATGTGGGCGGTCTGGCTGATCCCCACCGGCTGCGTGCTGATCTCGCTGCTGCTGGCCACCTTGCCGGCGCCCAAGAATGTCGAATCGCTGGTCGGCCATGGTCGGGAATCTGGTGTCCATCGGCGCATCCAGCGCTTGCTCGCGGCGATCTCCGGCATTACCCACGGCCCACGGGCCAAGCTGACCTCGGTGGTCGTCGTGAT
>NZ_JAHFRY010000210.1 GCF_023266035.1 Nevskia sp.
TACCGCCCACAGGTTCGACCAGAAGCCGAGCAGCACCGCTGCGAACAGGAACCCCAGATGCGCTGCGGACAGCCGTTCCGTCTCAAGCACGATTGCGATCTGCCTCGTCGATGCCGAGCTGCGCAGCGGCCGGATCGGCCAGTTGCGCCCAGCTGTTGCTGCTGTCCAGCACTGCGCCGTTGGCGACGGTCAGCGGGCCTTCGGTGCGCTGGTAGAAGACGCGGGACAGCATTTCCGCGATCAGGCCGGTGGTCAGGAACTGGATCGAGAACACCAGCAGCAGCACGGCGACCAGGAACAGCGGACGGCCGCCGATCGATTCACCGAGCACGAACTTGACGAAGCCGAGCCAGGTCATGGCGGCACTTCCTACGAAGCCGAGCGCCAGACCGATCGAGCCGAAGAAATGGCCGGGCCGGGCACGGAAGCGCAGGAAGAAGAACACGGTCAGCAGATCGAGCACGACGCGGAAAGTCCGCGAAATGCCATACTTGCTCTCGCCGAACTGGCGTGCGGCGTGGCCCACCGGCGTTTCGCCGATGCGCGTCGGGCTGGTGACCATCGCCGCCCAGACCGGGATGAAGCGGTGCATCTCGCCATACAGGCGCACCTGCTTGATCACCGTCGCGCGGTAGACCTTCAGCGAGCAGCCGTAGTCGCGAATCTTCACGCCGGTGACCCGGGCGATCAGCTTGTTGGCCAGCTTCGACGGCAGCTTGCGGCTCATCCAGGCGTCCTGGCGATTGGCGCGGTAGCCGGTCAGCAGATCGAGGTCGCGCTCGTACATCTCGGCGACCATCCGTGGGATATCGGCCGGATCGTTCTGCAGATCGCCATCGAGCGTGGCGATGACGTCACCGCGCGCGGCATCGATGCCGGCCTGCATTGCCGTGGTCTGGCCGTTGTTGCGGGCAAAACGGATGACGCGGACATGCGGGCCGTACTTGGCGCCCTCGCTGATCAAGCGCTTGCCGGTCTCGTCGAGGCTGCCGTCGTCGACGCAGATCAGCTCCCAGGGGCCGGCATAGGCGGCGAGGCCTTCATGGACGCGCGCGAGCATCGGCGCGACGTTGTCCTGCTCCCGGTACATCGGGATCACGATCGACAGGCTGGGCCAGCTTTTAAGACTGGAACTCGGCGGCAGGCTTTCCGTCACGTCGGAACTCATGGAAGACAAGGGCCAAAGTCTAGCATCGGGCTTCCGTCATTCCGGTTGCGCTGGCGGAGCACCCACGAGCCAGGCCAGTGCGCCGGCGATCAAGGCGGTGGTCAACACCAGCAGATGCAGGTTGACGGCCGCCGCCAGCAAGGCGCCCAGCTCGGGGGCACCGGACGCAGGCGCCAGCAGCGCCATCACGCCGGCCTCGTAGGTGCCGAAGCCGCCGGGCGCGTGCAGCGGCAGCACGGTCGACAGATCGCCACCGATCGCGCCCAGGGTGCCGAGCACTGGCGACAGCTGCGCCAGCAGACCGAGCACGATGCCGAGCGCCAGCAGCTTCACGCTCCACGCGGCCCAGGTCAGCACCAGATCGAGCGCCAGCCCCGAGGTCTGCCTGGGCAGGCCGAACAGGGCTTTCGCTGCGAAACCGGCGAGCTTGCCGCTGCGCCGTGCGAGTCTGGCCTGCAGCGGTTCACGCAGCGCGTAGACCGCGAGCGGCGCAATCGCCGCCAGTGCCGCGCCGAGCCAGGCCAGAGTCGACAGGCCCTGCACCCGCAGCAGCCAGCCGCTGGCCGCGCAAGCGGCGGCGACCGTGGCCAGCACATGCAGATCGAGCAGCCGCAGCCAGATCAGGGTGCCGGCGGCCTGCGTTGCATCGATGCCGAACCAGCGCCGCATCAGCACCGGAAAACTGACCTCGCCGGCGCGCGCGGGCAGGATCAGGTTCAGCGCATTGTTGATCAGGATCAGCCGCAGGCAGGCGAACCAGGCGCCACGCGGAATCTGCGTTTCCGCGAGATAGATGCGGGTGCCGCGCAAGGCATAGCTGGCGAGCATGCCGACGATCGCCAGCACCAGGGTCAGCGGCGCGATCTGCGACCACGGCGCCAGCAGCCGGGACCAGCCCCAGAAATGCTCGACCGCCGCCGCGAACACCGCGAGAACGACGACATTCAACCCCAGCGCGAGGCCGCGCTTCATGCCCGGCTCAAGGCTGGACGGCGAGCCAGCTGGCGAAGCGGGCGAGGCCGGTATCGAAATCGGTGGCCGGCTCGTAGCCGAGCAGCGCCTGCGACTTGCGGATGTCGGCCCAGGTGCGGCGCATCTCGCCCGGCTGCCAGTCCTGCCAGTCGATGTTCGCCTTCACATTCAGCACCGCTTCGAGTTTTTGGATCATCTCCAGCAAGCCGATCGTGCGGTTGTTGCCGAGGTTGAACACCTCGTAATTCGCGCAGGCCGGATCGGCGGCAAAGGCCATCGCTGCGCGAACGCCGGCGACGATGTCGCCCCAGTAGGTGAAATCACGCTCGGACGAGCCATCGCCATAGACTGGGATGGTCTTGCCATCGAGCATCAGCCGCGCGAACTTGTGGATCGCCAGATCCGGCCGCTGGCGTTCGCCGAACACGGTGAAGAAGCGCATGGCGACGAAACGCAGGCCGAAGGTCTGGGCGTAGACATAGCCCAATTGTTCGTCAGCGAGCTTGCTCGAGGCGTAAGGGTTGATCGGCAGCAGGCCGAGATCGGTCTCGGCCCACGGCAGGCGCGGGCAATCGCCATAGACGCTCGACGAGGAGCCGAACACGAATGCCTTGATGCCACGCTGATGCGCCAGGCTCAGCAGGTTCTGGGTGCCGATGACGTTGGTCATCTGGTAGCCGAGCGGGTCGGTCAGCGAGTTGCGGACGCCCGCTTTTGCGGCCAGATGAACGATCGACGTGTACGTCCCATTGAGCAGCGAGTTCAGCTTGGCACCGTCACGGATATCGGCCTCGACCAGCCGGTAGGCCGGGTGATCGAGATGCGCGGCGATGTGCCGGCGCTTGATGCTGGCCGGGTAATAGGGATCGAAGTTGTCGATCACCGTCACCTGCCAGCCATCGCCGAGCAGGCCGTCGACCAGATGGCTGCCGATGAAGCCGGCGCCGCCGGTGACCAGGGCATGACCCGGCGCGAGCGGGGCGGGAAGCGGGTGGCTCAAGGGATCACTCCTGCTGGGGAACACCTGGGGAGTGCGGAGTTTACGCGGTCGCGATGGCGGTTCCGTGTGCGTTTCGCAGCTGAGCGCGATCCGCCGGCAGGTGGCGTACCCCCGCCTCATCCGCGACAATGCGCTCACTCCGTCTGGCCACCCTGTCTCTCTCATGAGCTATCTCGCGCTTGCGCGCAAATGGCGTCCGCGCCGCTTCGAAGACGTGCGTGGCCAGGGCCATGTGGTCAAGGCGCTGACCCATGCGCTGGACGGTGATCGCCTGCATCCAGCGATCCTGTTGACCGGCACCCGCGGCGTCGGCAAGACCACGCTCGCCCGCATCATCGCCAAGGGCCTGAACTGCCAGACCGGCGTCAGCGCCAATCCTTGCGGCGTCTGTTCGGCCTGCAAGGAAGTCAACGACGGTCGCTTCGTCGATCTGCTGGAAATCGACGCCGCGTCGAACACCGGCGTCGACAACATCCGCGAACTGATCGACAACGCTCAGTACTCGCCGGCGCGCGGCCGCTACAAGGTCTACCTGATCGACGAAGTCCACATGCTGTCGAAGGGCGCCTTCAACGCGCTGCTGAAGACGCTGGAAGAACCGCCGCCGCATGTGAAGTTCATCCTGGCCACAACGGACCCGCAGAAGCTGCCGATCACCGTGCTCAGCCGTTGCCTGCAGTTCAACCTGAAGCGCCTCAGCGTGGCGCTGATCCGCGACAACCTTGCCGACATCCTCAAGGATGAAGCGGTCGATTTCGAGATCGGCGCCGTCGCCGAACTGGCGCGCGCCGCCGATGGCTCGATGCGCGATGGCCTGTCGCTGCTCGATCAGGCGCTGGCCTTCGCCGGTGGCGCCAAGCTCGAAGCGCTGGCGGTCGAGGACATGCTCGGCACCGGTGGCCGCCGCAATCTGTTTGCGGTGATCGAAGCGCTGGCGGCTCACGATGGCGATGCGCTGCTCGCCGCCCTTCGCCGGCTCGATGAATCGGCGCCGGATTTCCATGCGCTGCTCAACGATCTGGCGATGCTGCTGCAGCGGCTGGCGATGCTGCAGTTGCTGCCGAATGCTGGCGATGAAGACGACGATCCGCGCCTGGCGCCGCTGGTGCAGACGGTGGCCGTCGAGGACGTACAGCTCTGGTATCAGATCGCCGTGCTCGGTCGTCGCGATCTGCCTTACGCGCCGGATCCGCGCCTCGGTTTCGAGATGAGCGTGCTGCGGATGTTCGCGCTGAAGCTCGATGACGGGGGCGGTTCGGCGGCGCCGACCGGTGGTGGTGGCGGTCGTGCTGCTGTCGCATCAACGCCGTCTGCATCATCTGCAGCACCAGCCGCAGCGCCGCGTGTCGCTGCAGCGGTGCCAGTTACTGCTCCGGTGACAACGCCTACGGCCGCGGTCACCAGCGTGGCGCCTGCTGCGGTACCCAGCCCGCCGCGCAGCGCTCACATTCTCATGCCGAGCGCGACCCGTTCGGCGCCGACCGAAGCCTTCGTCGCGCCTGTCGCCATTCCGGCGGCCACCGCCACGCCGGGCACGGTCTGGCATCGCCTAGTCGATGAACTCGGCCTCGACGGCATGGTTCGCCAACTTGCCCGACACTGCGCCTGGCTGGGTCGTGAGGGCGAAACCTTGCGTTTCGCGCTCGATCCGCGTGCCAGACATCTGCTCACCGACGAGCGTCGCCTCGCTGTGCAGACCGCGCTGATCGGCAAGCTGGGTCCGCTGAATCTGGATATCAGCGTCGCTGCCAGTCCCGACGTGCTGCACCCGGCCGCCGCCGACGAGCAGCGCCTGATCGATCGTCAGCGCGATGCCGAAAAAGCCATCGAGCAGGATCCGGTGGTCGCCAGCTTCCGCACGCTGTTCGGTGCCACGGTGCGCGCCGGC
>NZ_JAHFRY010000119.1 GCF_023266035.1 Nevskia sp.
CCACCGCGAAGATCGAGAAGGTGTATTCGCCGGCCGCCGATTTCGCGAAGCCCACCGGCAGGAACCCGGCGGCGGTGATCAGGGTGCCGGTCAGCATCGGGAAGGCGGTGGAGGTGTAGGCGAACGAGGCCGCTTTCAGCTTGTCGTAGCCCTCTTCGAGCTTCCGCGCCATCATTTCGACGGCGATGATGGCGTCGTCGACCAGCAGCCCGAGCGCCAGCACCAGCGCGCCGAGGGAAATCTTCTGCAACTGGATGCCGGCCCAGTCCATGGCCAGGAAAGTGACGCCGAGCACGAACGGAATGGTCAGCGCCACGACCATGCCGGTGCGCAGGCCGAGGCTGAAAAAGCTGACCACCAGCACGATGACCACGGCCTCGGCCAGCGACTGCACGAATTCACCGACGGCGCTCCTGACTACCTTCGGCTGATCGGTGACCTGATTGACCTCGATGCCGACCGGGAAGCTGCTGCGCAGCCGCGCCAGGGTGCTGTCGAGCTGCTCGCCAACCTTCAGCACATTGCTGTCCTTCTCCATCACGATGCCGAGGGCGATGGTTTCCTTGCCGCGATGGCGGATCTTCATCCGCGGCGGGTCCTCGTAACCGCGATAGACCTTGGCGAAATCGCCCAGCCGGAACGTCGAGCTGCCGACCCGGAAGCGGGTGTCCTCGATCGCCGCCAGATCGTCGTAAGCGCCGTCGACGCGAATGAACAGCGCCCGCTCCTCGGTGTTCAGCTGACCGGCGGGCACGACGATGTTCTGCCCTTTCAGGGCTTCGGCCAGCTGCGGGAAGCTGATGCCGAGCTGGGCGAACTTGCGGTACGAGAACTCGACGAAGATCTTCGGCTGCTGCTCGCCAAGCAGATCGACCTTCTCGACACCTTTCACCGCGCCGAACACCTTGCGCGCGGTGTCGACGTAATCCTTCAGCTCGGTATAGGTGAAGCCTTCGGCATGGAAGGCGTACATGGCGATGTAGGTATCGCCGAACTCATCGTTGAAGAACGGCCCCTGCACGCCTTGCGGCAACTGGCCCTGAACATCGCCGACCTTCTTGCGTACCTGGTACCAGACATTGCGCACGTCCTTCGGCGGTGTGTCCTCGCGCAGGAACACGAAGACCTGGGTTTCGCCGGGCTTGGAATAGCTCTGCGTACGATCCAGCCACGGCGTTTCCTCGAGCTTCTCCTCGATGCGATCGGTGACCTGCTGCTCCATCTCGGCCGCGGTGGCGCCCGGCCAGTAGGCGCGCACGACCATGATCCGGAAGGTGAACTCGGGATCTTCCTTCTGGCCGAGGTTCAGATAGGCGAACACGCCGCTGATCATCAGCAGCACCACGATGAAGCGGGTGAACGAGGCATGCTCGATCGCCCAGCGCGACAGATTGAAGCCGCCTTCCCCTTTTCCCGACGCAGCTTCTGGCTGATTCATGGCATTCAGCCTGCGGCGTCTGGAGCCACCGGCGGCGTCGCATCAGGCATCAGGCGCACCTTCTGGCCTTCGCGCAGCAGCGGCGCGCCAGCGGTGACCACGCGCTCGCCCGGTGCCAGTCCTTCGGCGATCAAGGCGCTGTTGCCATCGAAGCCGCTGAGCCGCACCGGCCGAAAGTGCACCTCACTGCTTGCTTCATCGAATACCCAGACGCCGTGCACACTCTTCTGCTCGGTATAGGCGGTCAGCGGCACGTGGATCAACGATGCCAGCTTCGGACCAGGAATACGGATGCTCGCAGTCATGCCGAGCTGCATCTCCGGCGGCGGCACATCCACCGTCACCCGCAGCGCATAGGTGCGCGTCGCCGGATCAGCGGACGACGCCAGCTCGCGAATGCGGCCAGGGAAATCACGGCCGTCGACGGTCCACAGCATCACCGTCACCAGTGCACCGGGCTTCAGCATCCCCAGCCCCTGCTCGGGCACGTTGGCCGCGATTTCCATGGTGCCGGCCCGCGCCAGCCGGACGATGGTCTGGCCCGCCGCGACCACCTGCCCGACTTCGGCATCGATCGCGGTGATCACGCCATCGGCATCGGCATGCAGCTGCGCGTAGCCGGTCTGGTTGCCGCTGACCCGGGCCTGCGCCTTTACCGACGCGAGTTGAGCTTCAGCGGCGGCAAAACGGGTCTGCTGACGATCGAACTCCGCGGCGCTGATGAAGCCGGTATCGAGCAGCTTGCGATAGCGTCCGAGGTCGGCTTTCTCGACCGCGAACTGCGCTTCCTGGGCAGCGACGGTGGCCTGGCTGGAAGCCTCATTGAGCGCCAGATCGGCGGGATCGAGTTGCAGCAGCAACTGACCCTTCTTGACCCGATCGCCAACGTTGACCTTGCGCTGATCGATCTTGCCGGTCACCCGGAAACCGAGGTTCGATTCGTAACGCGGCCGCACTTCACCCGCGTAGATATTGCGAGCGTCGATCGCACCCGGCGCTGCGACGATGGTGCGCACCGAGCGCACTTCCTCGACTACGACTGGCGGCTTGCTGCAGGCCGACAACAGCAACAAGGCGATCAGGCGAGTGAAAACAGGAACAGATTTCAGCGTTCGCAGCACGCCGGACTGGTGCTCGGTGACGGTCATGCTCGCTCCCTGCAGCGCGGTCAGCGATTCGTTCCGGCCCGAAGCGGGTCGTTGATGAAACGCTGTTATTCGTTATTGGAAATTGACATGTGCGACCGTCGAGTCACTTCGGTCTGAGTAGGAGCGAGGCGACCAGAAACTCGGCCATCAGCGCCGCTTGGCGGCCGCGATCCTGCGAAAAACGTTCAGCGACGATCTGCGGATGGCAGAACGGAATCACCGCGTTGAACACGCACTGGCAGCTTTCCTCGACGTGCTCGGCCACGAACTCGCCGCTGCGCACGCCGTCTTCGATGACCAGACGGAAGCAGGCGCGGATCCGTTCGATGTGCGCGTCGATGACGCTCCACTGTTCGTCCATCGCCTTGATGACGATCTCGTGAACCTTGGATTCATTGAGGTATTGCTCGCAGGCGAAGCGATGACCTTCCATGATCAGGCGCTTCAGACGATCCGCCGCCGGGCGCGTTTCGCGGGCGATACCGAGCGACATCGCTTCCATCCGCGCGAGCACCACTTCGGTGATCGCTTCGTTGATCGCCGCCTTGCTCTCGAAGAAGCGATAGACGTTGGCCGGCGACATCTCGCAGGCCTGGGCGACATCGGCGACGGTGGTCTTGGAATAACCGAAGGCCCGGAACAGACGTTCGGCCTCGGTCAGGATGCGGTCCCGGATGTCGGGCTGGGTAATGGCAGCGCTTCTCATGTGACGAGTATCGAAAACCGTCAGTCATACGTCAACAAGGGATATTCCCTCTGTCGCAATAGGCGGTAGCAATGCGCGACGCAGCGCGTTACGGTGTCACCATCCTCGAGTTTTTCGCCATGTCCGCCAACAACGCCTACACCCGCCCCGCGATTGCGCTGCACTGGTTGATGGCGCTGATGATCATCGGCGGCTTCGCAGTCGGCCTGTACATGACCGGGCTGCGCTTAAGCCCGGACAAGCTCAAGCTGTATTCCTGGCACAAATGGAGCGGCATCACAGTGCTGGCACTGGCGCTGATCCGCATCGGCTGGCGCCTGCGCCATCCGGTGCCGGCGCCGCTGCCCGGCCAGCCCCTTTGGCAGCTACGTGCCGCGCACTACACGCACCTCGCGCTGTATGTGCTGATCCTGGCGATTCCGCTCAGTGGCTGGCTATACAGCTCGGCTTCGGGCTATCCGGTGGTCTATCTCGGCATCAAGGCGCTGCGCCTGCCGGACTTGGTGGCCAAGGACAAGGAACTGGCGACGGCGCTGAAACAAGTCCATGAGTTACTGAACTGGACGATGGCCGCGTTGGTCACAGTGCACGCTGCCGCTGCACTCAAGCATCATCTGATCGATCGGGACGGCACGCTGCGCCGCATGCTGCCGTCCCGCTGAACATTACCAATCGAGACCCGATCGCCCCATGCACCTCCGATCCGTAGCCGCCACCCTCGCGCTGGCGAGCCTGATCTCCGCACCTGCCGCTTTCGCCGCTGAACGCGCCATCGACGCGGCCAAAAGCTCGATCAGCGCCGAGTTCACCCAAATGAGCGTGCCGGTCAACGCGCCGTTCAAGAAGTTCAGCGGCGGCGTCGATCTCGATCCCGCCAAGCCGGCCGAGGCACGCGCCCATTTCGATATCGATACCGCGAGCTTCGATATCGGCGATGACGATTACAACGCCGAAGTCCGCAAGCCGGAGTGGTTCGACACCGCGAAGTTTCCCAAAGCGAGCTTCGTAGCCAGCGGCCTGAAACCGACCACGCCGGGCAACTTCGAAGCCAGCGGCAAACTCAGCCTGAAGGGCAAGACCATCGAGCTGAAAGTGCCGGTCACCGCCAAGACCGAAGGCGGCTTGACCACGTACAGCGGCACCGTGTCGATCTCCCGCAAGGCCTTCGCGATCGGCAGTGCCAGCTGGGATGACACCGTCGAAGACACGGTGAAGATCCGCTTCCGCATCGCCGTGCCCGCCGCAGGCTGATATCCCGCATCACCGATTCGCCGCAAGCTGTTTTCGAAGTCAAGACTGACAAGGAGCCCCCAACATGCTGAACCTCAAGAACACGCTGCTTCCCGCCGCCCTGCTGCTCGCCTGCGGTGCCGCGCTCGCTGCGCCCGAGAGCTACACGATCGATTCCAGCCACACCTATCCGAGCTTCAAGGCCGCGCACATCGGCGGCATCTCGTTCTGGCGCGGCAAGATCGACAAGAACAGCGGTGCGGTGGTGCTCGATCGGGCGGCCAAGACCGGTTCGATCGAAATCCTGATGGACATGACCTCGATCGACTTCGGCCTCGACAAGATGAACGAGCACGCCAAGAAGGAAGACTTCTTCGATGTCGCCAAGTATCCGACGGCCACCTACAAGTCGACCAAGCTGACCTTCACCGGTGACACCCTGACTGCCGTCGACGGCGACCTGACCCTGCACGGCGTGACCAAGCCGGTGCGTCTGACGGTCAACCAGTTCAAGTGCATTCCGCATCCGTTCTACAAGCGCGAAGTCTGCGGCGCCGATGCCAGCGCCACGATCGATCGCACCGATTTCGGCGTCAGCTACGGCGTCGGCAAGGCGATTCCGGACGGCAAGGTGACCCTGGAAATCCAGGTCGAAGCCTTGAAGGACGAAGCAGCAGGCCCTGCCGGCTAAGCGAGCATTCGATGTTCCGCTCCTTCTGATCTGGAGAAGGAGCGGCATCCGCAGACCAAAAACCACGGCGCCTGCCAAGACCGCACTGACCCGCGTGCTCGTCGACGATCAGGATTTCGACAAGTTCTTCATCGACAGCATTCCGCTCGATCGCTGGGGCGAAGCCAAAGACGTCGCCGACCTGGCCGTGTTCCTGGCCTCGGAAGAGTCCAGCTACATCCATGGCGATCTGATTCGCCTGGATGGTGGAGAAACACTGTGCCGCTATTCGGTGTGAGCGACGCTCGGCTTGTGCGTTCGCGCTGAACGCAGAAGCCAGGGGCAGGCGGCTTTTTTTGGCGAGCGCCTATCCGAGATTGGCAGCGATCTCGAGCCGCGAGTCGCGGTAATCCTTGGGGCTCATGCCGAATTCGTCCCGGAATCGACGTGCAAAGTGCGTGGCATTTTGGAAGCCTGCGGAATAGGCGATGTCGATGATCTTCCGGCCCTGCATCCGGGGATTCTCCAGATCGAGGCGACAGCGAAGCAAGCGCTTGTGCACGACATACTGGAACGCCGTCGTGCCTGTGCTCTTGAACAGCCAGTGCAGATAGCGAACGGAAATTCGGGTGCCATTGGCAATGGTGGCCGGCGAGAGTTCCGGATCTTCGAGATGGGCCTCGATGTAGCCACGAACCTGCTCCATCTGGACTTCGCGCAGCGAGGTCGAGATCGCTAGCTGAGGCTCCTCGAGCGCGGTGACCAGCAAGCCGATCGCCGATTCGGTCAGGCCATCGCTCTGGCTGAAGGCACCGCTCATGAACATCGGCGACACCGAACAAACGTATGACGCCATCAGCTTGGCGGCGTTCGAATCCTTGTCGAGCTTGTGCCGTATCGAGTGCCAACTCCGGGGTAGCCAGCTCTGCAGACGCGCCAGCGGCAGCAGCACCGAAACCTTGTGCAGACTCTCCATCACCTGAAACCGCATTGGCCGGGTGGTATCCCAGATCAGCAGGTCTCCGGGCGTCAGCACGATCTGCTCGTTCTCGAAGGAGATATGTTCGCGTCCCTGCAGGACCAGCTGGATGCCCAGCACCTCGCGCGTATCCAGAGACATCTCGGATCCGGTACGCGTCGCGCCGCAGGGATCGCATCGGCAATCCACCACCTGGAAGCCGGAAACGACGCGGTGTCTGATGCTTGCCGCAAACGCGTCGCTGGGCTTGCCGTCGAACCGGAAGGCGCCATAGACCTGCTGCAGCTTGCTTTCCCACTCCTCGTAAGAGTCTCGCCGTGGGTGAGCCGCCGTAGACCACTCCGTTGCGCTGGCAGTCATTGTGCTTTCCTCCTCCAGCGAGCGGCACCGTTCATGCGGCGTCCTGCTCGTGACTTCCACTGTACCGTCATCAGTGTCGTTCGTAAGAACTCGTGGTTTCCGCTTGCACGGAAACGCACACGGAATGGCACCCGTGGCAACGAGCCACCTCCAGTCGCTGCCTATCCTTCAGCAGCCCTGTCGACCTGATTGGCTATGTCGCACGGCAGCAGCAATCGGACCAGCCAGAGGAGCCATCATGAAAAGCCAGACGCCCGAAGAGTATGTGCAGATCGACGCCCAGCCCTGGGCACCGTTCCCCGATGTCTTGTCGACAGGCGGAATACGCTGGAAATTGCTGCACGTATCTCCCGAGATGGGTGCCTGGACCGCGATTTTCGACTGCCCGAAGGGATCGTCCTTCAACGCCCATGTCCACCAGGGGCCGGGCGAGTACCTGCTGACCAAGGGGCTTATGGACGTTCGCGGCGGCAAGGCGAATGGTGGCGATACGGCCGTTGCGCCGGGCTACGGTTACGAATCCTCAGGCGCCCGTCACGACCAGACCAGCTTTCCGGTCGACAGCGAGTTCTTCATGACTTTCCTCGGCCCTCTGCTGTTCGTCACGCCGGAAGGCAATCCGATCGTGGCCGTGGGCTGGAAAGAGGCGCAGGGCGCATGGCACGCGTTCCTGGAGTCCCAGGCCGGGATCAAGAAAGCGGCCTGAGGCAAGAACCGATGTACCAACAGGAAGGCGCATCGCCGCACTGCGCTGCGCCTTCCTCGATCAACCCGCCGTGTGGGTGACGAGGCGAGCCGAGTTCTCGGCAGACAGCACCTCGATCCAGTAACCATCCGGATCCTTGATGAAAGCCAATCCTTTCATCTTTCCATCGTTCGGACGCTTCACGAACTCGACGCCGTTGGCGCTGAAATGATCGCAGGCAGCATCCACATCCGGCACGGTGATGCCGATGTGTCCAAAGCCGCGCGGCTCACTGTTGCCATTGTGATAGCCCGCGAAGCCGTCATCCGATTCCGTGCCCCAGTTGTGGGTCAATTCGATCGCACCTTTCTGCCGGAACGTGAATACAGCGCGGGCCAGCCGATCTTCCGGCAGCGGGCCGTCTTCCGCTCGCAGATAGCCGATGAAGTACAGGCTGAACTTCATGTCGGGAAAATCGAAACGATCCAACAGCGTCATCCCCAGAACATCGCGATAGAACGCGATCGATTTCTCGGGATCGCGAATGCGCAGCATCGTCTGGCTGAGGATGAAGTCCTGGGTGACGGCCGGGGCCGCTTGAGTGGTTGTATGAGTCGTCATATGCAATCCATGTTCGAGAAAGTTTTATGGGGACAAACACCCTACTTCATCGAAGCACTGCCGCGAACGTACTGCCAGCAACGCAAGGCCGTGCGGCTTGCAGTGCAACGGGCGCAGTCTGGAACTTGCAGATGCAGCGAATCGATTCGCATTGATTCGCGAGATCAAGCACGGCGTGTTGCCGTTTCGCGCAAACAAGAACCCGACGTTCCATCTCTCTCGTCCTTAATTCAACCCCCGGCGGCTTCCGCCGCTTCGAATCCCGCTCTCTGCGTTCACGTCGCACAAATGAAAAAGCCCCATTCAAGGGGCTTTTTCATTTGTGTGGCGGAGAGAGCGTCCGCCTATTACGTGTCGTCCGGAATCGGCTTTGATCGCATAAATCCTCGCCAAACCATTGCTCTAGGCCTGATTACCGTCTACAACTGTCGGAATTGACGAGTCCCAATCGTCCTTTTCTTGATGGGTACGCTGATGGGTAGGAAAACCAAGGCCTTGACCGCTCTCGACGTGAAGCGGCTTGTCGAACCGGGCATGCACTTCGTTGGCGAGGTGCCTGGCCTCGCCCTGCAGGTGCATTCGGCAACCAGCCGGAGCTGGGTGCTCCGCGTGATGGTCGGCGGCAAGCGCCGCGATCATGGCCTCGGGGGTTACCCCGCTGTGACCCTCGCTGATGCGAAGACAGCTGCCAGAGAGGCACGCGATCGCATCAAGCGGGGTATCGACCCCATCGAGGAGAAGCGCGGAGAGCGCGCACGGCTGGCGGCGCAGCAAGCCCGGACCATGACCTTCGATGCCTGCGCGAAGGCTTACATCGCCGCGCACGCGCCGAGCTGGAGTAACTCGAAGCACATCGACCAATGGCGCAACACGCTCGAAGCCTATGCATCGCCCGTCATCGGCGCCGTCGATGTGGGCGCGGTCGACCAGGCCATGGTCTTGCGGATCCTGGAGCCGATCTGGAGCACCAAGACAGAGACAGCGACCAGGCTGCGCGGCCGCGTCGAAAGCATCCTCGACTGGGCCACCGTTCGCGAGTACCGGACCGGCGAGAACCCGGCGCGCTGGCGCGGCCGTCTCGACAAGCTCCTGGCGAAGCCTTCGAAGGTCAGGAAGGCGAAGCATCACGCCGCCCTGCCCTATGTGCAGCTCGGCGCGTTCATGAAGCGGCTGCGGGACGTCGAGGGGCTAGGCGCGCGTGCCCTTGAGTTCGCCATCCTGACCGCGGCGCGATCCGGAGAGGTCCGCGGCGCCCGACGCTCCGAGATCGATCGCGAGGGCCGGTTGTGGACAATTCCGGCCGGCAGGATGAAGGCTGGCCGCGAGCACCGGGTTCCGCTCTCTGAGCAAGCCATAGCGCTCCTGGATGCCCTGCCGGAGCTCGACGCGGATCTGCTGTTCCCAGGCCGCACGAGCGGCATGCTCTCGGACATGACCCTTTCGGCTGTGCTTCGGCGTCTGAAGGTCGACGCGACGGTGCATGGATTCCGGTCGACCTTTCGCGACTGGGCGGCCGAACAGACCAACTTCCCGAACGAGGTCGCCGAGATGGCGCTGGCGCACACGGTCTCGGACAAGGTCGAGGCTGCCTACAGGCGCGGCGACCTGTTTGTGAAGCGCCAGAAGATGATGGAATCTTGGGCCGGCTACATGGACACGGTGCGGAGCGATCGCAAGGTCATCGTCGGCAACTTCGGGAGGGTGGCCTGATGGCCAAGCTGTACGTCATCCAAGGAACGAAGCCACCGGACACGCCGGCTCAGAAGGTGCGCAACCGCATCAAGGCTCTGCCGAAGCCTGCCTCGATGATCCAGTGCCACCGCTGCGGCGGCCGTGAAGTCATCGAGACCAAGATCGGCGTGATGTTCAAGAACGGTCGCCCTTCAGGCGGCACCAAGAATCTGATCTGCGCCACCTGTCATCGAAATGGCGAGCGCGTAGTGCTCGCCTGAATCGAGATCTCAAGCCATGACCAGCGCCGACCACCGCGTGAACTACAGCGTGCTTGACCTGTACGTCGTGGGATCGCGCATGACCGACGACTTCGACGAGGAAGCTGCAGTCGACTACTTCCTCGAGCTACATCCGGAAGCGGATCGCGATGCAGTCCGAGCGGAACTCGATCGAGAGCTGGCCAAGCTCTGACAGCCGGGCAGATTCACGGGGCGCCTGGTTTGGCTCCTATTGACTCCGCCATCGCTTCCTTTCGATCAAAGACTTAGACGCGAGCAACGGCGCTACCCATCGCGCCGTCCATCACCGCGGATGCGAAATCACGCTTCGAAGAGCTTCAACGCTAAGCAGACGGCCCATACCTTCAGCCAGCAAGAACCATTTCGACAAGCGCGTTGCCGTCGGCCAGCCAGGCATGTACGTCGACAAACCACTGTCCGCCGACCTTCTTAGACGGCACCACCTTGGTCTGAAGCCAGCGAGCGCGGGTGCCAGCTGAGGGCCGGCTGCCCTCTTCGAAATACCGAAGGAAGAAACGATCAGCCTTCATGAGCAGCATGTTCAAAGTGCCCGCTTCTTGGAGATCTTGGTGCGGCCATTTGAGCTGGCTTTCCGGTAAGCCTCGGGATTCACTGCAACCGCCATCTGCATCGCAAACTTGGGATCGCTTGCGATCACCCGTTCGAAGACCTGCATGAGGGACTCGAACTTGGTCTCGATTCGATTCGACAAGGCGTGCTCAGTTTCGATGTCGAACGACATCTCGAGACGCGCGATCAATTCCGCGTTCATGGATCGGCCATTCGCCTTTGCGGACTCGGCAATGCGATCCCGAAGCGCTTCGGTCATTCGCAGCTTGAACTGGGGGTCTTCTCTAGACATGCCCCAATTGTGGACCACCGTGGTTTTGACAACAATGAACCACCGTGGTTTATTAGGCGCAAAGGAACCACGGTGGTTCTATTCGGAGAGGACATGAAACGAAGTGATCCGCAGCTGAAGGTGAGGCTGCCTCCAGACCTGCTGAGTTGGCTGAAGGACTCGGCAGAACGCAATCAAAGAAGTCAGAACGGCGAGCTTGTCTCGCTGCTTCGCCGGGCAAAGGCTTCAGAAACGAAGAACCCCGCACATCCCTGATCGCTTGGCGGCAGGAAGGGATGGCGGGGCGGCGGCACCAACTTTCGGAGGTAACCACGCATGAAATCTAACACGGTTCAGAAGGGCTTTGATCGGCAGCCAGTGGCTGTTGTGACGTCAATCACGCGCAGCGGCGCATCGAAGCGCAAGCCGCGGCGCAAGGTCAGCACCACGGCATCCGCAGTGCACCCCTGCGGCGAGTTCTTCCGCTTCCGCACCCTGCAGCGCCGGCTGGCGCAGGTGAGCGCATGAACCGCCCTGCAGAGGGGCTGTTCAAAGCCGGCGATCGGGCAATTCCGAAGAACCGGATGAATCAAGCACCGGTCACGCAGATAGACCACCTGTTCCCCGTCGGCAACGTCGAGCTCTGCATCAAGGCTGGAACGGATATCTGCGATTGCCTTGAAGACGTGAACATGTTCACGAGCCAGGTATCGCGAACGCTCGCCGAGCTCGTCCGGGAACGCACCGGGAGCTTCCTCGAGGTGGATCAGGAGGTCATCTGGGGAATGAGCCACATGCTCAACCTCGTCAATGGGATCAGTCAGGCCGCGTCGAGGGGCCTGTTGGCGGGCGAAGTAGACCCCGCCTTGCAGCAGGGAGAAAAGTCATGAGTCAAGCCCAACCGAAGCGTGCCCAAACGTCGCAGCGGGAAATGCTGCTGACCTCGAAAGACCGTGCAGTCACGATCGGCAACTTCGATCTATGTATCCCGCAGGGGGTCGAAGTTAACGGATGCCTGGAGTACGCCCAAATGTTCCTCTACAGCGCCGAAGAGGCATTGCAAGAACTCACGGCCGAAAAGTCCGAAGACGATAGATTTCCGGTCAGCGCGCTGCGGTGCGTGAGGTACACCCTCGCCCTTGCGGCAGCGATGAACGAAACGGCACACGCCGAGCTGCTGTCTGCCGGCCTTCTGCACGCGCGAGGTGCAGCGTGAGCGGGGCAGCGGTGGCGCCGGCCGGCATGCTTCAGCTTTCGCGAACCGAGGTCAAGGCGATTCGCAAAGCCCTGCTGATCGGGCTCGATTCCTATGGCGAGATCCAAAGGCTTCTCAACGAAGCCGAATTCCGGAGAGCATACGGCGGTGCTGATCTCGGTGATCTCGCCGCTCTCGACACCGGAAGCCCCGACACGATCTGCGAATTCGCCTTGGCACTGACCTACCTCGAAGCCCATGGCTGACTCCGGCAAACCTGCTGCTGAGCGCCTTGGCAGCAGGCGCGCCGGCCGCCGCAGGACTTCGTTCACAATGCAGTCGCTGCAACTGCCGCACCTAGCCCGACGGGGCGAAAAGCCGGTCACCTTCCCGGCCTGGTGTGGCATCTTTTCGGAGGCCACGCTGAGGTGCGTGATGGTAGAGAGGCCTGCAAGACATTCCGAAGGCTGGATGGCTTTTGATCCATTCGAGACGTTCATTCGAGACACCCAGGGTGTCTTCTTCGGCCCAGACGGCTCGGTCGTTTTTGAACTGAGCGACGATCCGGGAAAACGAGGGGACCAACGCGGTTTATGGCTACAGTGCCGTATCGCGGCCGGATTGCTTAATTTAAAAACGCGTGCGGATTTCGACGATTCGGAGATTGATTGGGCGGAAACTCTCGAAGCCTACAGCTCGAAAAGACCAGACGATTTGTATCGCGAGCAATCAGCAGATGGTGTACGCAAGAATCGCGAACTATTTGTCCTTTTGTATCTGCAGGCGAAAGATCCAAGTGAAGATCACTTAGAGTTGTTTGTCCCCTACCTCGCAGTGCAGGCTCTGAAAGAATTCGACGAAGCCCTTGGATACGTCATGTCCGGGAGCAACGGCGGAGTAGCTTGCACTGCCATGGGATCGCTCTATCTGTCTTTTGCAACCCAATGTGCGCAGCTCAGCGGCCGTGAAATAGTGGCACGCGAGATTGGAAGAAAAGGAGCAGTGGCAAACTTTCAAGAAATGGCGAATCAGCGTTGGGCAGCCGATCCAACCCGAGATGATTGGCAAATGATCCGATCATGCTTTGAGCAATGGCAGAAAAATCCTGCCAACTACTCGGGTGTGCCGGCCTTTGCCCAGGACATGCTGAGCAAGGTAAGCAAGCTGAAGAGCGGCGTATACATTGAGAGAAGGGTTCGAGATTGGATAAAAACTTTGAACTCAACCTAATCCTGAGAACACAATGCGTCGCATGATGTGCATCATGCGGCATTGTGATCATCATGCGACGCATGATGCCGTAGAACATTTTAAAACAGAAATAAATAATCCATTCCGACACATTCAAAGTCGGAGTGACGGATGGAAACGAAGCGGCAGCACAGGCATCAAGAGCAGCTGACTAAGTTCGATCAGCTGCCCGATTCGGGACTGGTACCGGTGACAGTCGTCGCCGGTCTTCTCAGCCTCAACAAGGGGACGTGCTGGGCACACGTCAAGGCAGGCACGCTGCCCGCCCCGATCCGCATCGGCGGCGCCAGCCGGTGGCGTGTAGGTGACCTTCGGCAGATGCTTGCCAAGGCCGCTGCATGAACTCGCTTGACCAGTTTGAGCGTGAGTCCGCCAGGCTGCTGATGGGAGCAACCAAGAGCCTGCAGGACGTCTTCGATCACCTGCAGCTGGATGCCAGGGAGCGAGATCTCCTCTCCCGCGCCGCGCTGAACTATGGCGAGGCTATGAGCAGCGTTCGCCACGCCGATTGGATGCGAGCAATCACCTCGGCAGCCGCCGCTCAGGAGCCCTCCGCTGAGGCGCGGAGTACAGAATCATGACCCCCCCGACTTCGCCGGAGGTCAAGGCCAGCCGCGCAGCGCTGCGCAAAGCTCTTACAGCTGCCGGCCTGCCCTTGAAAGCTCAGTTCGATCTGTATCGAATTGCCAACGCTTACGCGCACAACATGGGCCGTGCGTACTCCAAGACAACGCTCGAGGGGATCGCCGCACGCATGGGGCCGCTGCCATGACGGTCGAACTTCACGTCGAATACGACCGCGCGAATCAGGCCCTACGCGACGCTGTGGCAGCACTTGGGCTCGGACCCTCAGCAGCCGTAGCCCTCTTGGCCGCAGCGCACGCCTGCGGCCGCGCCAGAGCCCGCCTGGAGATCGCTACTGCCGATCCCTTGGCACTTGGGCCGCTGCCACCGAAGCAGACGCCGGCGGAGATGTACGCAGCATGAGCACTCTGATCATGGGCAAGGTCTGGCCGCTGCGCATGAGCTCGGCGCAGAAGGCCGTGGCGATCTCGCTTGCCGACCAGGCCAACGACTCCGGCGTTTGCTGGCCATCGGTCTCGACCCTATCGAATCGCACCTGCCTAAGCGAGCGGGCCGTGCAGGCGGCGCTCCGCGATCTGGAAACACTCCGGTTCTTGGCTCGAATCTTCCGCCAAGGACACTCGACTCACTACCACCTTAC
>NZ_JAHFRY010000211.1 GCF_023266035.1 Nevskia sp.
GAGCGGAACGACACGTTGTCGACCAGGCCCGCGACTTCCGTCGACAGGGTCACGCCGCGCACCGCACGCACCGAACCGGCGGCGGCCTGGGTCGGCTGCCACTCTTCGAATGCGGCGGTCAGCGTGGAAACCGCGACCTGAGGTTCCGGCGCGGCCGCGAAGCCCGCCATCATTTTTTTGATCTGAAACGCCTTGACGCCGACGATGACGATCAGGATCAGAACGACGACGCCGATGAGGGTGAGCCAGCGCTTCATGGAGTTCTCCGGGAGTTTTGCATGCCGAGCTTCGAGGCGCGGTCAGTCGAGTGATTGGATGATCGTGTGCAGCAATTGCGGGCGGCGATCACGGCGCACCCACCGATGAACTGGCCGATTCAGTCGGCGGCGTACCACCTGGTGGGCCGGCCGGCAGTTCAGCGTCAGGATTGCGCGTGGCCCAGCCGCCGCCGAGCGCCTGGAACAGTGCAGCGGTATCGCTGAGACGGGCGGCGCGGGCGGCGATGTAGCCGGCGCGGGCCTGGGTATCGCGAGTCTGGGCATCGAGCACGGCCAGCGAGCTGCTGCTGCCGAGTTTGTACTGGCTCTCGGTCAGTTTCAGGCTCTGTGCCGACAGATCAGCAGCGGTGTACTGGGCCTGCAGATACTCGGCGTCGGTTTCCAGCGCGCGCAGCGCATCGGCGACATTGCGGAAGGCGTCGAGCACGGTCTGCCGGTAGTCGGCCGCCGTCTTGTCCAGGGTCGCGAATGCGGCGCGACGTTCGGCTCTCAGCTTTCCAGCATTGAACAGGGGCTGGGTGACATTGCCGGCAATCGACCAGACATTGCCGGTGAACAGTTGATCGATGACCGAAGCCTGGGTACCGAACTTGGCGGTCAACGCGATCTGCGGCAGCAGGTTGGCGGTGGCGATGCCGACCCGCGCCGAAGCCTCATGCATGGTCGCTTCCGCTGCCCGGATGTCAGGCCGCTGACGGACCAGCGACGACGGCAGCGATATCGGCAGCTCCTGCGGCAGGCTCAGTTCATCAAGCTCGAACGGCGCGCTGACGTACTCGCTCGGCAGCTTGCCGAGATAGACCGCGAGCTGGTTCTGCGCCTGGGTCATCGCCAGCTTGTAGGCCGGCAGCTTGCCGCGTTCGGTGGATAGCTGAGACTGCATCGACAGTAGTTCGGAGCGGGCGATGGCACCGCTGTCATAACGGGCTTGGGTGATCTTCAGCAGCGATTCCTGCTGCTGGATCACCAGCTCCTGGCCGACCATCAGGGAGCGCTGCTCGATTTCCCGGAACGCCGTGGTGACGACGTTGGCAACCAGCGTCTGATAGGTGGCTTCGAGCTGCCATTGCTGGAACTCGGCCGCTGCCCGCTCGGCTTCGACGCCGCGCCGCGTGCCGCCCCACAGATCGAGTCCGTAGCTGACGCCGATCGAGGTGTTGTAAAGGTTGTAGATCACGCCACCGCCGCCCGGGTTGCCGAAGGTGGCGGTATCGATCTTCTGTCGCGAGGCATCGAAGCTGCCTTCAGCCGACGGCAGCAGGTTGGAGCGTTCGGCGCGATAGTTCTGCTGCGCCACGCGCAACGCCGCCTGCGCGGACGCGACGCTCGGGCTGGCGATCAGGGCCTGTTCGACCAAGGCATTGAGCTTCGGCGCACCGAACAGCGTCCACCAGCGATCCGGCAATGCTTTCCCGGCCAGGAACTGTTGCGCTTCACCGCCCGGGACCGCTATCGAAACCGTCGTGCCGGGCAGCGCTTCGCTGGTGTAACGCGCGGTTTCAGGCGCCGCTGGCGTGGTGAAATCCGGACCCAGGGCGCAGCCGCTGGCAAACAAGGCCGAAGCGAACAGGCTCAGTCGGGTCCGTGAAGGCAGTTGCATCATCACGTCGGTTTCCTCTGGAATTGGGCGGCGTCGACCGCGACACCGTCTGCGTTATCAGGCAGCAGGCCATACAGCAGCGTTTTCACGACCTTGGCGGCGTACTCGGCCGGGACGGTCGCATTCCCCATGCCGGGCATGTGGCTCAGGATGTTGCGGTTCTGGAAGAACATCATTTCGCTGGCGCCGAGCATCCAGGCCGCGATGCCCGGATCCAGCTCGGACCGGAATTCGCCGCGATCGACACCTTCCTGAAACAAGGCGATGACGGCGTTGCAATTGCGCTGGAAGATGTTTTCGGCGATCTCCCGGCCCTTGCCGCTGCCGGCATTGAGCACTTCGCGGAAGATCAGCTGAGTTCGGGCTTCGTTCTCGAACATGTCGTGAAACTCGAACTCGACGAGACGCAACAGCTTCTCTGTGGAACTGAGGGGTTCGAGCAGCAACTGCTCGGCGAACTCCGCGTGGCACTTGCAGGCTTCGCGCATCACATCGAGATACAGCGCTTCCTTGGAATCGAAGTGATGAAAGATGTTGGCCTTGCAGACGCCGGCGCGCGAGGCGATCTCCGAGAGCGACACGGCGTCGAAGCCGGTCCTGGAAAAGAGCGACGCAGCAGCATCGAGTATTGACCGGGCACCGGCGGGAAGGCTCATCGCATCGACTCGTGACATCCGGCAGATAGGGAGGGGGCGAAGCGGTGAGCAGGCTACTGACTGACCGGACGGTTAGTCATTCTAACCACGCCATTAATGTGCTGGCAAGCACTGGCTGTTTGATGCGTAAAAGGCGGGCAAAGCGCCTAGGTCGCCCGTCGAGCAAAGTGCGCGGACTCTGCCATTGTCGGATGTCACAGTCATGTGTAGTCTGCTCTGACGAGATCGCTTGCCGGTTCATGGCCTAGAACCAGGAAGGCTGAACCTTCAGAAGCAGCCGGTCGAAGCATCGGCGCTGACTACGATCTGGAAAATGACAGAACAAGGCGGCGCAGCCGTCGGCGGTGAGGCGGGGAGATTCAGCGAATGAAGGCAGACCCTCTGGGTTCGACGGATGGCATGCCGGCCTGGGCGGCCGCGCGCGCGGAACTGTCGGAGGTGCTGGTCGGGCTGACCGATCTGCAGCTGCGCACCATCGTCACCACGCGGATGGCGCTGGCCATCTATCTGCTTTGCGTCGCCGGCGTGGCGGCAATCAACACCTCTCTGTCGGTGCTGGTGTTCGGTTACTCGCTGGCCCTGGAAGTGATCCTGTCGATCTTCCGCATCCTCGTGAACCTGGAAACGCTGATGGGTCATGGCGTCACCTTCAAGGGCCAGACCGAAACCATCGTCGATCGCACCGAGATCATCGCGCTGCCACGCATCCAGTTCTGGAAGCCGAGGCGCAGCAGGAAGAATCAGGAACAGGATGATGGCCAGAGCGGCACTGATGCGCGCTAGGGCCATCTTCGTCGTGGCTTTGCTGACGCCAATGCTGGCCAGTGCCGAGCCCTCCGGCGACAGCTGGACCGAAGGCTGGGTCCACGAGTGGACCAACCGGGTGTCGATCGGCACGGCGGTGCGTATCGAAGGCCGCGATTCGAATCTGGTCGGCAAGTCCAATCTCGATCCCAATCTGTGCGCGGCCGACGAATGCCTGTCGGTCAGCCCCAGCAACAGCGAACCGAACAACCGCTACCTGCTGGCGCCGGGCGCACGCAATTCGGTTTACGACGAAGGCAACCTGAACTACGACAAGGGCGATTTCATTTCCTCGCCGGTCAAGTGGAACTCGCGTGTCTCGATCCGGCGCGACAACCTGAAGATCGAGGTCGGCGGGCTGTTCTTCTACGACTACATCAATGCCAGCTTGAAGGAGAACCACCCGAACCAGATCGTCACGCCCGGTCCGGGGCCGGGACAGGTGGTGCGCAACAAGCGTGACATCGACACCATCCACCAGATCGGCTACGGCGCGCAGCTGCTCGATGCCTATGTGCAGGACACCTTCGAGATCGGAGGCCAAGCGATCGATTTCAGCCTCGGCCGCCAGCGTCTGGTCTGGGGCGAAGCCAGCTTCGCGACCCAGGGCAGCCTGAATTTCATCAATCCGCCGGACGTCAACAACCTCACCCGTCCCGGCGGCACCCTGGACGAGGTCTACCGGCCGGCCGGCATGCTGCTGGCGCGCGGGCCGTTCAATGACGATCTGAGCTTCGAAGCCTTCTACCAGTTCGAGTGGCGGCCGGTCGGCATTCCGCCGCGCGGCTCGTATTTTTCGTTCTTCAACGGCGGCAATCATCTGACTGCCGACGAAGGCATCATCGCGCCGTTCGCGAAGGCGCCGTACGACCCGCTGCAGATCGGCACGCCGGGCAACGACATTCTCGATCTGGTCAGCACCACCAGCTTCACCCTGCGGCGTGGCGAAAACCGCAATGCCCGCGATCAGGGGCAGTTCGGCGTGGCGTTGTACTGGCATCCGGACAACGACTGGTTCGACGGCTCGGAACTGGGTCTGTACTACTCGCGCTACCACTCGCGCATTCCGACGGCGAGCGCCACCGCCGCCGATGCCAGCTGCGCCCGCGCCGAGGGCAACCCGGCCGGCATCGATCCTGTCGACCTGACCAGCTTCATCGCCGCCTGCGGCGTACCCGGCACTCATCTGCGCGAAGCAGTGCCGCTGGACACCGCGCAGTACTTCCTCGAATACCCGGAAGACATCCATCTGTTCGGCGCCAGCTTCTCGACGCTCTATGAAGGGGTAGCGATCCGCGGCGAGTTCTCGTTCCGGCCGAACCAGCCGGTGCAGATCGATCTCGAAGACGTGTTGTTCGCCGCCCTGCAGCCGGCGCTGCCGCGCAACGATATTCCGCTATTCACCGCCAACAACACCGTGGAAGGCCTGCTGCTGGCGCTGCAGGATCCGACCAATGCGCTGGCGGTGATCGGCAATGCCGCCGGCAATCTGCCCGGTGCGATCAGCACGCTGCAGGCGCTGGCCGGTGCGCCGAACGTGCTCGGTACCACGGTGCCGGGCTCGCGTACGGCGATTCCCGATTTCCTCACCGGCTATCGCGGCGGCATTCCCGGCGAGGTCGC
>NZ_JAHFRY010000120.1 GCF_023266035.1 Nevskia sp.
ACAATCACTCACGCTCGGCCCGAGGCGTATTGCGCGGCCTGCATTACCAGATCGAGCAAGCCCAGGGAAAACTGGTCCGCGTGACCGAGGGCGAGGTGTATGACGTTGCCGTGGACCTCCGTCGCGGCAGCCCGACGTTCGGACGCTGGACCGGGGTAACCCTGTCGGCCACCAACAAGCGCCAGCTCTGGGTGCCTGCGGGCTTCGGACACGGCTTTCTGGTGTTGTCCGAATTCGCAGAGTTTCTGTACAAGACCACGGATTTCTATGCGCCAGCTTTCGAACGCGCGATCGTCTGGAATGACCCGACACTGGCCATCGACTGGCCGCTACCCGCTGGCTTTTCCGAGCCACTGCTGGCGGACAAGGATCGGAACGGCCAGCTGTTCGAGGTAGCCGAGGTGTTTCCAGAATCCTTCCTGAATCGCGAACAGCCATGAGCCGCGTCGTCGTCACCGGCAGTACCGGCCAGGTGGGCTGGGAACTGCGCCGCGCGCTGTCGACGTTCGGTGAGGTACTGGCGCCCGGCCGCAGCGAATGCAATCTCGCCGATCCTGCCGCCGCTGCCGCTTACCTGCGCCGGGTGAAGCCCGATCTGGTCGTGAACCCGGCCGCTTATACGGCCGTCGACAAGGCAGAAAGCGAGCCGGAACTGGCGCACACCGTCAATGCGCTGGCGCCGCGCGCGCTGGCCGAAGCCTGTGCCGATCTGAATGCGCTTCTCGTGCACTACTCGACCGATTACGTGTTCGACGGCAGCAAGGATGGTGTCTATCGCGAGGATGATGCGCCCTCGCCCGTCTCCGTCTATGGCAGCAGCAAACTCGCCGGGGAAGACGCCATTCGTGCAGTCGGTGGGCGTCACATCATTCTGCGCACGAGCTGGGTCTATGGCCTCAGGGGCAAGAATTTCCTGGCGACGATGCTGAAGCTTGCCGCCGAGCGAGACCGCTTGCGCGTGGTTGCCGACCAGTTCGGCGCGCCGACCTGGAGCCGTGCCATCGCCGATGCAACCGCACAACTGCTGCGCAGCTTTCCGCTGACGGCAGCACCACCTGCCGCACTGCTGAACCTGACGGCATCCGGTTCAACGAGCTGGCACGGCTTTGCCAGCGCCATCGTCGAGGAAGGTGCCAAGCGTGCTCTGACCCGCCTTGTCCCGGTCGATGGCATCACCACGGCGGACTATCCGACCCCGGCCAGCCGGCCTGCAAATTCGCGGCTCGACAACACACGGCTGGCGGAAGCTGCGGGCTTCGTCCTCGCTGACTGGCGGCAGAGCCTGAACCTCTGTCTGGACGATATCGAAGCGCAGAAACGCAGTTGAGCGCGGTCGATCACAGTCACTTCTGACGTTGGCCTGCCGATTGCGGGCCAGTGATGCCATGCTGATGTTCAGCATCAAGAACCCGTGGAGAACCGGCCTGATGACCTTTGCACCTCGCTTGGCCTTGAGCTTGTCGGCAATTCTCGGCGTGCTGACGACAGCTGCACCGGCGATCGCCGCGCCCTGGGCCAACGTAGGCGACCGCGCGCTGCGCAGCGATATCGAGATTCTCCATGCACGCGGTCTGATTTCGGGGCCGATCACGACCTGGCCGATTCCGGTCGGCTACTTCGAGCCCTTGCAGGACGAAGGCCGATTGACGGGCCAGCCAGAGTTCGTTCGCATGGCTGTACAGCGGGTGCTGGACAAGCTGGGTAGCGGCCATCATGGCGGCGGGTTGAAGGCTGCGGGCGAGCTGCGGCTGGCCAGCGAACCCAACCTGATTCGCGATTTCGGCGATAACGCGCGGGACGAAGTCGATGCGCGCGCCGGGCTGGACTACGACGGCGAGCGCTTCGCGGCGAATCTGCGCGTCGGCGCGCTGACGCCGTTCGGCAATGGCGATAGCGGTGCCCGCTTCACGCTGGACGGTACCTACGCAACGGCCCTGGTAGGCAACTGGCAGCTGTACGGCGGCTATATCGACAAGTGGTACGGGCCCGGCTACGCGTCGAGCCTGATCCTGTCGAACAACGCACGGCCGTTCCCGAAAATCGGGATCACCCGCAACAACTCAACCGCTTTCGAGACCAAGTGGCTGAGCTGGCTGGGCCGCTACCAGATCGATTTCTTTGTCGGCCTGCTCGAAGAAGATTCACGGGACGATCGCAACACCGGCGTCGGTTCCCTCCGCATCAGCATCGAACCCATCGACGGGCTGGAGCTGACGGTGACGCGGGTGGCGCAGTTCTGCGGCGGTGACAATGCCTGCAAGCCGTTCAACGCAGCCTTCGGCATCAACAACACCAACAAGGATCGCAACGCCAGCAACGACGAAGGCACTTTCGAAATCAAGTACACCTACGATTTCAACGTGGTCAGCTTCTCGCCGTATCTGCAGATCATGAACGAGGACACCGGCCCGTTCACCCATTCCTACGAAAGCCACATGGGCGGCCTGAGCTGGGCCGGTCCCTGGGACCAGAACGGCGCCAGTTGGCGGCTGGTAGCCGAGTACACCGATAGTCGCGCCACGCTCGATGCCTTCAGCTTCGGCAACCGGCTGCCCGGCTTTGCCTACAACAACGATCAATACACCGACGGCTTCCGCTATCGCGGTCGCACCATGGGCTTTTCGCTGGACAGCGATTCGACCTTGTTCACGGTTTCCGGCTTGATGCTGATGCCGAACGGCTGGACCTATCGCGCCGCCTTCCACAACGCCCATATCAACACGGCGGAACTGGCGGCAGCGCAGGCATCAGGCAGCTATCTGAGCAACACCGTCAGCGCCCTACCGGTGACGGTCAACCAGTACGAAGCCGGCGTCACCATTCCCTGGCAAAGCTTCACATTCGACTTGGGCGTGCGTTACCAGGACGAACAGCCATTCCCGGATGTCGGTTCGCAGTTCAACGTCGAAGCCGGCGTGCAGTTCCGCTTTTAGCCATTTTTCGTTCGTCGCATACACCTCTGCTTTTCCCCTCTCCCCTTGCGGGAGAGGGATCAGACGGGGTCAAGCTAGCCTTAAGCCTTTGCCACGGATTAAACCGAAAACGCCCTAGGATCAGTTCAAGCTGACCAGGCTGTTCGACGCCTGCGCATTATCCTCGGCAGCTTTCATCACTTTCGACTGCAGCTCGAACTGGCGCGCGAGGTTGATCATGTTGACCATCGCGCCAGCCAGGTTGACGTTCGAGCTTTCCAGCGCGCCGCTGACCAGCACATCGCCGGCGGCCGGATTGAGCGTGGTGCCGGTGGTGGCGCGCATCAGGCCATCGCCGCCACGTTCGAGCTGATTCTGGGCACCGCTGACCACCTTGAGGCGACCGATCACCACTTGTGAAGCCGCGCTCTGGCCCTGCGGCACGGCGGTGATGGTGCCGTCGTTGCCGATCGAGATCGAGGTCGACAGCGGCAGCGAGATCGGCCCGCCGTCGCTGAGCACGGCGAGGCCGTTGGCAGTCCGTAGCTGGCCGTTCGGATCGAGCCGCAGATCGCCGGCCTTGGTGTAGGCCTCGCTGCCATCCGGTGCCTGCACGGCCAGCCAGTTGTCGCCTTTCAGAGCGATATCGAGCGATTCGCCGGTCTGCATGATCGCGCCCTGCGCCGAGTCCCAGCCGTTATCCGCCAGCTGGGAATTGACTCGCGACTGAAAGCCGGCGCCCTCGACATTGATCGACTGTGCCGCCGCCAGCTCGGCCCGAAAGCCGACCGTGCCGGCGTTCGCCAGGTTGTGGCTGTTCGCCGTCTGCGCCCGCAGGGTGGCGATGGCGCCGGACATTCCAACGTAGAGGGCTCGATCCATGGCAGCAGTGGCTCGTGGTCAGTGACTAGTGGTCGGTGAGAAGCGGTGCTGCTGACTCGCGGTGCCTTTACTGGCCACTAACCACGAGCCACTAGCCACTGCTTCACCGGATGTTGATGATCGTCTGGGTGATCTGGTCGGTCGTCGAGATCATCTGGGCATTGGCCTGGAAGCTGCGCTGAGAGGTGATCATGTTGACCAGCTGCTTGGTGATGTCGACATTCGAGCCTTCCAGCGCGCCGCTCTGGATCAGGCCGAAGTTCGATGAATTCGCAGTGCCGCGAATCACCGGGCCAGACGAAAAGGTTTCGCCCCAGCTGGTGTCGCCGAGCTGCTGCAAGCCCTGCGGATTGGCGAAATTGGCCATCGCGATCTGGCCCAGCGGCGTCGCCTGGCCATTGGTGAAGCGCGCCTGCACGACACCTTCCTGAGTCACTTCGATGCCGCTGAGGCGGCCGGTCGCATAGCCGTCCTGGGTCAGGCTGTTGACCGAGAAGGTGTTGCCATACTGCGTGCTGTTGCTGAGATCCAGCGTCATCGTCACCGGGTTCGAGCCGGTGGTGGTCGTGTACGACGGCAGCGCGATCTGGCCGTTGGCGGGGGTGGCCAGCGAACCGTCGGCATTGAAGGTGACGGTCTGGCCGGTGCCGATCTCGTTGCCGTCGATCTGCGTATGCATCGTCCACTCGTTCGGCGTGGCGGACTTCACGAAGAACAGATTGGCCGGGTGCGCAGTGCCGAGCGAGTCGTAGACGGTGACCGAGGTCGTGTTGTTGTAGCTGGTCGGGTCGGTGGACGAGAACGGCGTCGTCACCGGCACAGCGGCTTCGGCCGGCAGATTGACGCCGGTCCTGAGCAAGGTGGTCGGGCTCGGCGGGTTGTCCGAGGTCGATAGCTGGATGTCGGTCAGATTCGCGGTATCGAAACTGGTACCACCGGCGACCGGCGGATAGGCCTGCAGGCGGGCACCGGAGCCGTTGACGACGTAGCCATCGCGATCGGTGCCGAACTGGCCGGCACGCGAGTAGCTGATCGCGCCGTTCTTCGACAAGGTGAACATGCCGGTGCCGCTGACCGCGAGGTCGAGCGAGTTGTTGGTGACGCTGATCGCGCCCTGGGTGAACTGCTGCGACACCTTGCCGACGCGCACGCCGCCACCGACGGCGGTGTCCGATACGCCATAAGCGTTGGACAGGAAGAAATCGGCGAACTGGGCGCGCGATTCCTTGAAGCCGGTGGTGTTGGCGTTGGCGATGTTGTTGGCGGTGACGCTCAGGTCCGCAGACGCAGCGTTGAGGCCGGTCAGTGCAATGTTGAAGGACATGTCAGTGGGCTCCGATGCTGCGCGTGGGGGCAATGAGGCTTTCGACGAATTTCGCCAGTTCTTCGGGACCGCGGCGGCAACCCGCCGCCGGGAAATCGAACAGGCCGGGGATCTGGCGCAATCCGGGACGGATAGCAGCGACCAAACGACGTGGCTTACGGCGCAAGTTCATGGCGGCCGGGTTCAGATGATCTGGCGGATATCGGTGAAGGCAACCGCACCGACACCGGCGAGGTTCAGGCTCAGGCCGTTACTGCCCAGCGCTACGCTCTGCACCAGACCGGCCGCGAGCGTATCCGCCGCTTCGCTCTTGCCGTTGCGAGTGACCTGGCCGCGGATGCCGTAGCTGCCGGACGGCAAGCTGTTGCCGGCGGAATCCTTGCCATCCCAGGTGAAGTAGCTGGTGCCGGCGCCCTGGGTGCCGTAATCGAGACGGCGCACCACCTGGCCGCTGCCATCGACGATCTCGACGGCGAGCTGGCCACCGGAGGTCATGTCGACACCGCCGCTGAGGCCGTTCTCGCCATCGAGATAGCCGGTATTGGACGGGTACAGCACGCCGTGGCCGACCAGACCCGCTGCCTGCAGCGACTGGCTGGAAGTCAGCGAGGTCGACAGCGACTTGAACGAGTCCTGCAGGCCCTGGATGCCGGACACCGTCGAGAACTGGGCGATCTGGCCGAGGAACTCGTTGGACTCCAGCGGCTTCAGCGGATCCTGGTTCTGTAGCTGCGTGGTCATCAGCTTGAGGAAGTCGGCCTGGCCCAGCGATTCGGCCTTCTTGTCGGTCTGCTTCAGATTCAGGCCTAGATCGCTGTAAGCGTTGTTGGTGACGGCTGCGGTCATGTCAGTGTCCTGAGAGGGCTCAATGGGGGTCAGTGGGCTCAGCGGCCGAGCGACAAGGTGCGGCTGGCCAGTTCCTTGGCGGTGTTCATCACTTCCACGCTCGACTGGTAGGAGCGCGAAGCCGAAATCATGTTGACCATCTCTTCGACGACGTTGACGTTCGGCGCATAGACGTAGCCATCGGCATCGGCGAGCGGATGACCCGGCTCGTAGCGCTTGTCGGCCGGCGTCTGGCTTTCGACGACACCAAGCACTTGCACACCAGCCGCGTCCTTGCCGCCCGCTTCCATCGCCGCCTTGAACATCGGCAGGCGCGCCTTGTAAGCGCCCTCGGCCGTGCCGCTGATCGCATCGGCATTGGCGAGGTTCGAGGCCACGGTGTTGAGACGCAGCGACTGGGCGCTGAGCGCACTGCCTGCGATATCGAAAATCTTGAAAGAGGACATGACGAGATTTCCTTCTCTGGCCTTTACTGACCGGTGATCGCCGTCATCAAGCCGCGGATGCGGCCATCGGCGAATTGCAGCGAAGCCTGGTAGTGCAAGGCAGCCTCGGCGAACTTCGCCTGCTCGATCTGCACGTCCACCGTGTTGCCATCGACGCTCGGCTGCATCGACACGCGATAGGCGAGCCGGCTGCCGTCGCCAGCAGGGTTGAGGTTCATCGGGATATGGCGCGGGTCAGTGCTCAGCGTTCGTGTCGCGCCCTGCGAGTCACTCTTGATGACCGACGCGAGCGTCGAAGCGAAGTCGACATCGCGGGCATGAAAGCCCGGCGTATCGGCATTGGCGATGTTGGCCGACAACACTTCCATGCGCTTGCGCTGCACGGACATCGCCTCGGCATGTATGCCGAAAATCGGATCCAGGTTGGCCATTGCATCCTCCCGCGTTTGCGTTCGGAGGGATCGTTACAAGGCGTATGCCAGCGGTGATCGGCGACGTAAAAGCGACACGAAGGCAGCAGCGATCAACGGCGGGTTCAAGCTGATTCGAGCGCGACGGCCTTCAACCGATCCAGCACCCCGGTCGCCAGTTCATCAGCACTGAACTTGGCGATGAACTTGTTGGCACCCACCCGCTCGACCATCGCGTTGTTGAACACGCCGGACAGACTGGTGTGCAGCATCACGTAGAGCGACTTCATCTTCGGATCGCGGCGGATTTCCGTCGTCAGTCGATAGCCGTCCATGTCCGGCATCTCGACATCGGAAATCACCATCAGCAGCGAATCGTTGATCGGCTCGTCGCGCGCCGCGAGCGCTTGCAGATACTGCAGCGCTTCACGGCCGTCGTTGACCAGCGTGCATTCGATGCCGAGCTGGTTCAGCGTCTTTTCGATCTGGTTGCGGGCGACGCGCGAGTCATCGACAACCAGCACGCGGCGGCGCGAATGAGCGACGCTTTCAGCTTCCTCGCGCAGCGCATCGGACAGCGAGGCCTGCACGCCGACGACATCGGACAGCACCTGCTCGACATCGATGATCTCGACCAGCTCGTTGTTGTACTGCGTGATGGCGGTCAGATAACCGCCCTCGCCGGCACCGTCCGGCGGCGGCCGCACGTGCTCGACATTGACGTGGATGATCCGCTCCACCGCACGCACCAGAAAGCCCTGGATCGAGCGGTTGTACTCGGTGACGATCACGTGTGCGGCGTGCTCGTCGCTCGGCTGGCCGATGGCGCGATTGAGATCGATGACCGGAATCATCCGGCCGCGGATGTCGGCCACGCCGCGCACCAGCTCGTGCGAGGACGGCAGCCAGGACAGCGGCGGCTTGGGAATCACTTCCTGCACCTTGAAGACATTGATGCCAAAAATCTGGCGCTCATCGAGCCGGAACAGCAGCAGGGCAAGGCGGTTATGCCCTGCAAGCTGGGTGCTGCGGTCGATGCTTTCGAGCAAGCCGGAGGCCATGAAGGATTACCAACATTCGAGCGGGTGGTAGCCAGCCCGTGCAACTTCGGTTCCTCGCGAGGTCGTCACCGGATTCGTCACTGGCACAGGGCTTGTAGCGCTGGCTTCGAGTCCGAACGAGCCACTTCGATGATCGCCCTGCCATCGCTTCCTTTCCCTCTCGTCGCCACGCTGCTGATGCTGGCGACGATGACGGTGCGTGCCGATGACGGCCGCACCGAATCGCTGGACCGTATCCGCAGCGCGGCCGTCACCTTCGTTTCGGTGCAGTCGCCACCGACCGCGAAGATCGAAGCCGCCGCGCTCGATAACCGCCTGCGCCTGCCGCTGTGTGCGCAGCCGCTGGAAAGCTCGGCCGCCAGCCCGGCCACGCGCGGCGCCTGGAACATCGTCATCACCTGCCGCGAAGCCGGCAATCCGCTCTGGCAGGTGTTCGTGCCGGTCAAGGTGCTTGATCTGCAGGCGGTCGTGGTGATGGTCCGGCCGGTGATGCCCGGCCAGCCGCTGAGCGCCGATGCGCTGCGTCTCGAATCACGCGATGTCGCCACGCTCGGCTACGGTTACTTCAATGACGTGCAGAAGGCCGTCGGCCAGGTACTGCGGCGCCCGGTCGCTGCCGGAGCGGTGTTGACGCCGGATGCGGTCAGCGCCCAGAAGCTGATCAAGCGCGGCGCGCTGGTGACGATGATCGGTCGCAGCGGCACTCTGGAGGTACGCGCCCAGGGCAAGGCACTCGGTGATGGCGGCGATGGCGAGCGGATTTCGGTCGAGAACCTGTCGTCACGCAAGGTCGTGCAGGCTGTGGTCAAGGATGGCGGCACGGTGGAGGTTGGCTTGTAGCAGCTTGTAGACGAATGGCGGAAATCTGGCGCTAAAGTTTTCGCAAAAACTGTCGTTAGCAGCTCATCGGGCGCATCACGCCGCGCCTTCCGGAGCCTGCCATGACCGTCAAGATCGAAACTTTCCCTGCCAGCAGTGCCCGCCCGATCGCCAGTAGTGGTTCTGCGAAATCGGCCAACGCGGTCGCAGGTGAGAGCGGCGGTGGCGCGGTGTCGGCCGTTGGGGCCACCGACCGCGTACAGCTGACCGGCGATGCCGTGAACCTGCAGCAGTTCGAGAAAGCGCTGGCGGCGGTGCCCCGCACCGATGCCAGCAAGGTTGAACGTCTGCGCGCAGCAGTCGACAACGGCAGCTACCAGCCCAACCCGGCTGCCATTGCCGCGAAGCTCGCGCGTTTCGAGTACGCCATGGCCTGAACGCCTGGCGATCGCCAAGGAGTGCTGCCGTGAACGAATCGAGCCTCAACCTAGCCGAAGTCATCGACGCACAGATTCACTGCGCCGAGAACCTGATCTCCGTGCTCGATGAGGAGCACGCCGCCCTCGCCGGCCGTTCGATCGAAGCGCTGGAAGCGGCCTGTGCGGTGAAATCGGCTGCCGCATCGAAGCTGCAACGCCTCGGTGATCGCCTGCAGATCCTGTCCGGCCCGCGTCGCTCAGGACCCGAGTTCGAAGCCTGGTTGATCCGCCATCCCGGTGGCGAAACACTGGTACAGGCCTGGCGTCGCCTGACCGCGCTCGCCCGTCATCTGGCCGATGCCAATCGGGTCAACGGGGCTTTGCTGGAAGTGCGGGAGCAGCAGGTGCGCAGTGCGCTGGTGGCGATGGCGCCTGAACCACCGTCGGTCTACGGCCGTAGCGGCCTGCGCCCCAGCCTGCCCTCAGGCCGCGTCTACAGCCGCGCCTGAGATCAGCAGAAGCGATGCCCGGCTCTGCACCGGGCATCGCTCGAACAACTTCAGAGCGCGCGACCGCCGAAGTCGACGTGCAGTGGAAACTCCATCGCGCAGGCCTTGACGCCACATTTCGCCGGCTTGAAGCGGGCGGCCAGCAGGACGCTGCGAATCTCTTCGAGCGAGCCCTGCTCCGGCGTCATCAACCAGGACACATCCCGAGCGTTGCCGGCGGCGTCGACGCTGATCACCGCGAACAGCTCTCCGCGCAGGCCGGAACGGGCCTGCAAGGCATTCAGCTCACTGACGATACTCTGCAGGCCGCCCGCCGGATACGGCGGCTCCTCGCTATTGCGCAGCAGCGCGTACTGATTGCGCAGCAGGTCCATCTCGCCAAATGACAGCTCGTCAAACGCCTTGTCCAGCGGCAGGACCGATTGGTCCAGCTCCCGCGACTGCAAGCTGCTGAACGACACCGGCTGGGCCAAGCTGGCGCCCGGCTTCTTGGCAATTGCCGCGTGAGTCGGCAACAACATGGCTGCAGCGGCAAACAGCACCGTCTTGTTGTTCATCCCCGCACCTCCCATCGATGAGACGCCGGCCGTGGCCCGGATCACCCGATCCGGTTCGCCGACCCCATCGATTTAGACCTGTGGGAGCTGCACGTCAAGAAACTGCAACACAATTGAAACATTGATCTGCTAGGGACGGCCGACGCAGTCGTAGATGAATCCTTCGCCGCGCACCCAGGCCGGGTCATACATGTTGCGGCCGTCGACGATGATCGGCTGCTTCAGCAACTGCTTAAGCCGCGGCAGATTCGGGCTCTGGAACACGCGCCATTCGGTAACCACCACCAGCGCATCGGCGCCGTTGGCGGCTTCCATCGGCGAATCGACCAACACCAGGTCCGGCCGCTTGCCGTAGATCTTCTCGACCTCGTGCATCGCCACTGGATCGTGGGCGCGCACGGTGCCACCATCGGCCCAGATCGCTTCGATCAGCACGCGGCTCGGCGCTTCGCGCATGTCGTCGGTCTTCGGCTTGAACGCCAGGCCCCAGATGCCGATGGTCTTGCCCTTGAGCGAGCCGAGATGCTTGACCAGCTTGGTGTGCAAGGTAGTCTTCTGGCGGTTGTTGACCGCTTCCACCGCTTTCAGGATCTTGGCGTCGAAGTTGGCATCGGCCGCGCTCTTGACCAGCGCCTTGACGTCCTTCGGGAAGCAGGAGCCGCCGTAGCCGGCACCCGGATAGATGAAGTGATAGCCGATGCGCGGATCGGCACCGATGCCGATGCGCACGCGCTCGATATCGGCGCCAAGGTTTTCGGCCAGGTTCGCCAGCTCGTTCATGAAGCTGATCTTGGTCGCCAGCATCGCGTTGGCGGCGTACTTGGTCAGCTCGCTGGAACGCACGTCCATGACGATGACGCGGTCGTGATTGCGATTGAACGGCGCGTACAGCGCCTGCATCGCCTTGGCGGCGCGCGTGTTGTCGGCGCCGACGACGATGCGATCCGGCTTGTTGAAATCGCCGATCGCATCGCCTTCCTTGAGGAATTCCGGATTCGAGACCACGTCGTGCTCGAAGCTCACGCCGCGCTCGGCAAGCGTCGCTTTCATCTGCGCCCGCACCTTGTCGGCCGTGCCGACCGGCACCGTCGATTTCGAGATGACGATGCGGTACTCGCTCATGTGCGTGGCGATGGTCTTGGCGACTTCGAGCACGTACTTGAGATCGGCCGAGCCGTCTTCGTTCGGCGGCGTGCCGACCGCTATGAACTGGTACTGGCCGTGGGCGACACCTTCGGCAGCATCGGTAGTGAAGCGCAACCGGCCTTCGGCGGCGTTCTTCAGGATCAGCTCGGTCAACCCCGGTTCGTAGATCGGGATGACGCCCTGTTTCAGGCCGTCGATCTTCTTCTGGTCGACATCGACACAGAGCACGTCATTGCCGACATCGGCAAAGCAGGCCGCGGTGACGAGGCCGACATAGCCGGAGCCGAAGATGGTGATATTCAAGGCGGAGTTCCAGTGGGTTAAGGAAGCGACAATGGCAGATGCAAGAAGCGCTTCCAGGGCCCAAGGGGCGCACTGGCAGGTTTCGAAATCCGCTTTCCAGCGGCCGAATGTTACCACCCGTCAACGGCCTACCCGTGCGGGCGGGGACGATCCCTCATGCTTCATCCAGGATTGCCCACCGCCTCCGCAAACCATGTTCATGAACGCCCGAGTCAACGAATGCCGGAAGGCGATGCGTCATGCCGAAGACTTCGCCACCTGGCGCGACGGCGCCCTGGCTTTCGACGAAGCCAATGGCTTCGAAGACTGGAAGCACGAGGACGAATCGCCGGAGTACGACTGGCAGCTGATCCGCGATCGTCTGGCGCAGATCCGCCAGTACCGGGACACGCGCCAAGTGGTCAAGCTGATGCGCCATCTGCGCCAGGGCCTGCACTGGAACCTCGGCAACATGGCCAACCCGGCGCTGTACAGCCATACCTACTTCGGCACCAAGCGCCTGATCGAAACCTATCTGGCGGAAGTCGTCGACGCCCTGCGCTTCATTGCCGATGGCCACTTCCCGGGCCTGACAGCGGCGGACAAGCTGCGCTTCTTCAACGAGACCGCCGCCTCGTTCGGCCGCTCGGCCTTGATGCTGTCCGGCGGCGCCACCCTGGGTCTGTTCCATGTCGGCGTGGTCAAGGCACTGGTTCGCGAGGGCCTGCTGCCGGAAGTGATTTCCGGCTCCAGCGCTGGTTCGATCGTCGCCTCGGTGATCGGCACGCGGGCGCCGGATGAACTCGAAGCACTGCTCGATCCGGACAATAGCTACTACCATTTCTGGAAGCCGCTGACGGCGCGGGAAATGTGGCGGCGCGGCGCGCTGATGGACCAGAAGCAGATCGCCCTCGGTATTGCCCGCAACACCGAAGATCTGACCTTCGAGGAGAGCTACGAGCGCTCCGGAAGAGTCGTCAACGTCACCGTGTCACCGGCCGGCAGCAACCAGCCGCCGCGCCTGCTCAACTACCTGACCACACCCTATCTGTACCTGCGCGAAGCGGTGCTGGCCTCCAGTGCGGTGCCGCTGCTGTTCCCACCGGTGCAGCTGATGACCAAGGACGATGACGGCAGCCGCGTGCCCTACATGCCGGGCCTGCGCTGGACCGACGGCTCGCTGAAATCGGACCTGCCCGGCATCCGCCTGCGCCGCCTGCACAACGTCAATCACTTCATCGTCAGCCAGACCAATCCGCACGTGATCCCGTTCGTGCGCAGCGGCCACGAGCGCAGCGGCGTGATCGGCGCCCTGCGCGAAGTGGCTTACGGCGCGATGCGCGGCGGCGCGCAGTCAGTGATCGGCGTCGGCAAGTTCGGCGTGCCGCTGCCCGGCGTCCGCCGTCAGCTCGACAACGCCTCGTCGATCCTCGATCAGGACTACCGCGGCAACATCACCATCGTGCCGAAGGTGTCGGTCTGGCGGTACGCGCATGTCACCGCCAATCCGAAACTCGAAGCGGTGACCCGCTTCATCCTCGAAGGCGAACGCGCCACCTGGAAGCGCATCGCGATGGTCCGCAACCAGTCGATGATTTCGCAGACCTTGGCCGCCTGCGTGAAGCAGCTGGAAATCGAAGCGCAGCGGCCGCCGCTGCGCAAGCTGAAGGTCGTTGCGAAGCGCTGATAGCCCAATGCGGGCGGGCACGAAAAAACGACGTTCGATTTCGTAACATGCGCGGCCCGCCTCGGGGTCTGCCACCGATGTTGCCCATGCGATTCCTGCTCCGCCTCGCGTTGCTGCTGGTCACGCTGCCGATGCTGGCGGCGCGCGCCGAAAGCCCGATCATCCAGCAGACCGGCTGGGCCGCCTGGTTCAACAACGCCGCAATCAACGAACACTTCGGCTTGATCTCCGACGTTCAGCTGCGCAGCAAGGACGAGTGGGCCGGCCCGCGCAATCTGCTGATTCGCCCGGGCCTGTCCTGGTATGTGAAACCCGGCCAGACCCTGAGCGCCGGCTATGCCTACATCGGCACCTTCAATCGCGATGCTGCAGACGCTGTCGAACATCGCATCTGGCAACAATGGGTCAGCAGCTATCGCATCGAGCGCCTGAACATCAGCCAGCGCTTCCGGCTCGAACAGCGCTTCATCGGCCGGCCTGGCGCACCAGATATCTACTCGGATCGCTTCCGCTGGTTCGCCCGCGCACAGCTACCGCTGAGTGCCAGCGACAGCGCATTCACGAAAGGCGCCTTTCTCGCATTCCAGAACGAAGCGATGGTCAACCTCAGCGGCCGCGATGCGCTGAACGCGCCGCTGTTCGACCAGAACCGCGCCTATATCGCCTACGGCTGGCGCCTGAACAAGACCGCCGACATCGAGATCGGCTACCTGAACCAGTGGATCAACGGCAAGCACCGCGACACCGTGAACCATGTGCTGCAGGTGGCGCTGTACACCTTCTTCCGCTGAAGTCACTCGCCCAAGCTCTCGGCCGGGCGAGTGACGAAGCTCAGAGTGCGCTGATCCGCGCTTCCTGCTCGGAAAGCGTCGCCAGTTCTGCCTTCTGCTGAGCGACTCTCGCCCGCTCCTT
>NZ_JAHFRY010000212.1 GCF_023266035.1 Nevskia sp.
TCGCAGATCAAGATCGGCAACCCGGTGGAAGGCACCAACCTGCTCTGGAACGACTCGGCTTTCAATCAGTCGGTGCGGGCGATCAATGGCAGCTTCCCTGGCGTCAACACGCTGGAGATCGTGCTGGAGGCGAAGAACCCGGACTCGACGGAGTGGGCCTCGCACACGGTCGACGCCTACGACACCATGACCCGGCTGCAGGACCTGATGGAGAAGGGGCCGAATCCGCCGCGGGCGACGCTTTCGTTTGCCGACTACCTGCGCGAATCGAACCGCCTGTTCAACGGCGGCGACCCGCGCTGGTCGATGATCGATCCGCGCGAACGCGCGGTGTCGTCGGCCGCGATCGGCGCGATGATGGGGTCGAGCAGCAAGAATTTCAGCCATGTCGTCGATCCCAGCCTGCAGCACTCGACGGTGTCGCTCTGGTATCCCGACAACAAGCAGGAAACCGTCGACGCTGCGCTGGCCTCGGCAACCGCTGCGGTGGCCGCGGTCGGTGTCGATCACAAGGATTTCACCGTGCGCCTGGCGACCGGCACCATCGCGCTGCAGGAAGCGGTGAACCGGGTCATCAAGCGCTATCAGTGGGTGGTGATCGTGGTGCTGAACGTGTTCGTGTTCATCCTCTGTGCCTTCGCCTACAAGTCGATGGTCGCAGGCCTGATCCTGCTGATTCCGGTCAATCTCGCCAACGAAGCGCTGATCGCGGCCATGCACCTGCTCGGTGTCGGGCTCGATACCAATTCGATGATCGTTGCGGCGATCGGTGTCGGTGTCGGCATCGATTACGGCATCTATCTGCTGTCGCGCATCTGCGAGGAAATCCAGACGACCACCGGCAGCGCCGACGAGCGCTGGGCGACGGCGATCGACTCGGCGCTGCGTACCACCGGCAAGGCGATCCTGTTCACCGCCAGCGTCATGGTCATCGGCATCATCCCCTGGTATGTGATGTCCGGCCTGAAGTTCGTCGCCGACATGGGCCTGCTGCTGATCGCGATCATGGGCATCAACATGGTCCTGGCGCTGGTGGTGTTGCCGCTGATCGTCTGGTGGGTGCGGCCGAAGTTCGCGCTGAAGCCGAATTCGCTGGTCAGTGAAGGTGTCGATCTGGCCTTGTTCACCGACGGCGGCGTGACCGGCAAGATCTGAGGGGTCTGCCGCAACGGCGCGCCTACCCGAACGGGCGGCTGCGCAGCTGTTGCGGCGCAGGCACTCTCCCAGCAGAGACGACCGGCCGATTGAAGCTGGCGCCGTTACCGTGCCTACCGAGGAGCAGATCCATGGATGACCGCAGCCCCATTTCCGCCAAGGCAACCGCCAAGACAACAGACTTCGACGCCATCGTCGTCGGTGCCGGCTTCGCCGGCATGTTCATGCTTCATCGTCTGCGCCAGCAGGGCCTGAAGGCTCGCGTCTTCGAGCGTGGCAGCGGCGTTGGTGGCACCTGGTTCTGGAACCGTTATCCCGGTGCCCGCTGCGATACCGAATCGATGGAGTACAGCTATCAGTTCGACGACGCGCTACAGCAGGAATGGAACTGGCCGGAACGCTATTCCGCGCAGCCGGAGATCCTCAAGTACGCCAATCACGTGGCCGATCGCTACGATCTGCGTTCGGATCTGCAGTTCAACACCAAGGTGCTGAGCGCCACGTTCGATGAATCCCGCAACTGCTGGACGATCGCGACCGACGACGGCAAGCGCGTCACGGCCCGCTATTTCATCATGGCCACCGGCACGCTTTCGATCGCCAACAAGCCGCAGTTTCCGGGTGTCGAATCGTTCAAGGGCCGCGTGCTGTACACCAGCGACTGGCCGCATGAAGGTGTGGATTTCACCGGTCGCAAGGTGGGCCTGATCGGTACCGGCTCGTCGGGCATTCAGTCGACGCCGCACATCGCCGCCCAGGCCGATCATCTGACCGTATTCCAGCGCACGCCGAATTTCTCGGTGCCGGCCCGCAACCGGCCCCTGAGCGAGGAAGAACGCAACACGACCAAGGCCCGCTACGGCGAACTGCGCAAGTTCACCTACGAGCAGCCGTTCGCGACCGATTTCCACCTCAACGATCAGTCCGCCCTCAGCGTTTCGCCGGAAGAGCGCAAGCGGATCTACGAACAGCGCTGGAACGAGCACGGCGGCCTGCATTTCATGGCCGCTTTCAACGATCTGATGTTCAACTCGGAGGCGAACAAGACGGTCGCCGAGTTCATCGTCGACAAGATCCACGGCATCGTCAACGATCCGGACAAGGCCGAGATCCTGGCGCCGCGCAACGGTGTGGTCGGCTGCAAGCGCCTGTGCAGCGACACCGATTACTTCGAGACCTTCAACCGCGACAACGTCAGCCTGGTCGACGTCAGCAAGCAGCCGATCGAATCGTTCACCGCCAATAGCATCAAGGTCGGCGGCAACGACTATCCGGTCGACGACATCGTCTTCGCCACCGGCTTCGACGCGATGACCGGTGCGCTGCTCGGCGTCGACATCAAGGGCCGCAACGGTCAGCCGCTGCGCGAGAAATGGAGCGCCGGCCCGCGCACCTATCTGGGCCTGCAGACGGTCGGCTTCCCGAACCTGTTCTTCATCTCGGGGCCGGGCAGCCCGTCGGTGCTGACCAACATGATGGTGTCGATCGACCAGCACGTGAATTTCATCAGCGACACCATCCGCCATCTGGAACAGTCCGGTGTCGCGCTGATCGAGCCGCAGCAGCCCGCGGAGGATGCCTGGGTCGATCACGTCAACGAAGTTGCCGACCTGACGGTGTATCCGACCTGCAACTCCTGGTATCTCGGCTCCAACGTGCCGGGCAAGACCCGCGTGTTCATGCCTTACGTCGGCTTCAACACCTATGTCGACAAGTGCAAGGACGTGGTCGCCAAGGGTTACCAGGGCTTCACCTTGGTTCGTCGCGCGGCTGAAACGGCGTAGCGGGCCAACCGATGCCTGCCACCACGCCGATCGCCGCTGCCGCCGTCGAGCGCTGCATCCACGACTACATCGCCGCCTGGAATGCCCGTGATTTCCCGGCGATGGCCTCGTTCTTCACCGAACCCGCGGTGTTCGTGCTGGCGGCCGGCACCCATGTGCTGGCTGATCGCGCAGCGCTGGTCGCCTTTCTGCGCGAGATCTTTGTCGCGCTCGAGGCGGCCGGCTTCGGACACACCAAGATCGGCGCCATTACCACGACGCGCTGCGCCGCCGGCTTGATGCAGGCCGAGGTCGCCGACATCTGCCGCTATCACCGGGATGGCCATCTGCTGGAAACCATCGAGGTGCAGTACACGCTGCGCCGCGATGCCGACGGCGCGTTGCGGATGATCTCGGCGCTGTGGTGCGAGCCCGGCTGGCGTCGCGCTTCAGCGACCTAGCGGGCGACCGAGATGCCCAGGCCGACGCGGGTGACCGAGCGGTTGTAGTCGAGCAGGCTTTCGCCGTAGCCCTGCCAGAAATAAGCCGTCCAGAAGAAGTTCTCGCCGGGTCCCGGCACTGAATAGCGCAGCGAGAAGGCGCCACGCCCGGTGGTCGGGTTGTAGCGCACCAGGGTGCTGGCCTGATGACGGGTGAACAGGCGCTGCTGCACCTGCAGTTCGGTATAGCCGAGGTAATCCTGGATATCCGGGTTGTCGTCGCGCTTCGGATCAGTGACCGCGCGCTTCTGGTCTTCGGGCAGGCGGTACCACCACTTCCAGTAGACCAGCGTGCCCCGGTGCTCGTAGAACGGCGCGAAGTAGAGACGGTTCCAGCTGCGCGAATCGGGCAGTTCGCGGCCGTTCGATTCGTGCTCCAGCCCCAGATCGGCGCCGAGGTTCAGCCAGCGGGCGCGATTGATCGGCTTGAAGCGGTAGAACACTTCCGGGTTGAAGTTGTTGTCGCGGAACGGTTTCGAGTCGGCCCCGTTGAAGGCCTGCAGAAACGACTTCTGCGAATAGGCAAAAAAGATCGGGTAGTCGAACAGCTTCAACTTGCCGCTGATCGTGAACAGTACTTCGCTGGAGCTGCCGGGATAGCGGCCGGAGTAGGTTGCCGGCAGCAGGTACATCGACTTGTACAGGCTCAAACCCTTGGTATCTGAGGTCAGCGCGAAGGTGTCCGGGTCGACGATGATTCGCCAGGAGGTGCTGCGCCGCTTCTCGTACTCGGCCTGTTCCTCGGCTGGACTCAGCGTCCGCGCCGCTGCGGCTGCCGGCGGCGTTGCCGATTCGTCAGCAAGGCCATGGTTGATCGCGTCGGCCACGGCCTCGGGTCGCGGTAGCGGTGCCGGGATGGGTTCGTCGGCACCGGAGGGAAGTGCGGAACCACAAGCTATGATGATGGCGGCCGCCAGCCATCTGACGCAGTGAGGCATTGCTGATCCTGGAATTTCGGGGATAGCTGGCACGATAACGGAAATCACCGTTGCTTCCGCAGCGGCGTCCGCCATCCAACAACCGGACTCCCGATGCTGAAGGAAATTGCGCTGTTTCTCGCCGCCGCCGTGATCGCCGTACCGCTGTTCAAGCGGCTGGGCCTCGGTGCCGTGCTCGGTTATCTGTTTGCCGGCCTGTTGATCGGCCCCAGCGGCCTGGGCCTGATCGAGGGGGTCGAGCGGGTGCTGCACGTCTCCGAATTCGGCGTGGTGCTGCTGATGTTCGTGATCGGTCTGGAATTGCAGATCAGCCGTCTTTGGCGGCTGCGCGCTCATGTCTTCGGCCTCGGCGGTGCCCAGGTGCTGCTGACGGCGGCGGCGCTCACCGGCTGCGCGATTGCCCTGGGCTTGCCCAGCGATGCCGCGATCGTCGCCGGCTTCGCACTGGCGATGTCGTCGACCGCCTTCGTGCTGCAGATGCTCGCCGAACGCAAGGAACTGGCGGATCACCATGGCCGGGCGGCGTTCTCGATCCTGTTGTTCCAGGACATCGCGGTGATCCCGTTCCTGGCGCTGCTGCCGCTGCT
>NZ_JAHFRY010000243.1 GCF_023266035.1 Nevskia sp.
ATTTATTATTCAAGTTTGCCCTATGCGAAAGATGAGCCAAAGATCGATTTGCACAGAATGCTATTTAGATTTGGACAAATAAAAGAAGATGCGGGGCGCATAATTAACAACTGGTTTGATGCATACAAAGAAATTGATTCAGCGCTGAACCTATATTTTTCTAATAAGACGGGTGCGTACAAATATTTGGAGGGCAAGTTCTTGGCGCTTGCTCAAGGACTTGAAACTTATCATCGGAGGACGTCGAATGATAAATTAATGGATGAAGAAGTTTTTGAAAAGCTAACCAAAAAACTGATTATGCAATGCCCAGAAGAGAAGCAAGAATGGTTATCTGGAAGATTAGTGCATGGAAATGAAATTAATTTTGGGCGAAGAATAAAAAGCATTATTGAGCCTTTTAAGAAAAATTTTGGAAGTAGTGACGATCGGAAAAAATTAGTAAGATCTATCGTTGATACAAGAAACTATCTGACGCATTATGAAAAATATTTGGAGTCTTCAGCTGCTTCTGGTGCGGATTTATGGGCGCTCTGTCAAAAAATGGAAGCTATTTTTCAACTTCACTTGCTTCGGATTTTGGGATTTACGGATATAGAAATTTTATCTGTATTTGATAGCAGCTATCAGTTACAGAACAAGCTTAAAAAAATCTAAGCCAGCGTAGGTCGGAAAAGCGGCTTCATCGCGCATCCCGATGGATTTGATGCGGGTTCGATTGATGCGCTTTCGGACTTGATCGATCTGTTGTATTTGCTTGCTGATTTCAGCGCACTATTCCGCGCTTTCGCGCGCGGGAAGCTTTAATCGCTTCCCGCTTTCTTCAAACGCATGAAGAAAGTCACCAAAGAAGTGCGCCCCACACTTCGCGTCGCCGGGCCGATGAAGCTGGCCCGTCGATGCCCTGCGCTTCTCGGCCATGTCGGGACTTTTTGCCGCGCCTTCCGTGGCGCGGCAAAAAGGCTTCGGCTCCTGCCTCGCCCCCCCTGTGGGGCCCGTTCCGCCATGGCCTGCGATGCTCGGCGCCAAGTAAGGGAAGACCGTCAAAGGCAGAAGCAGAAGCCACGGCAACGGCCTATCTGAGGTCCATCAAAAGCTCAGTCACCTCACTACCGTCATTCCGGCGGAAGCCGGAATGCAGAGTCGGGGAGTTCGCGCGTGGTGCTCTGGATACCGGCTTTCGCCGGTATGACAGCGGATTTAGTTGCGGCCCTTCGCTTGTAGGTTTCCAGTCGAGCCATCAGCCGAGGCGGCTGCCTGCAAAGTCACCGCTTCCCACTGAGTGGAAAACTTGCCATCAAGCCGATCCCTTTGGACTGCCCGAACTTCCAGTGGCCGAGCTTGAGTTTGCCGGGGGTGGGGTAGTCGACGTTCCAGACGATCGGTTGGGCTTTGGGGGAGACGGTGAGTTCGTCGGTGTTGGACGATGATTCCGTGGTCAGCGTTCGCTGCAGCGAACGTTGCTCGGTGGCCGGGGCGGCGATCACGCCGTTTGCGGGTTTTCCCCAAGGTTTCAGGGACTTGATTCCTTCCAGCATCGAGCTTGCGCGGACGGTGAAGGTGCTCCCGGCTTTCGGTGCATGCGGCCTGGGCAGTTCGCGCGCATCGGCGGGGAGCATGGCCAGAACGAGCAGGGCGCCAATGATTGGGTGGCGGATGTTCAGCTTGGAGAGGTCGATCGGGTAGGTCATTTCTGCGAGCTCCGGGTCCGGGAGAGCTGTGGAAGGGCTGGTCGACCAGACGCAAAAGCAAGCGCCGATCCCGGCCTATGCGCATTGCTTCGTCGATGCCGATTTCGAGTGGTTGGCGCTCTTGCGGGCAGTGACGATTCCTGCGGGATCCCGTCGCTGGGCTGAGCCCTGACAGCATCGATGTCCGTCTCGCCTGCGGACACTGTCCGGCGTCTGTCCGCGGACACTTTCGTCGAGCCGGTGAACAGTCTCTTTAATCAACAAAAACAGCTATGTAGGCCACTCATCGAACCCGGCACGCCGTTTGCGCTAACTAGCCTGCAATCGGAACGGGAGAGTCGCGATGCACAAGCGGATCGGGGTGATGGTGCTGGGTCTGGGATTGAGCTTGCCGGCGCTGACGGCGGTGGGCAGCCGGATGATTCTCAGCGGCCAGATCGATGCCCTCGCGGCGTCGGCAACGGCGGTGAAGCGGACGGAAGCCAGACCAGAAATTCGCGTCGGTGGTGCAGAAGTTCCACACCCCGGCGTGCCTTGCCGGCGCAGTGCCGGTGATGCCTTGCCGGAAGCCGCGCCGAAGTACGGCATGGCGCCGAAATCCGGTTGCAATCTGCGGCTGGTCAAGCGCCGGCCGGGCGACGCGATGATCTGGGTTTAAGGCCCTTTACCAAGGGGCGCCAACGCCCCGCGCTATCGAATTCCTTTCAACGATCACCGTCCGTGCACGGTGATGGAGACCGCATGTTTCGTGAAACCACAGCCCAGGATCGCGTGATCGCCGCAGCGCCGGCCTGGCGGCGCCGTGCGCCTTGGCTGGCGGGCGCTGTGCTGTTGCTGATCGTGCTGGCTTTTGCGCTGCCGGCGGCCCGTCGCCTGCTGATGGCGGAAGCCACGGCCAGCCTGGCGCGGTTGAATGTGGCGACGGTCGAGCGGGGCGATTTCGTTCGCGATATCGCCGCCGAAGGACGCATCGTCGCGGCAGTGAGCCCGACCCTGTACGCCCCGGCAGCCGGCATCGTGCAGCTGCGGGCGCAGGCTGGCGATCGGGTCGAGCAGGATGCCGTGATCGCGGTCATCGACAGCCCGGAGCTGAGCAATCGGCTGGCCCAGGAGCAGTCGCAGCTGGCGGCGCTCGACATCGATTTCCAGCGCGCCCGGCTGCAGGCGCGGCGTCAGCAGATGACCGTGCAGGAATCGGTGGACCGCGCCGAAGTCGATCGCAAGACGGCGATGCGCGAAGTCGAGCGCAGCCGCAAGGCGTACGAGCAGGGCGCGTATTCGGAGTTGCAGGTGCTGCGCAACGAGGACGCCTTGGAGAAGGCCGAGTTCGCGCTGAGCCGGGCCAAGGAAGATCTGCTGATGGAGCCGGAGCAGATTCGTTTCGATGTCGAATCGAAGAAGCTGGCCCGTGATCGCCAGCAGCTGCTGGTCGGTGATCTGGCGCGTCAGGTCGGCCAGCTGAGCCTGAAGGCGCCGGTAGCCGGGCAGATCGGCCAGTTGCTGATCGCCGAGCGGGCCAGCGTGGCACGCGATACGCCGCTGCTGACGGTGGTCGATCTGAGTCGCCTGGAATTGGAAATCAAGGTGCCGGAAAGCTTCGCCCGCGATCTGGCGACCGGCATGCCGGCGCAGATCAGCGGCGGCGGCAAGCAGTGGCCGGGCGAGTTGAGTGCGGTATCGCCGGAAGTGGTGGCCGGCCAGGTTTCGGCCCGGGTGCGCTTCAGCGGCGCGCCACCGGAAGGCCTGCGCCAGAACCAGCGGTTGTCGGCGCGCGTGCTGCTCGATGAGCGCAAGGACGTGCTGACCGTGCAGCGCGGCCCCTTCCTCGATTCCGGTGCCGGCAGAGTCGCCTATGTGATTCGCGGCGACATCGCCGAACGCACGCCGATCGAAGTCGGCGCCACCAGCCTCAATCGTGTCGAAATCCTGTCCGGCCTGGTGGCTGGCGACCGGATCGTGATTTCCGGGACCGATGATTTCAAGAGTGCGGCGCAGGTCGTCCTGCACTGAGACACGACCATGAACAACGGAGCAAAGCCATGCTGAAGATGAACCACCTGTCCAAGGTCTACCGCACGCATCTGATCGAAACCCATGCGCTGCGCGATTTCTCGATCCACGTTCGTGAAGGCGAGTTCGTGGCCGTCACCGGGCCGAGCGGCTCGGGCAAAACCACCTTCCTGAACATTGCCGGCCTGCTGGAAGAATTCACCGGCGGCGAGTACTTCCTCGACGGCGTCGACGTGCGCGGCATGAACGACGCGGCGCGCTCGAAGCTGCGCAACGAAAAGATCGGCTTCATCTTTCAGGGCTTCAACCTGATTCCCGATCTCAACCTGTTCGACAACGTCGACGTGCCGCTGCGTTATCGCGGTTTCAATGCGGCAGAACGCAAGCGGCGCATCGAGGACGCGCTGGCGCGAGTCGGGCTGTCGGCACGCATTCGCCATTACCCCTCGGAGCTGTCCGGTGGCCAGCAGCAGCGGGTGGCGATTGCCCGCGCGCTGGCCGGTTCGCCGAAGATCCTGCTCGCCGATGAACCGACCGGCAATCTCGATACCCAGATGGCGCGCGGCGTGATGCAGTTGCTGGAGGAACTCCATTCCGAAGGCGCAACCATCCTGATGGTCACCCACGATTCCGAACTGGCGGCGCGTGCCCAGCGCAACGTTCATGTGATCGACGGCCAGGTCGTCGACATCCATGCCGAACCGCGCATGCGCGGGCTTGGTGTGGTTGCCGCACATGCGGCGCACGGCTGAAGACGAGACCACGATCATGTTCGGCTACTACCTGAAACTGGGGCTGAAAAGCCTGCGCCGCAACCCGGTGCTCACCGCGCTGATGGTGTTCGGCATCGCCCTCGGCATCGCCGCGAGCATGACCAGCTTCACCGTGTTCTATCTGATGGGCGGCGACCCCATTCCCTGGAAGAGTGATCGCCTGCACGCCGTGCAGGTCGACAACTGGGACGCCAACGAAGCCTTCGATGACAAGGGCCGTCTGCCGGACCAGATGACCTACATCGATGCCAAGGCACTGATGGCCGCGGCGAAGGCCGATCACCAGGCGGCGATGTTCAAGGTGGCGTTGCCGATCCAGCCGGACAACCGGGACGTGAAGCCTTATCTGGAGATCGGCCGTGCGACCTACGCCGATTTCTTCGCGATGTTCGAGCCGCCGTTCCAGTACGGCGGGCCGTGGAATGCCGAGCAGGACGCCAACAGCGCCCGAGTCACG
>NZ_JAHFRY010000121.1:0-1744 GCF_023266035.1 Nevskia sp.
CAGGTGGTGCGGCTGATCCGCTCGAAAGGCGTCGGCGTCTACTTCGTCACCCAGAACCCGCTGGACTTGCCCGATGCCGTGCTCGGCCAGTTAGGCAATCGCGTGCAGCACGCGCTGCGGGCGTTCACACCGCGCGACCAGAAGGCGGTCAAGGCAGCGGCCGAAACCTTCCGCGCCAACCCGAAGCTCGATGTCTCCGAAGCGATTCAGCAGCTCGGCGTCGGCGAAGCGCTGGTGTCCTGCCTCGGCGAAGGCGGCATTCCCAGCATCGTCGAACGCACCTTGATCCGCCCGCCGCGGTCGCGGATCGGCGCGATCACACCGGATGAACGCAAGATGGTCCGCTCGCGCAGCCCGGTCGGCGGCAAGTACGACACCGCGGTGGACCGGGAATCCGCCTACGAAAAGCTCGCGGCGCGCGCAGCGCCGGAGGCAGCCGATCAGGCGCCTGCGGCGGCTCCATCGGCCCCACAAGGCGGCGGCTGGTGGGATTCCGGAAGCGCCGTACCTGCACCAACGCCAGCCACACGACCAACCGCACGGCCTTCAAATCGCGAAACGGTATTCGAGGCGGCGGCTAAAAGCGTAGTCCGCAGCGTCGGCTCGCAGGTGGGTCGAGAGGTTGGGCGGCAGCTGTTGCGTGGGCTGCTCGGTTCGCTGACCGGCGCTACCGGGCGGCGACGCTAAACAGCATTTCGCAGCTTCAGATTCGTGAGGCGGCGATCGGCAAAGTCGAGATGCGCTGCATTTCCTCGCTGGCCAAGATCGATGGATCGGCCAGGTAGGCTTTTGCGAAGTCCAGGCCGTCGACACCCCAGAACAGCTCGCCGTTGATCAGCAGCGTAGGCACTCCGAACACGCCGGCTGCAGCGGCGGATTCGGTATTCGTGCGCAGGATCTGTTTGGTATCCGCCGTCGTCAGCGCGGCGATCGGAACTGACAGCCGGGCGGCCAACGCAGCGACCATAGCCGGATCCGAGGGATCAGCACCGGTGGTCCATAGCGCCTCGAAGATGGTGTGGACGGCCGCGCGCGTCGAGCCGGCGGCAATCGCCAGCCGCAGGTAGGGCAACGGGTTGAACGGATGAGCGGCCGGCGCACGGAACGGAATGCCCAGCGTCTTTGCGGTCCATGCGCAGGAGCGGTAGGTCCAGAGCCGCTTGGCCGGAATCTCCGCCGGCCCTTTCTGTCCCCAGTGATTCAGCAGACCGGCGAACAGCAGCGGCTTCAGCCGGATATCGACGTCGCCCGGCAATTCGTCCAGCCGCAGCAGCGCGAAGTAGGCATACGGGGAGATGAAATCGAAATACCAGTCAGCGTGGCGCATCGGAGGTTTGGGGGCCTGGGGATCGTATCGGCACTTTAGGGACGAAGCCCGTAATCGGCCAGAGAGGCCGCCATTGGGTTAGTTGATCGGCTCGAAAAGCCGCGGCGATGGCATGCCGTATGCTTGGAAAAAGTGTATCAGGGCGAGTACAGATTTAGAAAAACTCCGCAATAATAGATTGCGCTGCAAAAAAATGGGGAAATCTCAATTGTTCGGACATCTGGCCATTGTCGAATTTCGACTGGGCCGTTTATCCATGCGCGCAACGTTTTGATTAATAGAAATTTCTGAATTTATCTGGCCAGGGAAAATCATAGAGATTTCGGCGCTATTCCTACTTTCAACAACTGAGTTCTAAACATGAGCGTACGTATTGCCAGCCTCTCGATCCCGGTGCTGGCCTTGTTTTTCAGTGCG
>NZ_JAHFRY010000121.1:1754-14154 GCF_023266035.1 Nevskia sp.
GTGCGAGCACCAGCGCGGCGAACCGGGTATCAACCGCCCCCAAGATGATGATCGACCTGTCGCACTTCAAGTTGACCCTGCCGGTCGACAAGAACGGCAGAGCTTCCGGAAAGGCTGATGAAGTCGACAACAGCAAGCTCAACGGCTCGCCGGGTTACTCGTCGGAATATTTCTATTCCGACAGTTCCGGTGCAGTGTCATTTCACTCCCCGGCAAACGGCGCGACGACCAGCCCGGGCTCCGGTGGCGACCACACCCGTTCGGAACTGCGCGAGCTTTATCGCGTGTCGGGCCCGACCGAGTGGACCAACGCCATCGGCGGCACCATGAACGCCAGTTGCCGGGTCGACAAGGTCGCCAAGAAATCCAGCAAGGCGATCATCGGCCAGATCCATGGTCTGGATTCGATCTTCGTGCTGGTCTACTACGACATCGACAAGAAGACGGTCGAAGCCAAGTTCTATACCAAGCCCAAAAGCGACGCGGCGACGGCATTCGTGCTGGCCAGCAACGTCAAGATCGGCGATCGCATCGACTACCAGATCCAGTGGATCGGCTCGACTGCGTCAGTCACGGTCAATGGCAACACCGTCAACCGCGTACCTGCCGCTTCGTGGAACAAGGTGCCGGTGTACTTCAAGGCGGGGGCCTACAGTTCCGCGTCGAACAAGGGGAATAGGGTAGGGGATGCCACGGATGTGGCTTTTTATAGTTTGCAGTTACAGCACTGATGGATTGTGGCTGCGCCGACGTTCGCCAACAAAAAGCTGGATAGGTCGGGGTTGAGCGAAATCAATTCGGAAATCGGTAAGGCGGGATAACAGCTTCATCGCAATCCCGCCTTGCGTGTGGATCACTCAGCCGCTGTCCACCGCTTGATCCAGGCCAGCACCGTGCTGTGCCACTGCACACTATTCTGCGGCTTCAACACCCAATGATTCTCGTCCGGGAAGTGCAGTAGCTGGCTCGGTATGCCGCGCCGCTGCAGCGCCGTGAAGGTCGCGATGCCCTGCTCGACGGGAATCCGGTAATCCTTGCCGCCCTGAACCACCAGCATTGGCACGGTCCATTTGGCGACGTGGTTCACCGGGTTGAACTGCTCGTAGTTCGCCGGCTTTTCGTACTGCGTGCCGAGGTTCTCCCATTCGTCGAACCAGAGTTCTTCGGTGGAATAGGCCATCGAGCGGTTGTCGAACACGCCGTCGTGGTTGACCAGGGCTTTCCACGGCGATGACCAGTTGCCGGCGATCCAGTTGACCATGTAGCCGCCGTAGCTGGCGCCGAGGGCAACGGCGCGATTGGCGTCGAGAAATTCGTACTTGGCGAGTGCGGCGGCATAGCCTTTCTGCAGGTCTTCCAGCGGGCGGTCGCCCCAGTGGCCGGAGATGGCGTCGGTGAACGCCTGGCCGTAGCCGGTGGAGCCGTGGAAATCGATGAACACTGCCGCGAAGCCGGCGCCGGCATAGGTCTGCGGATTCCAGCGGTAGTGGAAGTCGTTGCTCATGCTGCCTTGCGGGCCGCCGTGGATGATGAAGGCGATCGGGTACTTCTTGCCTTTCTCGTAGCCGACCGGCTTGACCACATAGCCGTACACGGTGTCGTCGTTCCAGCCCTTGAAACTGAACTGCTCGTAATCGCCGAAGCCCAGGCCGGCGAGTGTGGCGGCGTTGTGATCGGTGAGCGCCAGCGGTGCGCTGCCGGACAGCTTGATCTTGTACAGCTGGTTCGGGCTTTTCAGCGTGTTCATCGCGAAGATCAGCGAATCGCGAGCCAGTGCGAAGCCATCGACATGACCGTCGCCGGTCAGTGCCTTGACCTTGCCGCTGGCGATCTCGACCGAGAACAGCTTGTGGTTGCCCAGGTCGTCGGCTGCGGTGTAGAGCTTGCGGCCGTCCGGCGAGAACTGGAGGCTGCCGGCGGAGCGGTCCCACTTCGGCGCGATCTCGCGGGCCGGGCCGACTTTTCCATCCTTGCCGATATCGCGAACCATGATCGCAAGGCGATCGGCTTCGAAGCCCGGGCGCTTCATCGCGCAATAGGCCAGCAACTTGCCGTCCGGCGACACCACCGGACCGGTGTCCATCGCCAGGTTGTCGGCAGTCAGGTTTTCCGCCTTCGCGGAGCCATCGGCCGGCACGCGATACAGATCGAAGTTGGTGCTCCAGGATTCGCTGACGCCGGCGATGCGGGCGCCATAGATCACCGATTTGCCGTCCGGCGTGAAAGTGATTTCCTCATCGCCGCCGAAAGGCTTGCTCGGCACGTCGCCGTCGATGCCGGCGCTGAGCCAGGCCGGATTGCCGGTCACCGCACCTTGCGCGTCGAGTGCGTACGAGAACAGCTGGGCGCGGGTGCCGTCCTTCCAGGTGTCCCAGTGGCGGATGAACAGCTTCTCGTACAGCTCGCCGGTGTTCTTCTGAGCGGCGCGTTCGTCGAAGCGCTTTTTGGTTGCGGCGAGATCGGCACCAAGATCCGGGAAGCTGTCGACGCTGATGGCGATGCGATCCCCACTCGGCGCGAGCACGAAGGCGCTGACATCGAGCGGCAGTTCGGTGACGGGCTGCGCTTCGCCACCAGCGGCGAGATCGAGTTTCCAGACCTGCTGCGAGCCGCTGCGGGTCGACAGGAAATACAGCGCGCCGTCATTGGCCCAGCGTGGCGTGTGCGAGGAGCCGGTGCCGGCGGTCAGCTTGCGCGTGGTGCCGGATTCGAGATCGTGCAGCCAGATCGACTGAACGCCCTTGTTGGCCTCGTAATCGGTGGTCCGCAAGGTGTAGGCGATGCTGCGGCCGTCCGGCGAGACGCGGGGATCGGAGACTCGTTCGAGGCGCACTAGCGCGTCGGCATTGAACGGTGTGATGGCGGGTGCGGCGAGAGCGGTTGTCGTGGTCATCAGGGCGGTGAGGCTCAAGGTGGCGGCGAGCGCCAGACGAGAAATGTTGGGCTTGGACATGGCGGGTTCCGGATCAGGAATGGGGCGCGGGCGGATCGGGCCGGGTGGCCGCGCGAACCAGCAGCCAGGCGGTCACGGCGAGTACGACGAGGCCGACGAACTGGCCGAACTGGAACTGCGCCGGCAGCGCCAGGATGTCGCCCTTGCCGGACACCACGATCGGAATCGCGATCAGGATTCCCATCAGCGCTTCGCCGGTGATCAGGCCGGCTGAGAACAGCGTGCCGGGGCGATGGATGCGATCACGCGCCTCTTCGTCCCTGGCGTCGACCTTGTGGAAGCGCTCGACCAGATGGGCCAGCAGGCCGCCAAGAAAGATCGGCACCATCAGTTCCAGCGGCAGGTAGATGCCGATGGCGGCACCGAGCACCGGTACCCGGAAACTCGAACCGCGCGCTTTCAGGGTTTCGTCGAGCGCGACGATCACGGCACCGATCAGCGCGCCGATGGCGATGAAATTCCACGGCAGTTCGCCGCCGAACATGCCCTTGGCGACCGAGGCCATCAGGTTCGCCTGCGGCGCCGCGAGTGCATTCGGATGCTCCGGCGTCGGTGCGCCGATGCCGTAGGCCGCAGCGAGCAGGTTCAGCACCGGCGCCATCACCAGTGCACAGGAAAAAGCACCGATGCCGAGCATCAACTGCTGCTTCCAGGGCGTGGCGCCCACCAGATAACCGGCCTTCAGATCCTGCAGGTTGTCGCCGCCGACCGAGGCCGCACAGCAGACCACGGCGCCGATCATGATCGCGGCGACAGCGCCGATCGGTGAATCGCGGCCGAGCAGCAGGATCAGCACCAGCGAGGCGAACAGGATGGTCGCGATGGTGATGCCGGACACCGGGTTGTTCGAAGAACCGACGAGCCCGGCGAGGTAGCCGGACACCGACACGAACAGGAAGCCGGCGACGATCATGATCAGGGTCATCGGAATGCTGACCAGCCAGTCGTGGACGATCGCCTGGTAGAGCAACGCCAGCGGAATGGTGAACAGCACCAGCGCGATCAGCATCCACTTCATCGGCAGATCGCGATCGGTTTCGGCGATCACCGTGCCGGCGGTGTTCTTGCGGGCGGCAGCGAGGCCGCTTTTTATGCCGGAGGCCAGCGACTTGCGCAGAGAGAACAGCGTCCAGATGCCACCGGTCAGCATGGCGCCGACGCCGAGATAGCGGATCTTCGCCGACCAGATCGCATAACCCAGGTCTTCGGCGTTGGCGCCGGCGATCTTGGTGGCGAGCACCGGATCGGTATCGAGGAAGAACGCGTGGTAGATCGGAATCGCGAATTGCCAGCTGAGGATGCTGCCGCCGACCACGACGATGCCGACATTGAGGCCGACGATGTAGCCGACGCCGAGCAGCGCCGGCGACAGGTTGGCGCCCATGAACGCGAAGAACTTGCCGATGAAGGTGGCGCCGATCGCGGCATCGGGAATGATCTTCAGGCCGCTGGCGGCGGCGAGCTTGATGACCGCGCCGAGCGCGCCGGAGAAGGCCAGGGTCCGCACGCCGGGGCCGGGATTGTCGCCGGCCTTCAGCACTTCGGCAGCCGCCTTGCCTTCAGGGAAGGCCAGTGGTTCTTCGACGATCATCGTCCGCCGCAGCGGCACCGAGAACAGCACGCCGAGCAGGCCGCCGAGGCCGGCGATCGCCAGCACCCAGGAGTACCGGAAGTCCTGCCAGTAGCCGAGGATGATCAGCGCCGGAATCGTGAAGATCACGCCAGCGGCGATCGAGGAGCCGGCCGAGGCGCCGGTCTGGACGATGTTGTTTTCGAGGATGGTGCCGCCGCCCAGAACCCGCAGCACCGCCATCGAGACCACGGCGGCAGGAATGGCGGTGGCGATGGTCAGACCGGCGAACAGGCCGAGATAGGCATTCGCCGCGGCGAGGATCATCGCCAGGATCACCGACAGCACGACGGCACGAACCGTCAGCTGAGGCACGGCAGGAGGTGAGGCAGATGCGCTCATGGAGTTCTCTGGATAGGGCTTGACCAACGGCCGCATTCAAAGCTGCGGCCATCGGGAGGATGGCCGATTGTGACATGAGCAAATCCGGGTTCAGGGCTGGCTGCGCAAGCCGCCTGGAACCTTCGCCATCAAGGCGCCGGCTTGACCAGCAGCATCCGATCGATGTCGGCGAGATCGGTCTCGGTCAGCCGTCCGGCCTGCTGTTTCAGGGTCAGCACGCTGATCAGATAGTCGTAGCGGCTCTGATAGAAGGTGCGCTGGGCGATATACAGATTGCGCAGCGTGTTCAGCACGTCGACCTCGGTCCGAGTGCCGACCTGCAGGCCGACCTGACTCGATTCCAGCGCCGTCTGATTCGACTTCACCGCCTGCTGATTGGCGCGCACCGAAGCGATGCCCGAGATCACGCCCTGATAGGCGTCGCGGGTCTGGCGTTCGATCGAACGCTTCGAGCCTTCGAGCTGCGACTGGCTTTGATGGAAGGTGGCCGCCGCCTGGCGAACCTGCGACTGGGTCAGGCCGCCGCTGAAGATCGGCAGGCTGACATTGACGCCGACCGTGCCGCGATCGGCATTGGTCTGGAAATCCGACGAGTTGGTGTTCGAACCGTAGGTGCCGGTCAGATTGAGCGTCGGATAGTGCCGCGCGTAGGCGACGCCGACGGCCTTCTCGGCCACGGCGGTATTGAGTTCCGCGATCTGGACGGCGTAGTTCTGCTCGCGCGCGACCTTGAGCCAGTCATCGACGCTGACCGGGTCCGGGCTCGGCAGCGGAATTTCCTCGATCAGACCCTCGGCAGTTTCGGCATAGCCGTTGGTGATTTCGGCCAGCGCGCGCCGGGCGTTCGACTGGGTGCGCTCGGCGCCGATCAGCGTCGCCACGCTGGCGTCGTAGGCGGCCTGCGCTTCCTGCACATCGGTGATCGCGGCGAGGCCGACTTCGAAGCGCTTCTTCGCCTGCAGCAACTGGCGCTCGTTGGCATCGCGCTCGGCGGTGTTGGTGCGTACCGCATCGCCGGCTGCCAGCACATTGAAGTAGGCCTGGGCGACCCGCAGGATCAGCGCCTGCTGGGCATCGCGGAAGGTTGCTTCGGCAAGCGCGACCCGGGAATCGGATTGCTTCAGCAGCCGCCAGGCTTCGAAGCTCCAGATGGTCTGCGACAGCGACACCTGGTACTGATCGGCGCGGTTGAAATAGGCACTGGGCCGCACGTTCTGGGTGGGATCGGTCTGGATCGCATCACCGCCGGTATCGATCTTGGTGCGCTCCAGCGAGCGCCCGGCCTGGGCCGTCAACTGCGGCAGGAAGGCCGACAGCGCCTGCGGCTTCGCTTCCACCGAGGCATCGCGCTGGAATCGGGCCGCGGCCAGCGTGGTGTCCTGATCGAGTGCCTTGCGATAGGTTTCCAGCAGATCGTTCGCCGAGACGAGGCTTGGCGTCAGGAACAAGGACGCCAGCAGAGCGCGGGCAAGGGGACGGCGCATGAACATGAATCTTCCTGGGTTCGATGTGGGTCTTACGGGCGCGGGGCCATTTCAGCGAGATTCAATAACGGGGAATGCGGGTGTCGATGACACGCGACCAGACGTCGATGCCGCCTGTTAGATGCGATACATCGACAAAACCGTTGCGCTCCAGCAGACGCCCCGCCATCTCGCTGCGGACACCGTGATGGCATAAGACGGCGATCGGCGCCTCAGGGTTTAATTCGCTCATCCTTGCGCCGAGTTCGGCCAGTGGAATATTGACCGCGCCGGGCAAGGCGGCGATCTCGATTTCCTCAGGCAAGCGCACGTCGAGCAGCACGGCGTCAGCACGCGCGATCAGAGCCTGGAACTGTGCGGGGTCGAGATTGCGCATCGTGGTGACGGTGTCTATATGCTGTGAAGGCCGCAGCCTAGCATGCAGAAAAGCCTTCTCCGGGCTGAATTCCCGGGGTTTCCGTTCAGCTTTGCCTAGCTTTACGAAGTCTGTTTCGAAAGCGGTTCCCAGCTCATTACGCCTGCGAATAGATCAGCGCGATGCCGATCTGTTTCGCGGCCTGCTCGGAACGACAGGTTTACTATTCGTCGACCGGGCTGACCGCCCGCTGGCCGCATGTCCTGTGGCTATCCACGCTTTGATACCTGCGCCAACTCCATGAAATCGATCCACGTCTGGCTTGCCGAGTACAGCGACAGTCACCGCAACCCGGTCAACAAGCGCCTGCACTGGCTGTGTGTGCCGCCGATCGTGTTGACGGCGTTCGGCTTCCTGCGCGCCATTCCCGGTGGTGATGCGCTGATCAACGCGGCGACCTTGGCCGGCGTGCTGACCTTGGTCTACTACTCACTGCTGTCATGGCGGTTGATGCTGGGGCTGGTGCCGGTGATCGCCATCGTGCTGACGCTGGTTCAGATCAGCTACGCCGCGCTCGGCGGCTGGCATCTGCCGCTGATGGCAGGAATTTTCGTGCTGGCCTGGATCGGCCAGTTCATTGGCCATCGGGTGGAAGGCAAGAAGCCATCGTTCTTCAAGGACGTGCAGTTCCTGATGATCGGCCCGCTGTGGTTGCTGGCAGATGTCTATCGCCGTGCTGATCTGCCGCTGACTGCGCCGGATAGGCGCTGATTTGTCTGGTCGCTCGCGGCTCGCTCAGGCTGCGTTCAGGCACTCCGGCTATTCTGCTGGAGGTGCCTTGACCGCAGCCCTAGCAGCGCGAACGCTCGAGACCGTCTGCGGTCTGAGCGCTATGCCGGGTAGAACCAGAAGACGTTGGATAGAACCAGAAGAAAAGGTGATGAACCATGATGCTTCGTAAACTTGCGCTGCTGGCCTGTTCCTTTGCACTGACCCTGGGGCTTGCCACGCCCGCGAGCCTGCAGGCTGAAGAGCCGCCTGCGGAACCGGCGATCGAGCAGGGCAGTGCCGGCGGTGACGTGCCGCAGGAAACTTTTTCCGAAGAAGAAACTGTGGCGGCGGCCGAGAAGTTCTTCGGCGGCACCACCAGCGGTCTCGCCAAGGCAATCGAGAAAGCGTTTTCGGAGCTGGGTCGCCCGGTGGCTTACATCATCGGCAGCGAAGGCTCCGGCGCGTTCGTCGTCGGCCTGCGTTATGGCGAAGGCAATCTGGTCTACAAGGGCGGCGGCTCGACCAAGGTCTACTGGCAGGGCCCGTCCGTGGGCTGGGACATCGGCGGCAACGCTTCGAAGGTGTTCACGCTGGTCTACAACCTGCACTGGACCAAGGATCTCTACCAGCGCTTTCCTGGCGTCGACGGCAGCCTCTATGTAGTCGCCGGCATCGGCTTGAACTATCAGCGCGCTGGCGACATCACCCTGGCGCCGATCCGTACTGGCGTTGGCCTGCGCGCCGGTGCCAACATCGGTTATCTCGCCTACACCCGCGAGAAGCGCCTCAACCCGTTCTGAGTCTGGAACTGCGCTGAGACCAACGGCCGCCTTCGGGCGGCCGTTGTCGTTCAGGCGAGCGTGATCGCGATGCGCCGGAGCAGTTCGGCGATGTCGCTTTCGTCGTGATAGACGCCGAAGCCGATCCGCAGTCGATCGTCGCGGTAATCGCAGATCACCTCGGCTGATTTCAGCTGTGCCTGCAGGGCGCCGGCCTGCGCCGTGCGGAAGCACAGGAAATTGCCGCGCGGCTGGCTACGAGCCGGAATCAGCAGCTTGCTGTTCAACAGCGGCAGCGACAGCTTGTCGAGGCCATCGAGAAACTGGTCCTGCAAGGCGGCGACTCTGGCGTGGATGCGGGCCGGCGTCAGCTTCTGCGCATGCAGCCAGTCCATCACCGCATTGAGCCGGTACAGCGCGGTGGGATCGTAAGTGGCGCCCATCATCCGCAGGCCGCCATCGGCATAGCCGACCTGCGCAGGGCCGGTCGACAACTGCGCGAAGCCGGCGAACCAGCCGGTATCGACCGGGCGCAGTGCGAAGCCCGGCGGGCAGTGCATGAAGCTGTTGCCTTCGCCGGACATCGCGTACTTGTAGCCGCCGCTGAGATAGAACGCGCGATGAGCGGTCGTCGACAGATCGGTGTGCACGGCCATGTAGCCGTGATAGCCATCGATGATCACCAGGGTTTCCGGATCACGGACCGCGCTGACGATCGGTGCCAGCTCGTGCACCAGCCAGCCGCTGTTGTAGAAGCACTGGCTGAAGTAGACGAGGTCGTGCCCGCCGCGGGCGGCGGCCTGCGCGAAGCGTTCGGCGAAGCTCGCGAATGGCTCCACCGGTACCCGCTCGATCACCGCCTTGCCGGCTTCATCAAAGCGCTGCATCTGTCGGTTGAAGCTGTGGAACTCGCCATCGGTAGTCAGTACCCGGATCGGCTGGTGTTCGATCGACGAGATCGCTCGCATGAACAATTCATGCGTGTTGCCGGCGAAGCAGATCGTCGATGGATCCGGCAGATGCAGGATCGTCGCGACATGCGCCTGCGCTGCTGGAATCACCGTGTTGAACACGCGCTGCCACTTGTCGTCGATCAGCTCGGCAGCATCGAGCCAGGCTTGGGCCTGGGCATCGAAGCTGACATCGGGCCAGGGATGATGGCTATGGGCGGCAACGTGCAGGCGTGAAGGCCTCGCGGTCAGGAATCGCGAGAAATGCAGCTTCCAGGAATGGTTCATTGATAGTGTCAACAGACCCTAGCCATCTAGCGTTTTCACGAAATGGAACGAGGTGATCTGCAGGCCCTCGCGGAAATAGAACTTGTGCGCTTTCAGGCGCGGCGTGCCGGAGTCCAGAGTCAGCTGGGTGCAGCCGACATCACGCGCCTTCGCTTCGCACCAGGCGAGCAGGGCCTTGCCGACACCGGCCGAGCGGTGGCCGGCATCGGTGACCAGGTCATCGATGTACAACTCGCTGCGCGAGAAGGTCTTTTCGAGAATGCGCCAGACCGTCAGGCCAACTACGAAGCGCCCTTCGACGGCGACCAGCATCTGCGCGCCGCCGGCAAACACGCGCTGCATCTGGCCGAGGTAGTCCGGCATCAGCTGCGGCCGCAGCTGGCGATGTACCGCCTCGGCCTGCTGCAGCCATTCGCCGGCGACGATGCGGCCTGCGGAATCGGTGATCTCGATGATCTGCGTCATGGGCCGGGCTCGCGACAGTGGGCTTGGCAGCGTGTCGGGCAGTCTGGGGGCATGTCGGGATAGGCTGCAAATCCCTCGCCGCGGTGCGAGATCGCCGGCACCATCAGCGTCGCCGTCTGGCTGCTGGATGGGAACTCTCGGCTGCTATGATCGGTCCACGTTGGCGTGGCTTGAGTGCCAATTTACCTTTTGTTTACAAGGAGCAAGACCTGATGAGTACGCCCAATCCATTCCGCAGTGTTCCGGTAGCCGGAAGTACTGCGTCACGCGGTGGCAGCAGCGCGCTGAGCACCAATTCGGTGCTGCGCAATACCTATCTGCTGCTGTCCGCGACGCTGTTGTTCTCGGCGCTGATGGCCGGCGTCTCGATGGCGATGGGCGCGCCGCGCGGTGCCGGCATGGTCTGCTCGCTGGTCTCGCTTGGCCTCCTGTGGTTCGTGGTGCCGCGCACCGCGAACTCGGCGAACGGCATCTGGGTGGTGTTTGCGGTCACCGGCCTGCTCGGCTTCGGCCTTGGCCCGGTGCTCAACAGCTACATCGGCCGTTTCGCCAATGGCTCGCAGATCGTCATGATGGCCTTCGGCCTGACCGGTTCGATCTTCGTCGGCCTGTCCGCCTACGCGGTGAAGTCCGGCCGTGATTTCAGCTTCATGCGCGGCTTCGTCTACGGTGGTGTGATGCTGGCCTTCGTGATGTCGATCGGCCTGCTGGTGGCATCGATGTTCGGCTACTACTTCCAGCCGCTGGCGCTGGCCATCTCGGCGATGTTCGCGCTCTTGATGTGCGGCATGATCCTGTCGCAGACCTCGGACATCATCCACGGTGTGGAGACCAACTACATCCTGGCGACGATCAGCTTGTATCTGGCGATCTATAACCTGTTCGTCAGCCTGCTGCAGTTGCTCGGCTTCGCTGCCGGCGACGATTGATTCGCAGCGCTGCAATGAAAAACCCCGCGTTGATCGCGGGGTTTTTCTTGTCCGGCCGAAACCTTACCGGCCAGCGGTATAGCGAAGCAGATCGAAGCCCTGAATGGTGGCGTCCATGCCATCCAGCGCCGGGCCGAACACGCCGATGTTCAATGCCGTATCCGGTAGCAGGCTGGCGTCGTCGCCCGGCCAGTTGTGGCCGTTGTTGATAGCTTGGGCCAGCACCACCTTGCGGCCGCTCGCGCAGTTGGCCGCGTAACTGAACTGGATCGTCGAGCCGCTGGAGGTCAGCGTCGCCCTCTGATCAGTACCGGTGCACTGGTCGTAGGTTTTGAAGTCCGCGTAGTTCTGGGGAACGCTGCGGGTCAAGCCGAGCAGACCGTTGTACGGCACCACAAAATCGGAAGTGCCATGGACGATCACCAGGCCCACTGGCCGGTTGGGTCGGCAAATCGCTGCGGCTTCGGCAGTCTGGGTGCCGGCAACCGCGAGCACGGCTTCGACCTGATCGGCTCGACCACAGGCATAGAAGTAGGCCATCGGCGTGCCGTTCGACAAGCCCGAGACATAGAGCGGCGCAGCGCTGGCGCTGAACCGATTTCGGGCATCCGCCACCACGCCGTCCAGCAGCTGCAGATTGTTCTCGACGGCCTGGTTGACCATCGTCGGCCAGCGCGACAGCAATCCGGTGTTCGGCGACGGAAGCCCAGCGATCGGCAGCGTGATCAGGCCGCCATCACCGGGTGCCTGCGGGATCAGCACCAGGACGTTGCGCGCCTTGGCCAGCTCGCTCATCCGGATCAGGTTCGCGTAGTAGCTGGTGTTGGCGTTCAGATAGTGCAGCGCCATGTAGATGGCCGACGGCGTGCCGCCTGCTGCCGGTCTGATCGCGAGGTACTGCGTGGTGAAGCCGCCGCCCGCCGCACTGTGCGTGCTGACCTCGACGCCGTCGCAGGGAATGACCGAGGTGCGGCTGGTCAGAAGATCCAGACCCGAGACCAGCGGGCAGAATTTCGCGCGGTTCAATGCGGGATCGCAGTTCTCGCCCGCTGCTACGCGAGCGGGGGTGAAATCGTTCTGGCACGACGTGGGGCTCGGAGCGCCGCCGCCGGTGCTGGTTCCACCACTGGTGCCACCGCCGCTGGTGCCGCCACCGGTCGTTCCGCCGGTGGTGGTGCCAGTCGTGCCGCCGGTCGTGCCGCCACCTCCTCCGTCATCGGTGCCACCGCCGCCGCAGGCGGCAAGTACCAACGCTAAAGCCGCCGACAGGACCAGACGGTTCACGGTTGTCAAAGGTATTGCCCTCAAGTGGTTAGCAGCGAATGGAGGCGGCAGTTTAGCGGCTCGGTCTGCCACTTGTTACAAGCGTACAACAGCCGTCCGTCAGGCCAACAAGGCGTGGAATCAATCTCCGTAGAATGTGTTGGGCGCGCCTCGTCGCGGCTCTGTTTCCT